>JANQYF010000022.1:0-79157 GCA_030729045.1 Ilumatobacteraceae bacterium
AATGTTGCGTGGTGGAGGAAAGTATTCATCTTCTTCAGTGACAAAGATTTCCTCGACTCCTTCTTTTGGCGCAAGAAATTCAAGAACGCCTTGTACTAGTTCTTCTGGTGCAGATGCACCAGCAGTAACACCGACAGTTCCGTACAAGTCGTTCGGTAGTTCTTCGAATGAGTTGACCCGAAATACTTGAGTGCAACCTGCTTCGATTGCTAAACGTTCGAGGGCTCGAGTATTTGAACTATTTGAAGAACCGATTATGACAAACGCATCGACTGTACTTGCAATCGATATAAGAGCTGTTTGTCTATTTGTTGTAGCGAAACACAAATCACTTTTGCCTGGCGTCCATACGTCGGGGAATCTCTCACGTACGTGAACGGCAATCTCATTCCATTCTCTATGAGACAGAGTCGTCTGCGCAAGCATTGCAACATTGGAATCAAAGTGGGGAAGTGCTTCAACTTCTTCCAAAGACTCAACCCTAGAAATTGATGCTGGTGCCACCGCCATCGTGCCGACAGCTTCTTCATGTCCTTCATGTCCGATGTACACAATGTGGTAGCCCTTGGCTGCACGAGTCTTTACTTCATGATGCACTTTCGTTACAAGAGGGCATACTGCGTCCACCACGTAACTTCCTCTGGATCGAGCAGCGGCAACTATCTCTGGGGCAGAACCATGGGCCGACAGCATGATTGGCGCCCCGACAGGAACTTCGTCGATGGAGTCAACAAAGACAACTCCCTGGGCGATGAAACGGTCGACCACGATCTTGTTGTGAACGATTTCGTGGTAGCAGTACACGGGCTCATCAAACGAGCGCACCATCCATGCGAGAGCCTTGATGGCCATTTCGACACCAGCGCAGAAACCTCTGGGTGAGGCGAGAAGTACCTTGTTGACGGCCATATAACCTCTTCAGACTACCGAGAGTGCTCAGCGGTAGCCTGCAGGGGTGAATTCGACCACCGACTCTCTACCGCAGATAGCTGCGATTGACCGTTCTTCAGCGGCATTTCGGGTCGGTCTGCTGGTTGGAGACCGAGTCATGTCGGTGAACGGGGTGGTTCCCCGCGACATTCTTGAGTGGCAGCGGTTAGTTGAGTCTGACGAGGTTGATATTTGTGTTCTTCGTGGTCGCGAGACGCTTGAATTCGATCTGGCGCGACAGCCGGGAGAACCGTTGGGGGTTTCCATCTCCAGCGCTGTGTTTGATCGAATTCATACGTGCGACAACCATTGTGAGTTCTGCTTCATCTATCAATTGCCCAAAGGCATGCGCCGCAGTTTGTATATGAAGGATGATGACTACCGACTCAGTTTCTTGTTCGGGAACTTCACCACCATGACCCGTTTCACTGAGGCAGATCTAGAACGCGTGATCGACGAGCGTTTGTCACCTCTCTATGTGAGTATCCATTCGCCTGAGCCCCATGTTCGCTCTGATATGTTGCGTAATGTTCGCGGCGGGTTCAGTCTTCGATGGATGAAGGTGTTGCTTGATAACGACATTGAAATTCGCGCACAAATAGTTCTTTGCCCCGGGGTTAACGATGGAGATGTTCTCGAGTCGACTCTCGCAGGCCTTTTAGAGCAGTACCCAACTCTCGAATCAATCGCCATAGTGCCGCTCGGACTGTCTCGTTTCAATACCGAGGACCGCATGCGGGTTCACACTCAATCAGAAGCAGCTCAAGTTATAGAGACTGTTACTAAATGGCAAGCCCGCTACGTTCGTGCTATCGGTTGTCAACCCATTCACCTAGCCGATGAGTTCTTCTTGGTGGCGCAAGCGGCTGTTCCTGAGTCGTCACATTACGGAGAATTTCCCATGTTGGAAGATGGGGTAGGGCTCGTTCGGTCCTTTCTGGATGCTTTTGCTGGAACTGGTCCCGACTTGATGGGTAAACAATCTGGTTTCTTTGCCTCCGTTGATGTGCCTTCACCCACTGACTATGTGCGAGTGATTAATCCAGCAGCAGATACCGGATTGCGATCATCTGCTTCTGTTCCTGTTTCCCTGAGAGCCAGAAAGCCAACAGCTAACAAGCCCATAGCCGTTGTTACTGGTTCGTATGGGGCAACTGTTATGCGTACCGCACTTGCTGAACAGAACTTCAATGATGTCGTGGTTCTTGAAGTGAAGAATCAATACTTTGGTGGCAATACTGCTGTGGCCGGACTAATGACCTTCGAAGATATTCAAAGTGTTCTGGAAAAGGACAACGGCGCTCATGTGTACTTATTGCCTGATGTGTGCCTTAATGACGGCGTTTTCTTAGACGGTGGGTCTTTAGAAGATTTACAAAGTCAGTTCGACATTGAAGTTCTACCAACTAGTGGAAGTTCACTACGAGATCGGCTTGAATCAGCCAAAAGAGAGGTTTCTCATGTCTGACGAAGAGAAAGTCATATTTCCTACAGTTGTAATTGTTGGTCGTCCCAATGTTGGCAAAAGCACTTGGTTTAACCGTGTCATTGGTGAACAGGCGGCAATTGTTGAAGACCGCCCCGGAATCACTCGCGACAGACATCCGCGTATGGCCTCATGGCTTGGTATTGAATTTTGGATTGTTGATACCGGTGGTTGGATGCCAAGCGGTACCGAACTAGATGACAAAGTAAGTCGCCAAGTTGAGGAGGCTGTTCGTGAAGCCGACCTGGTCATCTTCATGGTTGATGCATCTGTCGGGGTAACTGACGATGACGAGCATATTTCGCAATGGTTGCGCAAAACTGGCGTTCCGGTTCTGCTCGCTGCCAACAAGTCAGACAACGATCGTCGCGAACAAGAGAAGTGGATCTTCATGTCACTTGGTTTTGGCGAGCCGATGGCAGTGTCTGCACTCCATGGTCGTCGCTCCGGTGATTTCCTTGACGAAGTCGTAGCCCGCATACCTCATGTTGAACTTCCAGTTCGTGAACTAGATGCAATCAAACCAGATGGAGTTCCTCGTGTTGCACTCGTCGGACGCCCAAATGTTGGCAAGAGCACCCTGTTCAACCGCTTGGTCGGCGAGGAACGCTCTGTAGTTCACGACATGCCTGGTACCACGCGTGATGCAGTAGACACCCTTGTAGAAACGCCAGATGGTCCGTTGGTCTTTATCGATACTGCCGGAATGCGTAAGCGAAGCAAGATTGACGAATCAACTGAGTTCTATTCGCTTGTGCGAGCCCTGAAGGCAATTGATGAGGCCGATATTGCAATTCTTATCATTGACGCGACAGTTGGCGTAACGAGTCAAGATCAACGGTTAGCAGAACGAATTGACGTCGCTGGTTGCCCGATTCTTATTGTGCTGAACAAATGGGAACTTCTTGATTCAGAGAATCGTCGACAAGTCGAACTTGATCTTGCACGCATGTTGTACTTCATTGATGATGCGCCTGTGTTGAAGTTGTCGGCTCTCACCGGCATGGGCGTGCATAAATTGCGCCCTGTTCTGCAGGACGCCATCGAGCAGTACCACCGCAAGATTCCAACCCGAGATGTGAACAGAGTGATTTCAGCGGCTCAACAGAAGTCACCAGCGGCCGGTGGCGCAAGGGTGTTGTTTGCTGTTCAGGGCGCAAACGACCCACCGACATTCACATTGTTTGTGAATCGTGAATTGTCAGCCCCTTATATTCGCTACTTAGAGCGTTCTATTCGTGAAGCGTTTGAGTTTGGCTCGACACCACTCAAACTTCGAGTGCGGAAAAAGGGCGATTAGATATGCCGTGGTGTGAGCCATGTGCAAAGTATTTTGCACCGTCAGCATTATCTCTCGATGGTGAATGTCCCGAATGTCGGTCCGCTGTCGACAACGTGTCTGCATCGGGTCGCATCAAAGCTGACACACTTGACTTGAAGAAACTCGCTGGCATAGACGGTGAGAAAACTCCGTGGCATTTCAAATTGCTTGTTGGGCTGCTATGTCTGTACTTGGGTTGGCGAGTAATTCAGATCTTTGTATAGACATCAAGTCAGGCTCACCGATAGAGTCATACACCATTCGGGCTGTAGCGCAGCTTGGTAGCGCGCTTGTCTGGGGGACAAGAGGTCGTGGGTTCAAATCCCGCCAGCCCGACCAATGAAATCGTCGCCCGTACTGGGTGGGAGAGAAGAGTTATTGCAAGATGTGTGGTCGTTTTGTGGGAGCTTTCAGTGCTGAACTATTGATGGCTGAAATGTCGGAGGCTTTGTCAGAGGCGACAATGACGATGTCGTTTGATGAAGCCAGTTTGTTTGCACCGAACTACAACACAGCACCAACTCACAATGTGCCTATTCTTCGTAACGAGGAGTCGAACGTCGTTGTTGATTCCATGCAGTGGGGACTCGTTCCGTCCTGGTCCAAAGATCCAAGTGTTGGTTCAAAACTCATCAATGCTCGGTCTGAGACAATTACCGAGAAGCCTTCGTTTCGACAATCTGTACCAAGTAGGCGCTGCATCATTCCGATGAGTGGGTTTTATGAATGGGATAGGGCTGACCCGAAACGAAAAGTTCCGTATTTTGTCACTCGCGAAGATGGTCGTCTCATGTTGGTGGCCGGAATTTGGACTGCATCGCCTGCACTTGAAGGCCGACACACATTTTCTTTGATTACCCGCGAGAGCATCGATGACCTTTCGCATATTCACAGCCGAAGTCCCGTTGAACTACATGCTGATGATGCTCTGGAATGGATGTGCAACCCAGTGCCTCCGCTTGAACTGTTTGCACCGGAGCATCAGCCGCGATTCGCTGCAAGAAAAGTGTCTACTTTGGTGAACAGCGTGAAGAACAACTACGAAGCTTTGCTGGATGAATATGTAGAAATCACCCAGAAAAGCGACCCTGACACTCTGTTCTAGAAACGAGCCAATTCGCCCATCAGTTTTTCGGCTTGCGCCTCCAACACACTGCGCTCGACATTTGCAGCGGCGTTCGCGAAATTCAGTTCGCTCATTGTGTTTGTTGGAATCAGATGGATATGGCAATGATTGATTTCGTATCCAGCGATAATCAGCCCGACTCTTGTACACGGAAACGCCCTTGATATCGCAATTGATATTCGATGCGATACGGAGAACATATGAGCAGAGAGTTCTGGACTCATGTCTATCCAATGGTCAACTTCTTCGATGGGAACAACTAGAACATGACCATTGGCGAGCGGGTTTATGCTCAAGAACGCGACACACAGCGAATCGCGGTAGACGAAGGTTCCGGGAATCTGACCTTCAATTATCCGCGTGAAAATAGTTGTCATCCGGTGTATCCACCTGACACATTGAAAACATCGCCTGTGCAGTACTCCGACTCTGGCCCGGACAAGAACCGGATCATGTCTGCTAATTCATTAGGCTCGCCGAGGCGACCTTTCCCAATTCTCATAGTGATTCCAGCCATCATGGTTTCACTAAATGGCGTTAGTAGAGGCGTGCGAATGTAGCCAGGGCAGATTGCATTGACATTTATGCCTAAAGGCGCCACTTCAGCCGCCACTGCTTTTGTGAGCGTGATGATTCCGGCTTTTGCAACAGAGTAGTGGGGTGCGCCAGCAGCAGGATAAAGCCCAAGTACTGACGAGATGTTGATGATGCGACCTGACCGCTGAGGTTGCATATGCGTAAGGGCTGCACGGCACCCGTAGAACGCACCGTACAGATGAACCTTTATCATCCTGTCCCAATTTTCGTCGGTCAGATCACGTAGATAGTTCATTGGATTCATCTGATCAATTTCGCCGGCCATTCTCTTCGTTACATTTTCAATCATCAAGTCTGTCTTTGAAGCAGTGTCTTGGGGCGCGATGCCAGCGTTGTTGACCATGATGTCAAGTCGGCCCAATTTCTTGACACAGTCATCGACGGCAGAGGAGAAGGTTTGCGAATCAGTTACGTCGAATGCATATGCGATGCCGCCAACTTCGTTCGCGACTTTTTCAGCCGCGTTGAGGTCTAAGTCGTTAACAGCAACCAAAACTCCATCAGCAGCAAGTCGGCGGGCGGCTGCTGCTCCGAGGCCGGAACCTCCACCGGTGATGAAGGCAACTTGGTTTTCGAGGGCAGGTTTCATATCTGCAGACTATGCCGATGCTCAATGTGGAAAGGTCACTGGGGCTACCATCTGTCTGTGAGTATTCGTGAAAATCTGACCATTCCGAATGTGCTGTCTCTGCTGCGTCTTGCCATGTTGCCTACGTTTGTCAGTTTGTTTGCCGATGGACGGGTAGTTGCCGGCAGTTGGTTTTTCGGGCTTCTTGCATCCACGGATTGGATTGATGGCTACATTGCTCGACGTTTCAATCAGGTGAGCGAACTGGGAAAGATTCTTGACCCCATTGCCGATCGCACAGTGTTCTTTGTCGGAATTGGTGCTGCTTTGTACTACGACTACCTGCCAATGTGGTTCGGGATCGTCATACTCATTCGGGAGGTCTCTATTGCCGTTCTTATGGTTGTAGCCACAGCCATGGGTATGGAGCGTTTCCCTGTAACTCGTCTCGGTAAGTGGGCGACATTCGCTCTGATGGCGGCTGTTCCCTGGATCACACTCGGGTCGGCCGGAGGTGCCTGGACTGTGTTCACCTACATGGGGTGGGCAGTCGGTATCCCAGGTGTCTTTGTTTCGTATAAATCGTTCTTCGAGTATCTGCCGACGGTGAGGAGTCACTTGGCGTCGGGACGAAGGTCATAGAGAGTACCGTTAGTGAAGTGACAGTTCCTTCCCAACTCCGATATTCAAAAGATCACGAATGGGTGCAAATCGACGGCTCTCGGGCCAGGGTTGGCATCACTGACTATGCACAAGATGCATTGGGAGACATCGTGTTCATTCAACTTCCTGACGTCGGCTCCGTCATAACTCTGCATGATGGGCTTGGTGAGATTGAAAGCACAAAGAGTGTCAATGATGTTTATGCCCCAGTTGCCGGAACAGTGGTTGCAGTTAATGAGGCACTGATTGCAACTCCGGAACTTCTTAATACTGATCCATATGTATCGGGCTGGATCTGCGACATCGAGGTGTCAGAAATCAACGAAGCTGAGTTGATGAGTGCGGAGCAGTACTCGGCGCTCATTGGGGCGTAGTAGTTAATAGTTATGTCGTACGTGTTTTGTAACCAGTGTGGTCATAGGAATCCTCCTCTATCGGCTTTTTGCTCTGCGTGCGGAACGGTTTTAGACATTGTCTCTGATCACACGATTACTTTGGCAAAGACAGACTCGCTACAAGATGCACCTGGCCCTGAGGATGATGTTCAGGTTTCTTTGACAAACATTTCCCGTGGAACAGCAATTTTGGTGCTTCGAGGCGGTGAAGGGGAGGGTGATCACTATGTTCTGTCCTCGCCATTAACAAACATTGGTCGTCACGCTGACTCCGATATTTCACTAGACGACATCACTGTGTCTCGTCGTCATTGTGAAATCACATCAGAGAACAGTCGATTCATAGTTCGTGATGTCGGATCTTTGAACGGAACCTACGTCAACCAAAAAAGAGTTGACGTGATTGAACTGACGCAAGGTGATGAACTGCAAATTGGAAAGTTTCATTTGGTTTTCTTAGAGAGGCCGGATGAGAAATCATGAGTGATCGTGACTATCTCTCAATCGGAGAAGTGCTAGCGCAACTGCTAGAAGAGTTTCCAGACGTCACTATTTCTAAGATTCGTTTTCTGGAGAGTCAAGGCTTAATCGTTCCCGAGAGAACTCCTTCTGGCTACAGGAAATTCACTTCTGCTGAAGTCGAACGTCTTCGCTTTATTCTTCAAGAGCAGAAGAATAACTACCTTCCATTGCGCGTGATCAAAGGCAAGCTCGAAGATGAAAGTCAAGACATCAGTCGCGACTTGGACAACATCAGCGAATTAGTTTCGACATCGGGTCATCCTGCAGCACGTGCTGCAATGCCGCGCCCCGCTGCTGTCGAGCAATCACCTCAACTGGAACAAGACCCCATCGTGCCAGCGTCTGTTAAACGTCAACAAAGAAAAGTTGCCCTGCAACACGCCGACAAGACGGAATCAATTCCGCGAGATCAACTTCTTGAACAAGTTCATATTGATTCGACATTTCTTAAAGATTTAGAGGCAGCTGGTCTCGTAAGTGGCCATGACGTTGGTGACACGACCTTCTTTGATACACACTCAGCCTCCATTGCCCGCACAGCCGGTCGATTCCAGGAAATGGGTATTGATATTCGTCACTTGCGTGCTTGGAAATCCTCTGCTGATAGGGAACTTAGTTTGTTTGAGCAAAGAATCCTTCCCCTCTTGCGACAAAGAAACCCAGCCTCGCGTGATGAAGCTCTCGAAATGCTCGCTGAGTTCATGGAGCTGGGCGGCGAGTTGCGTAACTCGTTGTTGATGCGAGATATCGCTCGGTTGACGGAACAGAAGTAATCATGAAATCTCTCTCTGTACGTGGAGTACGCATAGATCGAATGTCAAACACGCCTGTAGTTACTTTGCGTGAAGAAGACGCACCGCGTCGGCAATTTGAGATCTTCATCGGGGCGCCAGAGGCAGCAGCTATCAAAACTGCGCTTGACGCCGAACAAACGCCTCGTCCGCTGACACATGACTTGTTTGTGCTTGCACTCGAGCGGGTATCGGTCTCAGTCAGTCGAGTTGTGCTGACCCATGTTTCTAATGGCACGTACTATGCCGATTTGGTCCTAACGCCAGATGGTGGGCCAGAAGTAACAGTCTCAAGTAGGCCGTCAGATGCTCTAGCCATTGCCCTGCGGGCCTCGTGCCCAATCTTTGTCCTCGACGACCTCATTGATTTGGTGGGCGAAGTTATCGAAGAGGATGAATCCCGCACGGACACAGGAATTATCGACGAATTTAGGGATTTCATCGAAAACATCTCCCCAGAAGATTTCGATACCTGACATCTTGACGAGAGAGCCGTTTCGGCCGTAGCGTCTTACACCCGCGTAGTTTCCATTTCGGAGCGAAACTAGCGCCAAGCGAATCGGTACTTCAATGACTCAAACTTTCAGTGGAACGCAGGCGGCAGACGTTGTAGGAATTACCTACCGTCGTCTTGACTACTGGGCACGAACTGACCTCGTGCGTCCGTCTGGAACAGATGCTGCAGGAAGTGGAAGTCGTCGTCGCTACACCTATCGCGATCTTCTTGAGTTACGAATCATCAAACAGTTACTGGATGCCGGAATCCGTTTGGAATCCATTCGCGATGTTTTTGCGTATTTGCGCGACCACATCGAGACTGATATCTCTGCAGCGCATTTGGTGATCGACGGATCGTCCGTGGTGTTGTGCAATGGCGATGAGCTGATAGACGTATTGCGTCACGGTCAAGGTGTCTTGAATATCCTTCCCATGGATTCAGTTCGTGAGCAAGTTGATAAACAGATTGTGTTGCTTCACCCAATCGATGATTCGATTGATGATGAAATTTCGCGGGCAGTGTAAAGGTGCGTTTTTCGCCACTTGATGCCCAGCATCGTTTACTTGACGCCAAGATGGTTCCCTTCGGTGGTTGGGACATGCCTTTGGCGTATCCATCAGGAACTCTTGCCGAGCATGCGGCATGTCGCACTGGCGCAGTCATCTTTGATGTTTCTCACTTAGGGACTGTGCGAGTCGAGGGTGAGAATGCGTTTGAACAGCTTCAAGCATGTCTTACAAATGACTTGTCACGGATAGCTCCCGGTCGGGCCCAGTACACGCACCTGCTTAACAAAGATGATGCCAGTGTTCTCGATGACATCATCGTGTGGTGGGTAAGTGATCAAGTCTTCGACGTGATGCCAAATGCATCAAATACTGATCGTGTAGTGGCGGCTATCGGTGGAACTGACACCACAAGCACCCGCGCAGTTATCGCCGTGCAAGGACCTGACGCGCGTGCAATTGTTGCCAAGTTCTGTGCAGAGGCAGCTGCTGTACGTCGCTTCACAGTTCAAGAAGTGCAAGTGTGCGGTTTCTCGTGCGTGGTGGCAGGGACTGGCTACACAGGCGAAGACGGAATTGAGATCGCTGTACCTAATGAAGGTGCGGCAGCTGTGTGGAAAGCCCTTCACGAAGCTGGCGCCGTTCCCGCAGGCTTAGGTGCACGTGACACTCTTCGTCTTGAAGCTGGATTGCCACTACACGGACATGAATTGGGAGAGGGCATTACTTCTCTACAAGCCGGACTTGAGTGGGTTGTTGCATGGGGAAAGCCTTACTTTTTTGGAAAGACAGCATTGCTGAAGGAAAAGGAGAGGGGAGTAGCGCGTCGATTGGTCGGTATATCTATTCCCGGACGCCGTCCTGCACGTGACGGCACACGTGTTCTTGATTCGGTCGGATCTGAAGTCGGATTTGTGAGCAGTGGGAATTTCTCGCCAACTCTCGGACACTGCGTTGCAATGGCTTTTGTTTTACCTTCTGTCAACGTAGGTGATGCAGTCTCTATGGACGTGCGCGGAACGCTCATCGATGGAGTAGTGGTTGCTACTCCGTTTGTTGCGAAGAAGAAGTAGAACTCGAAGACGGCTTATTTGGTCGAAGGCCAAACAAACCACCGGCGTTCTCAGCCAACGTGGTTAGGGGACCAAGTCGTTTGGTCAGATCTCCCAGTTGTGTCGCCACTTCACCCATGGAAGCCATTGTGTTCATCGCAGTACCTACTTGAGGCATAATGCGCCGTAGTGGCTCCTCAATGTCATCAAGCATTGCATTGATTCGCGTCGTTGTCTTATTGAGATTGTCTACTGTCGAAGCAAGGTTCTCCAGAATTGTCAAGAGTGACTCGCTAGTTCTACGAGTGACGTCAACAGCCTTCCCGGCCAGGTCAATCGGATCAATGGTTCCAAGAAGTGACAACAACTGTTCGATTGGATTCGTTGTCGTGTTTTGCTCTGCGTCGCTCACGACCCCACCGTAGCGTGCTCGAGACTGATGGCGTACTGCTCTATGGGGGCGCAAGTGCAAACGAGGTTGCGGTCACCATATGCGGCATCAATTCTGGATACAGACGGGTAGTAACTACGCGACCTGAGATGTGCCAGTGGATAAAGCGCTGATGCTCTGCTGTATGAGCGGTTCCAGTCTCCTGCAATATCCTCAACTGTGTGTGGAGCGTAGTGAAGAACAGATTCTTCAGCAGAGACTTTTCCGGATAAGACCATCTCAATCTCACGGCGGATACTGATCATTGCATCGCAGAAACGATCCACTTCTGCGAGTGACTCGCTCTCTGTTGGTTCGACCATCAGCGTGTTTGCTACGGGGAAACTCATGGTTGGAGCGTGAAGTCCGTAATCCATTAACCGCTTGGCAATATCGTCGATTGAAAGCCCTGAGCCCTTGATCACTTCTCCCACGTTAAGGATGCACTCGTGCGCAATTGTGTTGTTAGCTCCTGTGTACAACACTGGGTAGGAAGAATTGAGTCGGTGCGCTACGTAGTTTGCAGACAAGATCGCATCACTTGTTGCTTGCAGTAAGCCATCCGCACTCATCATTGAGATATACACCCAAGGAATTGCACAAATACTTGCTGAACCAAAGTTCGCAGCGGAGACAGGCCCAACTCCGTCCGATGGATTCAATGGGTCGCTTGGCAAGAATGGAATGAGATGACTACGAACAGCAACTGGCCCGACGCCGGGTCCACCGCCGCCATGGGGAATGCAGAATGTCTTGTGAAGATTCAGATGGCTGACGTCTGCTCCAAATTTTCCTGGTTGTGCTGTTCCCACTAGCGCGTTGAGGTTTGCGCCGTCGACATATACCTGCCCGCCGTGTGAATGAATAATCTCGCAAATATCGGAAATAGCTTCTTCAAATACACCGTGTGTAGAGGGGTATGTGACCATGATTGCTGCAAGCGTGTCACCAGCTAGTTCGGCCTTGTGTGTCAAATCAGAAACGTCGACGTTGCCGTTGTCGTCGCATGCAACAACAACTACTGACATGCCAGCCATTACTGCGCTTGCAGCATTTGTGCCGTGAGCGCTAGATGGAATTAGACAGATCGTTCGTTGTATGTCTCCACGAGAACGGTGATAGGCGCGAATGGCCATAAGTCCAGCGAACTCACCTTGACTTCCTGCGTTTGGTTGGAGGCTTACTGCGTCGTAGCCAGTTATCTCGACAAGCATTGCTTCTAGTTCCGCCAAGACCGTACGAATGCCAACAGATTCATCGGCTGGTGCATACGGATGAAGCGAAGAAAATTCTGGCCAGGTAACTGGCTCCATCTCTGTCGTTGCATTCAGTTTCATAGTGCAGGAACCAAGAGGAATCATTGTGCGATCGAGAGCTAAGTCTTTGTCAGCTAGTCCGCGAAGGTAGCGGAGCATTTCATGTTCGGTGTGGTACTTATGAAACACGGATTGCTTCATGTAGACGTCTGTACGGAAATGATTGCTTGCACGTGATTTCAGCGTCGTCTCGACTAGTGCAACGTCAATTGACTTCAGCAATGCACTGAGTATGTCCGTTGTGGTCGTTTCATCGACACTTATTGAAAAGGCAGTGTCAGAGATTTGGCGCATATTGAAACCTGCGGTGCGCGCCCTTTGTAAGAATGCCGCTGCGTCATCGACTTCGCAGGTAACGGTGTCAAAGAAAGAATCATGGCGCACTTTCATCCCGGCCTGTGTGAACGATGCTGCAATGGTTGATGCATGTGAATGCACTCTGTTGGCAATCCTCTTCAGGCCATCTGGTCCGTGCCAAATGCCGTACATTCCGGCCATGTTGGCGAGAAGTACTTGAGCTGTGCAGATATTGCTCGTGGCTTTCTCACGACGGATATGTTGTTCGCGCGTTTGTAGCGCCAATCGAAGCGCAGGTCGACCCTCGGTGTCTGTACTTACTCCGACTAGTCGTCCTGGCAATGCGCGGGCGTGTTCATCACGAGTGGCCATGAATGCTGCATGAGGACCCCCAAAGCCCATCGGCACGCCGAAGCGTTGCGACGAACCAATCGCGATGTCGAATCCGAGTTGTCCCGGAGGAGTGAAGAGGGAACAGGAGAGTAAATCAGTAATGGCGATAGAGATCGCTTTGTGCTCTCTTGCTTGGCTTGTGAGAGCAGTGAGTGAAGAAGATGAAGGGATGATTCCGTCGCTCCCGGGCGTTGACACAACGATTGCAAAATACAGCGATGCGTCACATGTGGTTATGTCACCGAGATGAATAGTTATTCCGATTGGTTCTAGGCGCGTCGAGAGAACTGCAAGGGATTGTGGATGAGTGTTGCTGTCAACGAAAACCGAATCTGATTTTGACTTGCTTACTCTGTGCGCCATGGTCACTGCTTCGGCGACCGCAGTGGCTTCGTCCAACAGGGACCCGTTAGCCAGTGGCAATCCTGTTAGTTCAGACACCATGGTTTGGAAGTTGAGAATTGCCTCCAAGCGCCCTTGACTAATTTCTGGTTGGTATGGCGTATACGCGGTGTACCACGCAGGATTTTCCAGAACGTTTCTCTTGATGACTGCTGGCGTGATGGTGTTGTAGTAACCCTGACCAATAAATGAAGTGCGGTGCGCATCATTAGCAAATTTTGATTTGAGGACGGGCAAAACTTCGGACTCTGTCAAGGGTGACGAAAGTGCCATTGAAGTGCGCAGACGAATCGATGATGGAATGGTCGCATCTAGGAGTTCTTCAGAACTTTTGAAACCAACAGCAGCCAACATTGTTGCTCTGTCGGAATCACTTAACCCAAGATGACGATGTGCGAAATGATCAGCGTGAAATTCAGGCGTGGTGAGTGAGCGTGGGGTAGAGGTCATTAGTTATCCGATTGACTCTGTGACCCCCGCTGTCTTTTGTACCTGAGAGCTTCGCCATCGAAATGACTTTCCCCGTCGGTGGAGGGCAAGCCCTCTCTTTCCAGCGTTCGATGTCTACCTGGTCCCTGTGCCTGAGAGATTCCGGGGTGGTTGCTCCTTCGGCGGTGAACCGTTGCCGGCACACACTCTCCCAAGTAGACGTTTTCTATACCGTAGTCGGCGGGGAAGGGGGTCGAGTCATTCCGTGGTGGCGTACGAGCCGCTTGATCCTTTTTCTGTTCCAACCTGCTGTACGGCCTTATCAAGGTCAGATAGGAACTCGTCGACGTGGGGAGAGTGATGTGCCATAACTGTGAGGTGAATGCTGGCTGGGGGAGTTTGTTTGTCGAGGAACCATCCACCCGCAATCAGACGGTCCGCAATGGCAAATACGTCATGACGATTTGGGTCTTTGGTGCCGAACGAGAGAAGTGTTGAATCGGGGACTGCGCGCAAATCAAGATCAGGGTGGTTAGCGATGTGCTTGCTGATGCGTATTGCTGATTCGCGAGCGCTTTTGGTGACGCGCTCGTAGCCATCGTCGCCGAGATAATGCAGTACTGCCCATGAAGAGGCAATTGGTCCTCCAGATTTGGTCCCCAGAATTCCGGATGATCCATAGAAGCCGCCAAGCCAGTTATCGGTGATGAATGTTTGGTCACTTCGTAAAGCTTTGTTGCGGTGTAGCAATACGCCTGAGCCCTTCGATGTGTAGCCGTACTTGTGAAGGTCTACAGAGATTGATGTGACACCATCACATCGAAAATCCCACGGAGCAATCGGTTCCCCAAGTCGTTCTAAATAAGTGAGCGTGACCCCACCCATACATGCATCAACATGACAATTGATGTTTCGTTGAGCAGCGATCTCTGCGATGGCAGCGATTGGATCGACAACTCCCTGAGGGTATTGCGGAGCGGAACCGACAATCAAAATAGTTTCGTCATCGCATGCATCACGCATTGCGTTGACATCAGCTCTCCAGTCAGTTCCCACCGGAACGCGGCGACTCTCAACTTCGAAGTAGTCGGCGCCTTTTTCAAACGCGGCGTGTGCAGACGAGGGGAGAACCATGTTCATTTGCTTCAGGTTGCGTCCCTCGCGCTCTGCGCGCTTGCGAGCGGACCGAACGGCCAGCACGAGGCTCTCGGTGCCACCTGAGGTCATAAAGCCGGCTGTGGCGTCGTCACCGTGAACCCAGCCAGAGACAATGTCGACAACCTGTTGTTGCATGACGCGAAGTGATGGAAACGCGCTGGTGTTCAGAGCGTTCTCGCCAGAGAAACGCCGATACGACTCTTCGGCCAATGCCAGGACATCTGGCCCAGCGCTGTACGCAAGCGTGAAGCAGCGACCATCGCGCCAGCGCACGTCGTGAGTGCGCAGTGATTCCATGTGGTCAAGGATTGACTCTGCTGATTGGCCGGGGCCGAGTTGTTCTATAGGCATGTGAGCACTGTAGGCGTTTGGGCACAACGCCAGCGGGGCATGGGTTTCGTACTGCTCGGGTTACTTCTGCGAACAATAATTACATAACGGAGATTATGAGCGTATTGCGGGAGTTAACGAAGCGGCGGCTATCGGTTCGGCAGCCTGAATCAGCCAACCAAGCATCTCTAGCAAGGTTTCCTTGGTTTGGCGTGGTGAGGCCAAGTCTGTTTGTACGTCGTTCAATGCGCAATGCAACACGTACATCTGGTCCTTCAGTGCATCGAGTTCATCTCTGGTCATCACGAGTTCGTTCTCTGACAACGCAAGTTCTGACGCACGCTGACGTGACACCCAATCCCATTGCCGACAGCGCTGACTGCAGAATTCCTTTGGCCTGCCTGGACCCGATGAAGCCACTAATACGTGCCGGCACCATCGACATCTTTTGTCGATTCCCTGCTGCCCTGCTGTGCCCGTCAATATCGTCATGACGTAATTGTACGACAGGTAGTCTTGATGACGTGTCATTTCCTCCCGCACCTGCGCGATTCTTCGCAAGCGACAATTTCAGCGGCGCTCATCCCCGGTATCTCTCAGCTGTTGAACGAGCTAACTCTGGACATGTAATGGCCTATGGCGGTGACGAGATCACCAAGCAAGCGACAAAACTTTTCCAAGAATTGTGCGACACCGATGTTGACGTTTTGTTCACGTTTAACGGCACGGGTTCAAACATTGTTGCCTTGGGAAGTTTGTTGCGGTCTGCAGAGTCGGTTCTGTGCAGTGAATGGGCACACATTCATGTTGACGAGACTGGCGCCCCTGAGCACATTCTGGGAATCAAATTGCAAGATGTTGACTCCCCTGACGCCAAGGTCACGCCCGCACACATCATCTCTGCTTCGTCAGCACTTGGAAATGTGCATCATGTGCAACCAGGAGTTGTGTCGATTACACAGGCAACAGAACTCGGAACCGTCTATTCCATTGAAGAAATTCGTGCCATCTGTGAAACAGCTCATTCCTACGGCATGAGAGTTCATCTTGATGGTGCTCGTATTGCAAATGCGACAGCTTCACTCGGTGGAGACGTTGCTACGTTCCGTGCTCTTACTTTTGGAGCTGGTGTTGACGCGGTGTCTTTCGGTGGAACTAAAAACGGAATGTTTGGCGCCGAAGCCGTGTTGTTGCGCCGCGGAGTAGCTTCCGATCGATCTGGTTTCATTCGCAAGCAGAGCACACAACTGCCGTCGAAGATGCGCTACACAGCTGCTCAGTTCGTTGAAGCGCTTACAAACAACTTTTGGATTGAGACCGCTAGTCACGCGAACAAGATGGCGATGCGTTTGTATGACGCACTGGCCCACATCGATTCGCTGCAGATTTCTTCCCCTGCTGTGAACAGCCTCTACCCCATCCTCCCTGTTGCCGTAAAGGAACGCCTGCAGGCCTGGAACTTCTTTTGGGACTGGGACGTTTCGCGTTCTCAGGTCCGCTGGATGACTTCGTGGGACACCTCCCCCGAGGACGTGGACGCCTTTGCTGCTGGGGTTTTGGCGGCTTTCTCCGAACAATAGATTCGCCTACAGATCCAGAATTGACTAACGGGTTAATTCGGCTATGGTGGTGTCACACGCGGCGAAGTTGGGGGCAACAATGTCAATAGGGGAACTGTTTTCTTTTCGGGAATGGAACGACACGGCGTGGTCTGAAGACGCTGAATGCCGAGGCCTTTCGATCATCTTCTTCCCTCCTGCAGCGGAACGTCCTCAAGCACGCGAGCGTCGTGAGGCACAAGCTCGCCAGGTGTGTCAATCATGCGCAGTCATGACAACGTGCCGCGAGTTCGCTCGCAGTAATCGTGAATATGGTTTTTGGGGCGGCGAATCTGAAGAAGAACGTCACGCTGCTGGCTTCAGACTTATTGCACCAATTGGTGTGCGTTCTCGCAACATTTCCTGACGAGTTACAACTTCCGCAGAATTACTGCGGCCCATCCATCGATAATTTCTCGATCAAGTTCTACGCAATCTGTGTATGAGAGCAACACATTCTCCACTTGTTCTTCGCGCATCCCACTAAGAACAATCAGGCCTGATTGAACAATGGAGCCCTTGATTGTCGCAGACTCAGCAATTAGTACCGGAGCAAGAATGTTTGCAAAAACAAGTCGAGCATTCAAGTCCCTAACATCGCTTCGCCATGTTGTGTGAACGTCATTCAGTTCATCATTGATGCGCACTACTTCTTTGGCGTTGTGTGCAATATCAAAAACATAACTCTCACACTGATGAATCTTTGTTACTGCAATGGCCAACACTCCGGAGCCGCAACCAAAATCAAATACTCGAGATTTCGGTACACAATGCGCAAGACCAAGTCGTAATGCCAGAACTGTGGTCGTGTGGTTTCCCAAACCGAATGTGTCAGCTGGTTCGATACGAATCACGTGTTCCGCTTCGGGTGCTTCAATCCAGGCTGGGCACAGGACGACATTCTCGGTCACCCAAGTTGGAACTGCATGCGCTCTCCACGTATCAGCAACGCTTCTCTCAACAAGTGCAGTGGAGACAATGACGTTCGGAAATTCGGCGTGTACGAGACCGCGAGTGAACGAATGATCGTCGCCGAGGCTCGTACGCAATGTTACGAAGCCATCTGTGGCTTCTCGTTCCTCTACAGCTACAACTCCGAGGCTCCATAACAAGTCGGACAGCAATTCAGATTCAGATATTGAGACGAGAAAATCGAGCATCGACCACGATGAGCAGGGAATGTCAGTCAATGCGACGCAGCTGTTCTCTGAAGCGCTGGCCCTTGTGTAAGTACGCCAGGACTGCCATCTCGATATCGGCTTTTCGCGCACGACCTTCTTTGATGGTGGCTGGTGCGCCCACCGCAAGGGCGCCTTCGGGAACAACGGTGTCGTTCAGGACAACAGAATTCGCCGCCACAATTGCACCGGATCCGACAACTGCTCTGTGAAGGACAATCGCACCAGATGAGACCTGGGATCCGTTTTTGATGATGCATCCCTCTAGGTGAACAAGATGGCCGACCACGCAGTCATCTCCGACCGTGGTGTGGTCCATAGGAGTCGTGTGTACAACGGTTCCGTCTTGGATACTGGTGCGTTCACCGATGACTATTGCTCCGTCATCGCCGCGCAAGACCGCACAGGCCCAAACAGAACTTTGAGCTCCAATAGTGACAGATCCGATGATGACAGCGTCTGGATGAACATAGGCCGTTGGGTGAATTGATGGAGTTTGATCACCGAGTGCGTAGATAGGCATGCGCAACGGTAGCAACTAGATCCTTGTCCCCTGATGGTCGTGGCGTTTTCCGAGATACCGTAGATGCCTATGTCACGTCGTATCGAGATCGAACTCACCAGCAAACGCCCAGATGGCACTTGGACATGGCGCGCCGCCGGCGCACGTGAGCCTCGTGGTGAAGTTGTCGACTCAGTCGTCCCTGCCGGAGCAAATGTCAACGACATCATGCGCGCAGACGTTGAGACAGACCTTGATGGAAGCCGCGTGTTGTCGATTACACCTCCTAAAGCCAAGAACGTGCGTACAGGTCTTCTTGAAATTCTTCCGTCGACTAAGGCCTTTGAGCCTGTTACTCAGCAGCTTGCAAAAAAGGGTTCACGCGGTGGCGATGATCGTAAAGGTCCTCGTCGCGAGCGTAAAGACGGAGACAAGCCACGCGGAGAACGTAAAGACGGTGATCGTGCACGTGGAGATCGTAAAGAAGGTGCAGACGGTCGTACAGATCGTCCTCGTCGTCAATTCTTTGATGCACCACCAGAACTCCCACAGCGTCCAAAAGCGAAACGCATTCGTCCGTTACGCGTGAACGTTGATGCTGTGCTTGCTGAATTGCCAGAAGCTCATCGCACAATTGCAGAGACAGTTCTCAACGGAGGCGTTCCAGCAGTGCGCGCTGCTATCGAAGAACAGAATCGTCTTGCAGTAGCTGCTGGCAAGGAAAAAGTACCTGCCGAAGGCCTGTTGCAGATTGCAGAACAGTTGTTGCCACGTCTCCGTGTAGCGGAATGGCGCGACAAGGCAATATCAGCTGAGTCCATCATTCACGACATTGACCTTCGCGACCTTCGTTCAATCGTCGTAACCGCAGACCAACTCGTTGCAATTGATGAAGAAACTCGTGCTCTCGTTGCCAAGATGAAACAAGGTCTTGTCATTCGCCAAGAGACAGAGACTAAGAATTGGCTTGATGATGTTGCTGCTGCAACTTCAGTTGGTCGAGTAGTTCGCGCTTTGCGGTTGTCTTCTCAGCCTCCCAAAGCCGGAGTTCCATTTCCTGCTCCGCTAGCTGCGCAAATTGTCGCTGCAACGGTGGCTGGTCTCACTACAGATGCGCCATCAGAGCGATGGATTGCGCTGTTGGAAGCAGCCGCGTTCTCCCCTGTCCACGCCAAGGTTCTTCCTGCAGCGGTTCCTGCCGTTATCTCAGAAGATCTCACAAAAACTGTGACTCGTCTTTCGCCGCTCATGCCGCAGATTGCAGCGTTGTTCGGTATTGCCGTTGATCCGAAGGCTCGTCCGCCTCGCCCATTGCAGGTTCCTCGCGGTGACAAAGGTCCTCACAAGCGCGCCGGAGAATTGAATAAGTCTGCTGACGGCAAGCCCGGTGCTGACAAGCCACGCCGCGGTCCTAAGCCGCAGGCAGCAGATTCACAGAAGCCTGCAGCCGATGTGGTTGCATCAACTCCTGAATCATCGGAACCTGTTGCTTCATCTCCCGAACCAGTAATTGACCAGGTTGTAGAAGCACCTGTTATCAGTGAGTCTGAAGTAACTACTGAACAGGCTGAATAGCCTCAACTTCCCCGCCATCACTGCTTCTCACTACGGTGGAGGCATGTCAAACTTGGTCACATATGAAGTGCGCGGAAACGTTGCTCTAATCACACTCAATCGTCCTGATGCTCGCAATGCCGTAAACGATGAGTTGGCAGCTGACCTGGAGGCATGCATTGACCGTCTCGAGGCTGACGACACGGTGTGGGTCGGTGTATTGACAGCAAATACTGAAGGCCACAAGTCTCCTGTGTTTTGTGCTGGCGCAGACCTGAAGGCGCTCAGCGCTGGTGGCCAAACGCTCGGCACCAAGCGTGGCGGCTTCGCAGGCTACGTGTATCGCGACAGAGTAAAGCCGATCATTGCTGCTGTGGATGGACTTGCTACTGCAGGTGGATGTGAGATTGTTCTGGCCTCTGACATGGTGATTGCAACATCGCGATCATCATTTGGACTTGCAGAAGTAAAGCGAAACCTTATTGCCGGTGCAGGTGGGTTGTTTCGTCTTCCTCGCGCCATTGGGCGAGCAGTCGCAATGGAAGTAATTCTAACTGGTGATCCACTCTCAGTTGATCGCGCATATGCGCTCGGCTTGGTAAACCAAGTGGTTGAACCGGGCAAACAAGTTGAAGCCGCCATGGTTCTCGCTGAGAAGATTGCTTTGTCAGCACCGATGGCAGTTGCTGCCAGTCGTCGTGTGATTCTCGCTTCTGCCTACTCAACTGACGAAGAGCTCATTGAGATGACAAACAAAGAATTCGCACCAATTCTGAAATCAGAAGATACCAAAGAGGGCCTCACTGCATTCATTGAAAAGCGTGCTCCTCAGTGGAAGGGCCGCTAAAGCTTTTTGCCAACAATGATTGTTTGAGCGACTAAACCATGTCGTTCAAAAAGATTTTTCATCGCGCGATCACCGGGTAACGCACTTGACTGCAGCCATGTTGCATTCTTTTGTTGCAACTCTCGAATGCACTCGAGAACTAGGGCATCACCGATACCGATGTCTCTGCTGGCGGATTCGACAAAAACTGAGTTAATTGACCACTCGCTTGAACTGGCCGCTGTGGCTACTAAAGAACCCATCACGGTTGTGCCAATACCAGCTACCAATGCCAGAGTCTCTGTTGCTTCAATTGAAGTTGCTAATGCTGATCCTCGGTACTGAGTGGCCTCTTGTTCTGACAGTGTGTGATGCCTTGCGAGAACCGCGGCATCGTCTTTTCCCGCGTGGCGAACAAAAATAGAATGATCAGGCACTAGTTGAGTCGTCCTTGGAAGACGGCCGAACAACAACTTTGCGAACTTCTCTGACTGCCTGATCGACAGCGAACTTCCCCACCATCTTTGCTGATGGTGCCTGCTTTTGAAGCGCTGAGAGAACTTCGCTGAACTTACGTGCGCAATCTTTTGAAAACGCTGACAGGTTCACGGTGTTACTTCACAAATACAGGACACGCGTCATCGCCGATTGGACACATTGGCGCATTCTTGCGAACAAGAAGAAAACAACTGTTACACAGAAGTTCGTTTGCGCGTTTCGGCTGCAACTCATCGTCGCCAGTTGATCGCTCTTCGTTGTCTGGAACTTCGTCTTCTTCAGCCGGAAGATCTTCGCTGGCAAGGCGGTCTTTCAGAATCTTCGAGAGGTCCTCTTCGACATCGTCTGGAGCAACCATGTCGTCGTCGTCATCGTCGTCATCACCCGGCTTGCGAACGATGGTGGCACCCATTGAATCGTCGTCGTCTTCATCGTCGTCGAGCAAAGCGTCTTCGTCGTCTTCGATAAGAGGCTCGTCAAGTTCCAATTCCTTGAGGTCGTCAATTTCATCCCCATCAAGGTCAATCTCCAGCTCAACTTCAACTGGTTCAATCTTCTTCTTAGCCACTATGTGCTCCTAAATATGTGCAAGGACTCGCGGCGGGATACTAGGCATAAAACAGTGCCAATGGACGAATGCTCGCAAATTATCGTCTGACCGTGACGAGTGTCACGAGTACGATTACTGATCTTTTGCGGATCTTTTGGACTCTGCGCGCCTCTCGGACTCAAGCCGTTCGAGTTCGGGTACTTCTGTCGTCATATGGGACATCGCTGCCGCAACGGCATGATGGCCGGCCTTCTCAGAGATCTGTTTATGCATCTCCAGAGCCACCCTGCGGTACGAAGGATGTCCTTGTGGACCTGAGCGCAGTTCCAGCATGTGCATCGCCTCGCGGGCGTTGAACTGCATTACGTAGCGAATTCGGTACGCCATGGAAACTGCGTAACTTGCCTGATACGGGTGGTCAGCGGCAAGGGCGTCATACAGCGAAGATGAACGCGCCATGACTTCGTCGAACATCTCGGCTCCCCCAGCTGCATCGACCAATTCAGGACGTGAATAGCCGTGGTATGGGGTCAACGGCTGCCACTCGATTGTCAATAGGCGATGCCGCTGCATGTCGCGAAATGCGCCGTAATCAGACAAGACGTCGAAACGGTAGTCAATGCTCTCGAAGGCTCTTCCGGGACGATGGCGACGATTGTCGCGGTTGCCGATGTAGGCATTGAGAATATCTGTCTTGTCAGCGACGCTCATGGCTTCGACCTTCAGACGAATCTGAGATTCGGGTAAATGCGAATACTGGTAACAGGCAGCTGCCACCAACTTGTTCTCACCATCAGGATCAAAATCGATAAGCGTCACTTCATCTACATCTGTTGCAATCACGTCACCCATGATTGAGTCAACAATGTCTGTCATGGCCGCAGTGTTTGTCGAAAGATAGTCAGACCACTTCACTCCACGTTCGGGAACATCAACGCGACGTAGAAATGAAGGAATTACCTTGCGAAGTTCTACAAGCATCATGTCTGCGTAGTAACGCGCTTCAGGAAGCGGGTGTGCACGCATGCGCAACAAGAGTTGTTCGTATCCCTGTCCGCTTCCGTAGATTCCGACATTGGACAATGACGATGCTGGCAATAACCCGCGCACCGCATCGAGCGCCTTGGCGCGAGTCGCCTGTCGGTAGACAAAGTCGCTGTCTTTGGGCCCCTTGACAACAGTCGCACGAACATGATCGGTAACCAATTCGGCTAGCTGACTGTATGAATCGAACATGCGGTCCATATCGCCCACGTAACGCGTGCCAAATCGACCTTCAAGAATGTCCGGATCACGGTAGTAGCGGTAACGCCCACCGAGTCTGTCGTCATAAGCGATGTAACGAGTACTTTGCTCGAGGTAGCTCATTAAGCGTCCCCACTCGAGAATCTTGGTCAAAATGTTTGAAGCCTGCTCGCATGCAAGGTGCACGCCGCCAAGTTGCGCCACAGAGTCATCACCGTATTCAACGAATACCTTTTCATACAGAGTTTCCGCTCTGTCTACCCCGACTGTTGCGTCGACCGCTTGATCGCCAGCAATCTCCAAGTCGTTCACAAACTCGTCGAGAAACAAACGACGAAGGCTTCGAGGGCTACGGCTGTAACGCGCAAACAAGGCACCCTTTACAACTTCTGGGAGATTGACTAACGCAAAAACTGGAAGATCAAGATTTGTAAAATAACGACGCAGGATGTCAGATTCTGCATCTGTAAATTCCTCGGGAACATAAACACTCACGGCAACTGAGCCTAGGAGTCACGTGGGGCGCTACGAGGGATACCGCTAGAGCACATTCTTGTCTGGGTTGGCAGCGCCAAATTCGGCTGCAACGGCGACTTGGCGTTCAGGAGACGTCCAGTAATCAATGGCCGTCATTGCCATAGCTTTCGCTCCATCGAGTACTGCCTTGTCTGCCATTGGTGACCGTGCAAACTGTGCAAATTGGTTCGTATGTATCGAAGTGCCAGAAGGAGCGGACGCAATCATGGGGTGAATTGACGGCACCAAATGGCTGACATTTCCCATGTCGGTACTTCCAACTACTCTGTGTCCGCCCTGCCGAGGATCAGCGACGGTTCGTCCAAGGCGCAGTGCATTGTGTGCATACATTGTCCCCATGGTGTTGTTTGTCACCATGTCTGCGTATGCGGCACCAATCCATTCGTGCGATACCGAACAACCACATGCATGAGCACCGGATTCGAGTGCCGCTAGAACACGCGGTTTCAGAGCGGCCAAAGAAGTGACATCATTAGATCTGACGTACCATTCGGTCGATGCTTCGCTAGGAACAATGTTTGGCTTGTCTCCTGATTTTAGGAAGATTCCGTGAACGCGTTCGGTCGGCAAGATGTGTTGCCGCAATGTGGCTACTGCCATGTACCCGAGGACGGCTGCATCGAGCGCGTTTCGACCCAGATGTGGAGCCGCCGCCGCATGTGATTCCAGTCCGCCGTATTCGACTAGTAACTGTTGTAGCGCGATGGCATCGATAGTCGCTAAATCAGCATCAGCGGGATGAACCATCATTGCTAGGTCGACACCTTCAAGTGCTCCGTTCCGAGCCATGAGAATTTTACCCCCGCCGCCTTCTTCAGCCGGAGTGCCCATATACCTAACACGACCACCTGCGTTTCCAGCGACAGACGCAAGTGCTATGGCAGCTCCGAGACCAGCGGCGGCAATGATGTTGTGTCCGCAGCCATGCCCAATTTCTGGCAATGCGTCGTATTCGCTCATGATGCAGACAGTTGGTCCGGTTCCGACGTCACCCGAGAAACCTGTGGGGCAATCGAAGGCTCCCAATTCAACGGGAACGCCTGAATCGTTTGCTGATCTGGTCAAAAGTTCTGAGGCAAATACTTCTTCGTAGTTCTGCTCCGGATGATCGTGAATCTCATGACTTACTCTGACGAGTTCATCTGCGTTCGAATCAATCAGATTGCACGCGCGCGTCTTTAGTTCCTCAACTTCTGAAATTTTCACAATTGTGTTCCGTGATCAAGAACAATCTTTCCCAGTTGTTCACCACGCTCAAGACGAGACAAGGCTGTTTCATATTCATGTAGTGGGTAGACATTGTCAACAGCTATTGGTAAACCGTTATTCACGATGGACAACAGTTGATCGAACTCTTCATAACTACCCATTGATGAACCGATAATTTCATACTGCTTGAAAAACAAACGAGGAATGTTGATCTCTGCTGCGGAACCTGATGTCCCACCACACACAACCATTCGTCCGCCTGGAGCCAGTGACCGCACCGACTTGTCCCACGTAGCCGGCCCTACGCTCTCAATCACAACATCTGCCTGCACAGGCCACTTGGCATCTGCTGAATCAATCGCAGAAATGGCACCCATGCGTAACGCTTGTTCCCGTTTTGCTGCATCTCTGCTGGTCACAATTGCTTGTGCTCCCATGAAGTTGGCGAGGGCTAATGCTGCTGTTGATACACCTGAGCCAATTCCGACAATCAGTACTGTCTCGCCCGCAGCAAGTCGTGCCCTGTTCAGCATTCGTAGAGCTGTGAGATATGCCAGAGGGAACGCAGCACTTTCAAACCATGTTCTGCTTGAAGGCCTGGGGCGTACGTTTCTGTCAGGTGCAATAGCAAACGTTGCATGACCACCGTGGCAATGCTCACCCCAAATCATGAAACCAGGTCCCATTGGTGAATTGTTACCGAGTCGCACTATGTCTTCAACTGGTGACACTCCGGGGTTCACAACAACTTCATCGCCAACAGAAACAGAAGTCACTTTGCTTCCGATGGCATCAACTATGCCGGCAACGTCGCAACCAGGAATGTGTGGAAGTGGAGGTTTTGGCATTCCTCGTGTGACCCACAAATCCATGTGATTAAGAGCACTCGCCACAACACGAATGCGCACTTCGTTATCTTGAGGTTCAGGTGTGGCGATATCTCCCCACACATAGGTGCCTGGCGATTCGTTCAGTATCCAAGATTTCATGCACCCACCGTAGAGGGCTAGACGAGCAGTCTCCAGTAATCGGGAACAATTTCTACTCGCACCGCGCTCCATGAAGGAATACGGCGTCCATCAATGCGGAGAGATTCGGAGCGGGACACCGACGAGTACTCGATCTCTTTGGCACGGCTACTGCCCACAAGCGGATGTGGCACGTGAGTTCCAAGTGCGGATCTATGACGGGCACGAACACGCTGTTGAAGTCTCATAGTCGGTTGCAACGACATGACATCGAAGAATCCATCGTTCGGATGAGCGCGAGGCGAGATATTTCTCTTTCCGATAAACCCACTGTTGTTCACACAGATAAAACGGCCACGCAACCAATGCCCGATCATCACATGTGAAGAAGCGAGCAATGAAACACTTGATCCGTCATGCAAGGTGATGGTTGCCCGAAGTGCGTCAATGGGAACTTCCAGGCACTCTGCGCCGATTAATGGGTTGACAGGGTCACCGAGACTATGGGCGATGTCTCCTGCCTTCACGATCAGACGTATGTCCTTTGGACGTGAAGCAAGGTCGCGATCTCCGCTGACAACAATGTCAGCGTGAGTCCGTGTTGTCGGAACGCCCCACTGTTCTCCACGCGTAATCATCGCGACGATGTTCCTGATGCGGCTGCCACTACCCCGCGATCAAGAGCGCGCGTGGCAGATTCAGCAGTGTCTCGCAATGATGGATTCGACGTTGTAGTCACAATCTGTCGCAAAAGATCAATTAGTTGACGCATAGAGCGTACGAAGTCTCCAGGTGTGAGATCCGGATCAAGAATTTTCGATAATGGTTTTCCGCTAGCCCATGCTGCAGTTTCGAATGCCAATCCCCCGTTCGGTGCACGGTGTTGATGAAGTCCACGCTGGCGTTGAATGTCTTGTACCTGTTCGCTCACACGTTCTATCCGCTTGAATCTTTGACGTACTTGCTCGTTTGGCCAACGTGGCGCACCGCCAGAGTCTCCTCCACGTGGTTCGTACACAAGCGTTGACAACACTGCCACCAAGTCATTGACGGACAAATTGTCGAACAGCCCCTTGTTCATAACTTCAACAATCAATAAGTCAGATTCATGAAATATGCCTGCCAGCATTTCGCCCTTTTCGGTCAATGTCCATTGTGAGATGTAGTTCATCTCTTCAAGCATGTGCACGACGTCCATGAACCTCGACCCGACAGAACCAGCGCGAGTGCCTGCACGACTCTCCATCTGTTCGATCTCGTTTCGTAACTTGCGAATGCTTTTGTGCGACAAAGGTGAATCGACAACGCGCGGACCATTCTGTTCCTGCATTGCTCTTCCCATTGTCTCGTCAATCTTTGCCTTCACGAGTCGCGCAGCGGACTCACGTATGAACTCAGTTCGAGCTGGTTCAAAAGGAACAGGTAAGTCTGCATGTCCAGCCTTCAAGGGTAATGAGCGCAAATCTTTTGCCATTACGTCGAGAATTTTGCGACTCGGTGTAACAACAGTGAGACGAATGCCTGAGCGTCGGGCTGCAGTACTGATGATCAGTCCTCTACCTCTAATGTTTGATGCATCAAACATCACAATGTCGCCTGGACGTAATGAACGAAGTGCAATCTCTGCCTCGACAGAAGAGGCCATCTGGTCAGAAGCAGTAATGTTCTCTTGACCAAAATCTCTCTCCGCAAGAGCCTTTTCAAGAAGCACTAGTTCACGCTTGCGACCATCGAGGGAGGCTTCGGACGTTACAACGTCTTTGTCGGCCTGAAACTGGGCAAACGATAGATTCAAGATGTGATGCGCGCCATCGAGTGAACGATTCCGAACCATATTGACAGCCATGTTGAAAGTCGGGCGGAATGCAGACGACAGCCGAAAACTTCTGCTGAGAGCAAGGCCAACAACTTGGTCGAAGTCGACAAAAGGATTCCACAGAGAAATTGCGTGCCCGATGTCATCAAGTCCTCTACGACCTGCGCGTCCAGTTAATTGAGTGAACTCCGATGCCTTTAACAACTGATGATGCTCACCCGTGTACTTGGTCAACTTCTCAATTACCACCGCGCGCGCTGGCATGTTGATGCCTACGGCGAGAGTCTCGGTTGCAAATACGACCTTGACAAGTCCCTGCACGAAGCATTCTTCTACAGCCTCTTTGAACATGGGAATCATGCCGGCATGGTGGCAAGAGATCCCACTCGCCACATCATCAATGAAGTGGTGATATTCAAGCGCGTCTTTATCGTCTGCAGTGAGGTTCTCGCAATGACGTTCAACGATTTCGCGTATCTGAATCTCCTCTTCGAGAGATGTCAAGACCATTCCAGCGTTCATACAAGAGTGAACTGCATCCTCGCATTGGGCTCGGCTGAAAATGAAGACAATTGCTGGCAACATTGATTTGTCTTCAAGAAGTTCGACAATCTCAGGCCGAGTTGGCGGTGAGAAACGTCTCGGCTTCTTACCACCGTTGTGGCCAGAACGACCTCTAATCTGAGTTGCATTGGAAAGTAGACGTTGCACGTGACGATTCGGTTCACCCCCTACCACTGTCTCAAACATCTCACATTGTTTAGAAGCGTTATCGAACAGAGCGAAATGATTGACAAGTTCAATAGGACGTGTCGTCTCAACCACAACATCAGTTCTGCCGCGCACTGTGGATAGCCAGTCACCAACTTCGCCTGCGTTCGAGACTGTTGCCGATAAACACACAAGCTGAACTTCAGGATCAAGCTGAATAATCACTTCTTCCCAAACAGGACCGCGATATGCGTCTTGCAGGTAATGCACTTCATCAAGAATCACAACGCCTAAATCATCGAGGCGGTTTGACTGTGAGTAAATCATGTTCCGCAGAACTTCTGTAGTCATAACAACGACTGGGGCTTCGGCGTTCACAGCGTTGTCGCCAGTGACTAGTCCGACCTTGTGAGCCCCGTACAAGGCCTGTAAATCTCGATATTTCTGGTTTGACAGGGCCTTTATAGGTGTTGTGTAGAACGCTCGTAAACCAAGTGAACGTGCCCGTGCAATGGCATATTCAGCAATGAGGGTCTTTCCGGAACCCGTGGGAGCGGCAACAAGAACGGAGGCATCTGCATCTATTGAATTCATAGCCTTAACTTGGAAAACGTCCGGTTCGTAATCTAAAGACTGAAGAAATGTTGCGCGAACGTCCGACACCTTTAGGTAGTCCTTCGTCGCGTTAGTAACCAACCAATGAGAACTGCAACCAGGTACAAAAAGGTAAGTGGTATAGCAAGCGCAAGCATGCTGATTGGATCACCTGACGGTGTGATTGCGGCGGCTGCAACGAATATGCCCATAACGGCGTAGCGCCATTGTTTAATAAGAGTTTTGGGCGTAACAACCGACACAAGTTGAAGAAATACAAGAAGAACAGGGCTAAGAAATCCAACTCCAAACGCCAACATCATCATCACAACGAGATTGATGTATTTCGTTATTTGGTATGCCTGAGTCACATCACTACCCGACCAGGAAATTAGGAATTCCAGAGCCTTGTCGAGCGTCCAATAGGCCAAGTAGCAACCCAATGAGAAAAGAACCACAGAGGAAGCAATAAAGGGCACTGCGTAATTCTTCTCCCGCCTAGACAAGGCTGGAACAATGAATCGCCATATCTGCCAAAGGATGACTGGCAACGCCATTATGAGTCCTCCGTATAAACAGACTCGCATTCGTGCAGAAAATCCGTCGAGTGGACCGAGTGAAAACAGAGAGCCATCACATTTAAAGTCTGGACGCCGTGAACAGAGGTTTGTGTATGGCCGTGTAAGCAGATTCTTTAACTGGTCATAGAAGGCCAGAAGAATCAACATTGACACCCCGATCGCTAAGACGCTCCGCACAAGCCGCATTCGCAACTCACGCAGGTGGTCCATCATGGACATTGCAGTTATGGGTTCGGCTGAAATTTCACTCATCGTCTGTATTGGGTGCTGGCGCGTCAATTTGTGGAGCAGAGAAATCTGGCTTCGGGTAGACGGTCTTTTCAGGTCGCATGGGTGGTGACGCTTCAGTGTCTACCATTCCGAAACCATGACGAATCTGGTCGGCGGTGGACTTCATTTCGTTGATTGGCTCTGAGAAAGTTTGACGAAACTCTTTCTCGTACCCGCTTGCAGCCCGACGGAGATCTCCGTAGATCTTCCCTACCCGTCGGATGACGCCGGGAAGGCGTTCAGGACCTAGGACGACAAGACCTGCAACGAGCAGAAACATAATCTCGCTGCCTGACATATTGAACACCCGTTAAGCATAGAAGCAGGCACCTAGTGTTGGAGGGTGCAGCAACGCATTGCCTCCCTTCTTCCAGACCCCATTGCATTTGCCCACAGAGGCGGAATGGCGCATGCTCCCGAGAACACTCTTGAGGCTTTTGCACTCGCTTTACGTCTCGGTTCAAATGGCCTTGAAACCGATGCTTGGACGACTTCTGACGGTCATGTAGTTCTAGACCATGACGGAGTCGTGAGAAAGATGGCTCGTAATCGCCCGATCTCAACATTGCGTTTGTCTGAACTGCCGTCACATATTCCAACCTTGGCTGCACTTTTCGACAAGTGCGGAACAAATTTTGACCTCAGCATTGACATCAAGGACGAACAGAGCTTCGAGCGTTCCGCCGAGACGGCACGAAACAGTGGTTTTGACGAGTCACGCTTGTGGTTGTGTCACTATTCAAGCGCAGTTGTCATCTCTCAACGTCCATTGCTTCCTAATGTTCGTTTAGTCGATTCAACTCGGTTGTCTCGAATCAAAGAAGGCTTAGAGATGCGTTGCGCAAAACTGTTTGCGAACGGAATTGACTGTTTGAACATGCACCATTCTGACTGGTCTGGTGGGTCCACGACTTTGGTGCACAAGTTCGGAATGTATGCCTTCGGTTGGGACTGTCAGTTCCATCACGTCCTGTCTACATCGTTACGCATGGGCCTAGATGCGGTGTTTAGTGACCATGTCGACACGATGGTTGAAACCTACGAGAATGAAATCGGATACGTCCCTAGAACGTAGGCTTCACAGTGTTGAAATACGGTTGAATGGCCAGACGACAGCAAACGCTCGTCCTACAACCAAACTTTCAGCAATTGGGCCGAAACTTCTGCTGTCAAAAGATTCAGACCTGTTATCGCCCATTACGAAAATCTTCTTTTGAGGAATTGTCTGCACTGGCATGTTTGCAACGCGACATCTATCGACGGGGTCAATGATGCCTAAGACATCTTTGTCAAGGTACGGCTCGACAGTCGGTTTTGAGTTGACGATAACTACACAGTTTTTGATTTCAACCGTGTCTCCGGGCAATGCAATTACTCGCTTGATTAAGTCATCGTGAGACACAGTTCCGTCACTCGTGGTCACACGATCAAACACAACTACATCACCTCGATGAATACCATGTAATCGATAACTCAATTTATTCACAAGCACACGGTTGTTTCCGTAGAGGGTGGTCTCCATAGACGGTCCGCTGATGTAAAACTGCTGAAGCACATACACGCGTACAAGCAAAGCAGCCCCAAGAGCCAGAACTACTACAAGAAACCAGTCGCGTAGGGCCTTTGTCACAGGATGAACTTCAGGCGACTCTGTAGGTGTGGTCTGGTCCGTCATGAAGGCTCCACGCTACCCGTCACTACGGGTGAGGGCCGGTCCTTCAGAATGCTGCCATTCGTGATTCGTCAGTCACAGATAGACAGGGCGACACGGGTACCCGATGTGTAGGCTGATAACTGTCCCCGGTTGGGGGCATCCATTGGTGCCGTAACTCGGCTCATGAGAAGGGACTCCCCAAATGAAGGTATGGATCGATCAAGACCTCTGCACTGGCGATGGCCTCTGCGAAGAAATTGCACCAGACGTTTTTACACTTCTCGACGACGGACTTGCTTATGTTCGCGAAGGCGACAAAGTTTTCGCAAAAGCTAAAGGCAACGCCGAAGGAGCTGAAGGACTTGCAAACTTCGACGACAAGTTGATTGACGCTGTCGTTGAATCCGCCGAGGAATGCCCCGGCGAGTGCATCTTCATTGAACCCTAAAGGTTCGAACCGATCCAACGCCCCACAGTAAGAAACGCTGTGTGCGCAACCATTCGATGATCAGGCCGTACCGCCATGCCTTCAATGTGCCACGTGCGATGAAGAACTTCGAGTGTGCGTTGGTCCACCCATCCCTTGCCCATTGATTCTCGTACTTGCACAGCCTGTGTGATGGAAGGCGTGTACGCGACCAATAGGCCGCCTGCTTCAAGAACGTGTTGAACCCTCGGCACTACTTGCCATGGTTCAGGAAGATCAAGCATCACTCTGTCGAAAGAGCCTTCCAAGGTGGTTTCATAGCTATCGCCCAATGACACGTTGTACCGAGACAGTGCTTCTTCCCCGAGGAACGAACGAACATTTGCCTTTGCTCTATTCATGAAGTCTTCGCGAAGTTCAAGTCCGGTGATGTGAGCTCCGTAACGCAACATGGTCATTGATAGAGCACCTGAACCGACACCAGTTTCGAATACCCGTGCTCCGGGATAAATATCGCCAATCATGCACATAGGCGCAAGGTCCTTGGGGTAAATAACTTGTGCACCACGTGGCATCTCAATAACAAAGTCTTCAAGTGTCGGACGTAGCACGATGTACTTCGAACCTTTAGTTGATTCAACGGGTTGTCCGGGAAGTGTTCCTATGACAGATGTATGCGGAACAAACCCTGCATGACTGTGGAACTCGCCCTCTTTATTCAATTGGATGAGATAGCGACGTTGTTTCGAATCAATAAACAGGGCCTTCTCACCTTCAGCAAATACTCCGCTCATGAGGTGTGTTGTCCTGTCTTGGTTATCCGAATTTCCATCGTCTCGTCGCGAGCGAGGATGACTCTGCGAACAGGAGAAATGGTCCGTTTAGCAAGCCGTACAACTCCTACGAAGGTTGCGACCCGACTAATTATTCGAAACTTTCTCGACTGACTGTTAATGATGCGGCGTCCGATGAATCGAACAATCGTGCGCATAAAAATTAGAACCGTCGAAATTCAACGCGCGACGCGCGACGTCGACCCTTACGGCGACCAAACAGGTAGGCAAGAATCACAACAATTGAAACTGCCGCGGTGCCTATGGCGATTGCAGATTGTTTCTTGTCGGCAGCACGGCCTTGGATGTCAGCTTGAAGTGCACGAAATTTAGACTCAAGATCGTCGCGAGAGATACGAGTGTTGTCAGCCATGATTATGAGTCCTTTGCGAGAGTGCGCCGCGAGACGCGAGAAAATGAAATAGCTACAAGAACGGCTACAACGACAAACGTAATGAAGTAGTGAACAAACGACCATGAGCCGTCGAGAACAGTGCCACCAAGATCTTGGCTGAGACGTAAGACGCCAAGCGCGGCAAAAACCAATGCGAGACCGAGGGAAAGAGCAGCTGTCGAACCGACCCCAACCCAGCGAATGGCGCCCTTGATAGGTTCGAGCGTTTCTTGGCGGGCATACTGCTTCACAGATGCAGCCAAATCTCCCACTTGGTCAACTGGACCTCTGGCGGGTCGGCGGGAGTTGCGGGACGAGTCCATGGGTCTCATATTCTACGGTTGGTGAACTGAGATATCCACAGGGTGTTTTATGGTGTCAATTGCTCCACAGAGGGCGAGGCGGACGCCCGGTTCAGTACATCGCCCAGGGAATACCAGATCGGGCGGTAAGCGCTTTGATTGTCTATTCCCGACTTGTTCATAAGTAACGAGAAGGTCACTGGGTCAGAGTTCGTAATGGGCAAATAACCCACGAGAGCCTTTACTCCATTGAGTGTTCCGGTTTTCCCCAGCAATTTTCCCGCCACTGATGTGCCATCGAAAGTGTCGCGGATGGTTCCTGTCTCACCGGCAACAGCCATCAGATTGGGCATGACCGTAGAGAATGTGTTGAGTAGCGACATAAATGTTTCACACGGAACCCGACCGTCAGATGCGAGACCAGACCCATCAAACAACAGGACATCTTTATCAATTTTCCATTTGGCTAAGTGTTCCATTACCACTGCCAATCCAGCTGCGGTTGTGCCTGCCCCTTTAGATGCGAAACCAATTTCTTTGATCAATAGTTCCGAAGTGTTGTTGTCACTATTGACCATCATCTCTTGAACAACCGCCGTTAGTGGCGCTGATTGGATGGACGCCATCTCCGGGATATTCGCAGGCAATACATCGTGACGAGCTTGCGCGCCAAACAGAACTCCTCTTGCGTTCAGCAAATTCTGCAATTCAATTGCAGCAGCTAACGCTGGATCATCTGGCTTATTGGGCTGGCCGAGAACAACACCGTCATCGACCACAAGGGCCCCAAGTGGACCGGCTTCTGTGTAATGGAATTCCTGCGGCCACACATCAACAAACCTCAGACTGTCGTATCGGGTGTCAACTCCGACGACTGAACCCGTCACTTGCCGTAATCCTGCAGCGACTAATGAGTCAGCCAGTTTCTCTAAAGAAGTACCAGACGTTGTTGGGTACTTTTCGGAAGCTACATATTCATTGCGAACGATTACGGGGTCTCCCCCGCCAACGAAATACAAATCAGCTGCGAGTCCTGCGGCATCGAGGGAACCATGAACTTTGGTTGTGTACACGAAGTCTGGTTTCAGTACTTCAAGCGCCACGGCAGCTGTTATCAGTTTTGTCGCCGATGCCGGTATCAGTGCCTTTGAAGGATTGAGTGAACCAAGACGAGTTCCCATCCATTCAACTACAACACAACTTTGCGAAGGAAAATCGGACGCGATGTTTGCAAATGCTCTCGACACTTTTCCAGTACGAGTAATAACAGACAAAGTATTTGGCGCTCTGCGTGCAGATAATAAGGAAACACGCGGCGTTACTGAAACGACCCGTTCAGCTTTGTGTGTGACACGAGACGCGGTGCGTGCCAAAGCTACATACAGACCGCCAAATAACGTGAGCCCCAATACCGCAACAATTGAGATTGTGCGAAGCGGATTTGCAGACTGTCGCGATCGAGCACCAAAGCTGTTACTTACGCGCGACACCTGTGTGCACCGCATATCGATAGAGATGTCCGAGAGCCACTGCTGCACGGTTGCCGCTGGCGTAGCAGAGCCTGCCTGTTTCACGCACGGTTCGAACTCCTGAATTGTCTGGGTCAGCAACAGCTAATTCTGTCGCCAATAGAATTGGCTTTCCGGTTGAAATGGAAAGATCATGAGCCGCCTGTGCAAACCGCGCGTCCTGGCGTTCGTGGTACTCAACGATGCGATCGAGACCATGGCCAGGATGAAACTGGCCCTCTCTCATCAGACGTGCTTGGTTGGCTTGAATGCCCAATCCCAGATAGATGATTGCGTCTACGTCCTTATGTTCAGCAATCATTGCCATTACTTCAGGAATTGTGTCGCGGGTTTCTCCACCTGCACAGTCAACAGGATTGTTTCGGCTCCAGCGCGGAGGCAGCTTCGTGTCAATTTGGGCAAGCAGATCTTCCGGCAAAGTCATCAAATGCATTGAGCCATCATTCGCAATTGCATCGCTCGTTACAACACCCCATCCACCGGCTGTTGTGAGAACAACAACGTTTGGTCCTAGCGGGAGTGGTTGCGTTGCAAATGTGGCCGCTGCCTCAAAAGCCTCTTCGACATTCGCAGCTCTGGTGACTCCACCTGCTTTACACGCGCCATCGAATATGGCGTCATTTGCCGCGAGTGCTCCGGTGTGGCTTGCTGCTGCGCGTGCGCCCTTGTCTGTAGCACCGCCCTTAATCAGTACGACCGGCTTGTTGGCAGTTACGCGAGCGAGCCGCTCCATTAATCCGCGACCGTCGCTAATACCTTCGACATACGTCAATGCAACTTTGGTTGCGGAATCTGTTCCGTACCACTCGACAAGATCCGCAACGCCTAGCGCTGCTGCGTTACCTGCAGACACTGCTCGGCTAATACCAACACCAGTTTGACGTGCGTAGTTCAAAAAGCTCGAAACAAAGTTTCCGCTCTGACTGGCAACAGCAATTGCTCCAGCCGGCGGGTACGGAGCAACAATCTGCGCGCATAATTTTGCTGGCGTTGATACAACGCCTTGCCCATTCGGACCAGCTAGAAGGATTCCTAATTCATCTGCAAGAGCCACCAGTTCAGTTTCTAGTTGTCGTCCTTCGTCACCGGCCTCTCCGTAACCAGCCGATGTCAAGAACGCTGCGCCGATACCCTTTCGTGCGCATGCTCGAAGCAAGTCTGGGTTAGCTGATGCGGGTGTACATACAAACACCAAATCGATTGCATTGTCTGGCAATGAATCAATATCAGCAACTGTCTTAATGCCAAGAACTTCTTCGCCTTGCAAGTTGGTGCCATAGACACCACCCGCATATCCACTCGCCAGAATATTGTGCAAAGAAACGAATCCGAACTTTCCCGGATGTGTAGAAGCGCCAGCGACCAATACTCCTCTTGGTTCAAACAGTGCACGAAACTGCGCATCTGTGTATGGCACGCGCTTCGAGACCATTGAGATATTTCTTGTTCCCATCTCGACCAAAGCATCGACAGCCACCACATCACCGTTCGCGCGAACTATCAGTGGATTCACATCAACAGACACAATGTCTGCACGTTCAATAGCAACTTTCGAAAGACCAACAATTACGGAAATCAACTGGCTCCGATTGACTGCTGACTCTCCCCGAAAGGCCTCGAGGAGCCCCTGCATGCGCAGAGAATCAATCATGGCCGCTGCGCCTGCTTCGTCAACGGGTGCTGGCCGAAAAGCGACATCAGCGATGACTTCTGCCATCACTCCGCCTATTCCAAGCATCACCGTTGGCCCGAACTGGGGATCAACGAGCATGCCCGCTATCAATTCCCTTGTTCCGCTAATCATCGGAGCTACTAACAAGTGGACATCACCATCAGCCGCAGTAGCGGCAGCAAGCAAACTTGTCGCAGCTTCCGAAACAGCATCCGCATTATCCAAACGCAAACGAACTAGGCCGCGTTCGGTCTTATGAGCGATGTTGTCGCCTCCGAGCTTTACAACGACTGGGTAGCCAAGTTGATCTGCAGCAGCAACTGCGTCTACAGCAGTGTTGGTCTTTTTCTCAGGAGCAAAGGGAATGCTGTACGACGACAGCAGCGCTTTTGAATCAGATTCAGACAGGGTGGAAGTTTGCTCAGATGACACGACTACATACGGTAGTCAGTATCGACGCTGAATGACGGGTGCTCTCACCGGTCAGAGGCTCTATGCCACGTGGGCACTTACCGCCGAAGCAATTTCCGCCGGTAATTCACCAATTACGAGGTGTCCAGCTGGTAATTCAACGAGCGTGGCCCCTGGCACATTTGCTGCAATATGGCGTGACTTCGAGATGTCGACCCACCGATCTTCGATACCGCCGATAACCAGGCACGGAGCTGTGATGCGTCCCAGGCTTTCCTCGATATCTATACGAATATCGAGTTCAAGTTGTGCATCTGATCCAGGCTGAACAGCAGAAGCCGCCATTCCCACTACGACATCAAACATTGGTTCTATAACTTGCAGGCCAGCTGCTGTATAACCATCTGCCAATGCATAACGCATGAATAATTCATTATCTATCGCGATCAAACGACGCCATAAATCGAACGTCACTTTCATCCGTGCATCTGTTTGCGACCATCCGCAAAGCGATGTAACGGTGATGACGGAAGCAGAAAAGTTTGCTGCACAGCGCAACGCTGCTACCGCGCCAAGCGAGTACCCGATGACATGAAACCGTTCATGTCCCAGATGTTTCATCAATGCAACAGCGTCGGCCACGACTACATCAAGCTCGATCGGACCATTTGGCATTTCAGATTCACCAGATCCTGGGAACTCAAATGTCACCCACTGCAGGCTCGCTGGACACGCTTGTTGAACCTGAGCCCAAGCGTTGGCGGACTGTGTTGTTCCATGAAAGGCAAGGATGGGAACTCCAGCTCCTTCAGATGAAAAACCGATAGTACGACCGTTGTTAATCCAGGTAGACATGGCGCAACCGTATCGGATTTGGCAACAACGGTCTACGCGACGAGTGCGGCACGAAAGAACGCGACAACGTGGTCGCAGTGGTCGCGCACGTTCTCGGGTGTGAGCGCCTGGTCATTGAGAAGCTCATCTATAAACGGGGCGTCCGAGAAGTAGGTCAAAATTGCGCCGTATCCAGTGATGATCAGGTGTTGGGCGTTATGCCTGCGAAAGTGACCAGCATCCATTTCCGAAGTGAAATACGCGCACGCACTGTCAAACAGCGGCCGTAAGAAACCAGAAAGATCGACCCCAACATGAACTCCGCTATCAAGAGCTTCTCGGCGCATGATTCGCACGTAGTCAGGGGTGCGGGCAAACAAGTCGAATCCGGCACGAATGACCAGTTCAGCTTTATCCCACCCAGATGCTGGTGAAGACATTGCAACTTCAAGACCCTCAAGCCATTCCGACAACAGCATCTCGAAAACATCTGTGTACAGAGCTTCCTTGCTAGCGAAATGATGAAGCAAGCTTGGGCGCCTAATTCCGACGCCAGCGGCAATGTCATTGAGGGACGTACCTTCATAGCCGCGATCAGCAAAACAATGCAGAGCCTCATCCAGAATGAGTTCTCGTGTTGTCTTGGAACTGCTTTCTTCTGTTACGTCCGACACATTTCTAATTTACCGTCATTTTCGCCCTACCTACCAGTAGGTAGCCAGTTAGTGTGTCGACATGAATTCGATTCTTTCAAGTGTTCTCACCGCATTTCTAGTGGCAGCAGTTGTGTGCACAGCCGCCAACACCTGCACAACTGTCTATTTGCATAGAGCCCTTAGTCATCGTGCCCTCACCATTAGGCCCTCGGTTGCAGTGATATTTCGTGCCGTGTTGTGGCTTTCTACTGGAATCAAACCCAAAGAATGGGTGGCAGTACACAGAAAACACCACGCCTACACAGATGTTGATGGTGATCCACATTCTCCTGTTCTACTCGGATGGAAGAAGGTGCAGGCAAAGAATGTCGCTCTGTACCGCGCAACTGTTCTCGACCCGACCACCATCGATCGGTACGCCAAAGATTTGCCAGATGACCGATGGGACAAAGTCTTCTTTGGTCACAACAAGACTGGGTTGCTCTCAGGAATCGCAATCCTGATGATTGTGTTCGGCCCGTGGACTGGATTACTCGCCGCCTTCATTCATGCCAATGTGTATTTGGCAAGTAACGCTGCGGTCAATGCTCTTGGTCATCATTTTGGGCGTCGGCCATATGACAATCGCGCTACAAATCTTCAGTGGTTGGCCTTCTTCACAATGGGCGAAGGGCTTCACAACAATCACCACGCGGCACCGTCGTCACCGCGTTTATCTCATCGGTGGTTCCAGGTAGACCCAGGTTGGTGGGTAATTAAGGCCCTCACCACTTTGCACTTGGCAACCGTTCGTTTTTCAGATATTCGTCTGACCGCAACGGCCAAGGCATCTTTCAACTAGAAACCCAACTACATTTTCAACGTGTCAAACGAGATCACCTGTCAGCAGTTTTTTGACGGAACAGACCTTCACGGCCCGACTCGAATCGTTATGGCTAATAACGGTCTCATTGAATCTCTCAGCAACCACGCGGGTGCTTGTGAATTCCCTGTAGTAAGCCCTGGTTTTGTAGATGTACAAATGAACGGCTTTGACAATGTTTATGTTGCGACCGCATCTACTGACGATCTACTGCGGCTAGATCAAACACTCCTCGATCGTGGCACCACCAGCTGGTTGGGAACAATAGTGACGGCACCACTTGAGAAGATGTCTCAATCTTTGTCGTCTCTTCATCAATCTTTTCTCTCTGGACACTTGCAGGGTTTTGCTGGAATACACGTAGAGGGGCCATTTCTCGGAGCTGCTCCAGGGGCTCACCCGGTACAGCACATCATCGCTTGCGACTTGGACTGGATATCGCAATTGGTAACTTCTGTTCGCCTCGTAACAGTCGCTCCCGAACAAGATGATGCGATTCCAGCGATTCGTGAATTGCGCGCTCGTAACATCACAGTTTCTCTCGGTCACTCTCGCCCTACGAAGACACAGTTTGAAGACGCAGTTGATGCTGGGGCAAGCATGGTCACTCATTTGTTCAACGGAATGAGTGGAGTCCACCACCGAGACCCTGGTCTAGCCATGTGGGCCTTGACGGATAATCGAATCTCTTGCGGGCTGATAGCAGATGGTGTTCATGTTCAACCCGATGCAATCGCACTGGCATTCAAGGCAGCACAATCTCGTATCTGTTTGGTGTCGGATTCTGTTTCGTGGCGCACCCTGACAGGACCTCGAAGCGGCGTTGAGATTCGTAATGGAGCACCACGCTTGGCAGATGACACGCTCGCTGGCTCTTGCACGCCACTCTCAGAGTGCGTACAGCGAGTGGTTCGAGAATGTGGTGTCTCGCTTGAATCGGCCCTCTCGAGTGCTACATCCATTCCAGCTGACCTAGCTGGTTTGGCTGACGTTGGGCGAATTCGAACAGGTCACAAGGCAGATCTTGTCGCGCTTGATTCCGAACTTTCCGTTCTCAAAGCCTGGCGCCGATTACCATCATGAGGTGCCTACACAATTGAGCCCCGAACAAGACGCCCTCGCTATCTCGATAATTCGAGGGATTGCGATGGACGCTCCCCTAGCTGCAAACAGCGGTCACCAAGGAACAGCAATGTCGCTTGCGCCTCTTGCCCATGTTTTGTACAGCAGAATTCTTAAACACGATCCGTCCACTCCTGACTTTATTGATCGCGACCGTTTGATTCTCTCGAATGGCCATGCATCGATTTTGCAGTATGCAATGTTGTTCTTGTCCGGCTACGGGTTAGAGATATCGGATCTCAAACTGTTCCGTCAGTGGAACTCAGCAACACCAGGTCACCCAGAAGTTGGCCACACGGCAGGCGTGGAAGTAACAACCGGACCATTGGGACAGGGTTTCGCAAATGCAGTAGGAATGGCAATTGCAGAATCGCATTTACGTGCAGTTCATGGGAAAGATGCAATTGATCACCATACATACGTCATTGCAGGCGATGGTTGCCTTATGGAGGGAATCAGTCACGAAGCTGCATCACTTGCTGGTCATTTAAAACTTGACCACTTGGTATGTATTTTTGATGACAACAAGATCACTATTGACGGCAGTACCGCGTTGACATGCAGCGACGATGCGCCAGCGCGTTTCCGTTCGTACGGTTGGAACGTCATCGAAGCGGGAGAGATCGCTGAAGATTGTGATGCTCTTGAGAAGGTGTTGGTAACTGCGCGCGACCATGCCGGTGCACCAACATTGGTGGTTCTGCGGTCACACATTGGGTTTCCTTCTCCTGACCTCACTGACAAACATGAGGCGCATGGAAATCCATTCACTGCACCACTTGTCAGCGCCACTAAAAAAGTAATGGGAATACCCGACGAGCCTTTTTATGCGCCTGAATCATTCGTGTCTGAATACCGGGCGTTCTGTCGCGAACGCGGACAAGTTGCAACATCAGATTGGAAGAAGCGCACTCAGTCACTGTCGCCCGCTTTAACACCTTCCACGTTCGGCATTGCAAGTAAAGAGCAAATCGCTTCGGCGCTTCCCGTCTTTCCATCGGACACCAAACTGGCAACTCGCCAGGCATTTCAAAAAGTTCTTGAGGCAACCGGAAGCGCATTGCCTTTCGTGCTTGCGGGTGCTGCAGACCTCACTGGAAACACCGGAGCGAAACTTTCTGAGACAAGTGGATTTTCTGCTGAGAACCGACAGGGTAAACAGATCTACTACGGCATTCGCGAACATGCGATGGGAGCAGCGATGGTCGGAATGGCTCTGCACGGTGGTGTGTTGCCAGTCGGCGGCACGTTCTTCGTGTTTGCCGACTACATGCGTCCAGCAATTCGTTTAGCAGCTCTCTCGCGCGCTCGGACCGTGTTCGTGTTTAGTCATGACTCTGTCGGAGTTGGCGAAGACGGCCCAACACATCAACCAGTAGAGCAACTGGCTTCCCTACGAGCCATTCCAGGCTTGCAAGTGATTCGTCCAGCGGATGCAAATGAAACCGCCCAAGCCTGGTTGATCGCGGCGACACACGACGGACCGACCGCGCTTATTTTGTCGCGTCAAACGGTTGCAGCTCTCACAGATGGATCAGCTGTCGCTGATGGTGCCGGTGTCATTGTCAAAACAGACACCCCTCAGGCAACAATCATCGGAACAGGTAGCGAATTGTCTGTAGCAGTTGACGCAGCAGAGTTGCTGAAGAAAGAAGGTGTCAACGTCAATGTTGTAACTATGCCTTCATGGGAACGTTTTGCTGCTCTTTCGCAATCACGTCAAGATGAGATTCTTCCGCGTTCGCTCCCTCGCATCAGCGTGGAGGCTGGCACTACATTTGGTTGGGCTGCATACGCCACCGACAGTGTCGGTATCGACCGCTTTGGTGCAAGCGCCCCCGGAAACGTCGTAATGGCCGAGCTGGGAATCACTGCGACCCATGTGGCTGATGTAGCAAGAAAAGCGATCAGTCGATGACCGATGTTCTTAAGCAATTGTCATCTCAACATGGGCAGAGTCCGTGGCTAGACAACTTGCAACGCGGATACATCACTTCTGGAAATCTCGTTTCACTGGTTGAGCGTGGTGTACGAGGCCTCACATCGAATCCCACTATTTTTCAAAAGGCAATACAAGGCAGCTCAGATTATGACGAGCAATTCCGTAGTGAAATTCTGAAAGGCTCATCTGCCAGAGATGCGTACTGGGAACTGGTACTTCAGGACATTCATGGTGCGCTCGATGTATTTGCCAATTTGTACGCGCAATCAAATGGAATAGATGGATTCGTCAGCGTTGAGGTAGATCCATCACTAGCTCACGACACTGCGGGAACATTGTCAGCAGCACGTTTGCTTCATGAACGTATTTCACGTGCGAACGTGATGATCAAGATTCCTGCTACGCAAGCGGGACTCCCAGCCATCAGAGAGATGATCGCTGAAGGCCGAAATGTAAACGTGACATTGATCTTCAGTCTCTCTCGTTATCAGGATGTGATGGACGCCTACATCGATGGTCTAGAACAGCGAATGGCCTCGGGCTCCCCTGTTTCCAACATCTCGAGTGTTGCGAGTTTCTTCATTAGTCGCGTCGACAATGAGATCGATAAACGTCTTGAAACGATTGGCACTCCAGCAGCTCTCGCACTACGCGGGACCGCAGCCGTCAATCAGGCGAGGCTTGCCTATGCAGCATTTCAAAAAACGTTCAGTGGGCCTCGATGGGAGGCGCTAGCGAAAGCTGGTGCCACGGTGCAGCGTCCATTGTGGGCTTCAACATCCACGAAGAATCCCACGTATCCGGACACGATGTACGTAGATCAATTGATTGGACCTGACACCGTCAATACGTTGCCAGATGCGACTCTGGAAGCTTTTGCAGATCATGGAACGCTTGCGCGCACAATTGATCAGAACATTGGTGTTAGCCGGCGTCAGTGGGCTGAATTAGCCATGAATGCAATTGATGTCGACGAAGTTGCAGCTCAATTAGAGGCCGAAGGTGTCGCTTCTTTCATAAAGAGTTTTGACGAGCTCATTGGTGTACTTGAAGATAAAGCGTCAGGAATTTCGTAACACAGTGACTGCATCATCGAACACACGTAAAGCAATTGATGATTTGCTGAAGAGTTTCGAGAAGGTACAACGCACTCCATCAGAAGTACGGCAGCTGAATCGTATTCTAAAAACTGTGACTGACCTAGTTGGTGGCCCATCCTCTTCTCTAGACATAAAGATTGCAAGTTCCGCAGTTGAAGAGATGAGTAGAGCGTTCACTATGTTTGCGCCATACAGAGAAGTTCGTAAGGTGTCTATCTTTGGTTCGGCTCGCACAACTTCCGACAGCCCTATCTATGCCTTAACCGCGGCTACCGCCAAGGCTCTTGCCGATCATCAGTTCATGGTTGTCACTGGTGCAGGCCCAGGAATTATGGAAGCCGGAATGGTGGGTGCAGGTAGAGAGAACTCAATAGGTGTTTCCATTCGGCTTCCATTTGAGACCGGTGCCAACTCCGTTATTGCCGGAGACGACAAGTACGTCAGCATGCGCTACTTCTTCACAAGAAAACTCATGCTCGTAAAGGAGTCTCATGCTTTTCTCTGTATGCCAGGTGGTTTCGGAACTTTGGATGAAACCTTCGAATTGCTGACACTTGCTCAAACAGCTAAGTCTGTTCCGGTACCCATAGTTTTTCTAGAGGTCCCTGGTCAGCCCTTCTGGACGCCCCTGATGAATGCAATGGAGCCTTTACTGCTCGATCATGGTCTTATCTCACCTAGCGATACTTCGTTGTACACAATTACAGACAACATTGAAGATGCAGTCAACGAGATAACGCGCTTTTATTCAAATTACAACTCAATACGGTTCGTCAACGATGTTCTATACATCCGTATGCAGCGCTCGATTCCATCTGCTCAATTCACGGAAATTGCAAATCGCTTCGCCCCCCTCGCATCAGACGGAGAAATTCTTCAAACATCTGCCACACCTGAAGAAGTGAAAGACAATGACGTGCCAGATTTGCCGAGGGTCAGGTTGAAATACGCAGCGAAAGGTTTTGCAGATCTGCGGGGACTAATCAACGCACTTAATGAGTTTTAGACAGATCGCAGAATAAAGAGAGCCTTGTCAACAGATCGTCTGGCTTGAGATACCTTCTTCTCTAACGGGGGACGCTCCTTTTCGCCGTTTCGAATTGCACCTGTTATCAATGACATGGCGGCATCATTCAACGCTTCACTGGCTCTCTCGAGGTCGGAAATTATCGCGTCAATATCGCTCATTGTGTCGCCCTTTCAGATGACTGTCAGATGAATACTGTGCCACAAGCGTGGTGGTATGTGTGGAGAGGGTCCCGATGGCGTAGCGTTATCTCTTGTGCCTAGAGAAGACCAACCACACGAATGGATCAGCTTTGAAGATCCCGACGAAATGCGTACCTGGATGCTTGATGCAACATTCTTGCGATCAAGTTATAAGTGCATTTATGGCCAGGGCTGCCAAGGCATCCTTGATGAGGCCTCACCAGAGTTGATGCACGGTTGTTGCTCTTTTGGTGCTCATTTTCTTGATGAAAAAGACTTCAAGAACGTCACAAAGTATGTAAAGCGCCTCAAGGGTCGTCATTGGAAGAACAAGGACAAAGCCAAGGATAAAGGCTGGTTCTCGACCGAGAAGGATGGCGAAAAGAAGACTCGTGTTGTAAACGGTGCGTGCATCTTTCATAATCCGCCAGGTTTTGAAGGTGGCACCGGTTGCGCATTCCACATCGCTGCTGTTGAAGCTGGCGAACGTCATATGGACTGGAAACCAGACGTATGTTGGCAAGTGCCTATTCGTCTTGAAGAACACATCGAAGACGGCGGCTACGTCGTGTCAACTATCCGTGAATGGAAGAGACGCGACTGGGGCGAAGGCGGAGACGAGTTTCATTGGTGGTGCACTGAATCCGCTGATTCATTTGTCGGCAAAGACCCCACCTACACATTCTTCACTGATGAGCTCACAGAGATCATGGGCAAAAAGGCATACGCCATCTTGGTGAAGATGTTGTCGGCTCCTGTAGGGGTTCCGCTACCCCATCCTGCACTACGCAAGAAGGACTAATTCGATTGGGCTAGTTAGCCCTTTTTAGAAGACTTACGGCGCTCTTCGATGCTGAGGCCCCGCTTACGAATACGAATGCTCTTCGGAGTTACTTCCACAAGTTCATCGTCGCCAATCCACTCAATGGCAGTTTCCAAGGTGTGATCAACAGGTGCTGCAAGCTTTGGGCCATCATCATGGCTATGAGTACGAATGTTGGTCTTTTCTTTGGCACGCACTGCGTTCACGACCATCTCTTCGCCGCGAGCAGCTTCTCCGATGACCATTCCTTCGTAGACCTCAACACCTGGCGCTACGAATAGCTCTCCGCGCAGTTGCAAGTTATCGAGTGCGTACCCAGTAGTTGATCCGATGCGGTCTGCAATCATTGCTCCGCCCAAACGGTGAGGCAACTCGCCTACCCATGGGGTCCAGCCTGCATGTGTCTGATGCAAAAGAGCTGTTCCGCGTGTGCTGCTCATCAAACTGGAACGGAAACCAATGAGTCCGCGTGATGGTGCCTCGAAAGACACAATGGTGCGGCCCGGATCTCCTGGACGAAGGTCTGTTACACGGCCTTTACGTGGAGCAAGGCCTTGAGTAATGGTGCCCACATGCTCGTCTGGAACGTCACATGTACCTGCTTCGAGAGGCTCATGGCGCTTGCCGTTGATTTCCTTAGTGATTACTTCTGGTCGACCTACTTGAAGTTCGAAACCTTCGCGGCGCATGTTCTCAATAAGAACTGCAAGCTGCAATTCGCCTCGACCAGCAACACTGGTGACGTCTGGTGAATCAGTGTCAGCAATCTTGATGGACACGTTTCCAAGGATCTCTTTCTGCAAACGGTCGCGCAAATGGCGACTAGTAACGAACTTTCCTTCGCGTCCTGCATAGGGAGAGGTGTTCACACCGAAGGCCATGCGGATAACTGGCTCGTCAACTTCTAGGCGTGGCAATGGAGTCGTCACCGTCAGTGCTGAGATGGTGTCTCCCACTTCAACTTCAGGAATTCCAGCGAGAACGAAAAGGTCTCCTGCTGAAATTGATTCCACTTCAGTTCTGCCGATGCCGTCGAACACACTGAGTTGGGCAATACGGCGCTTCAACGGATTTCCGTCAGTGTCTTTACCCCACAAAGCGACTGTGTCGCCTTTTTTCATAACGCCGCTATGTACGCGACCAATAGCGAGACGTCCAAGGTATTCAGACGCATCAAGGTTGGTAACCAGTGCGGCAAGTGGCGCTGTCGGGTCGCCCGTTGGAGCTGGCACTGTTGTCAAAATTGTGTCAAGAAGGCACGACAGGTCAGCATCGGCTGCTGGCATTCCGATACCCATCATTGCGCGACCTTCACGGGCGACTGCTGAAATGACGGGGAAAGACAACTGATCATCTGAACTAGCAAGATCAAGGAACAATTGTTCCACTTCGACCAACACTTCTTCAGGGCGTGCGTCTTGGCGGTCAACCTTGTTGATGACCAAGATGACAGGCAAACCGAGACCAAGTGCTTTCGACAAAACGTAACGGGTCTGAGGCAGTGGGCCTTCAGCAGCATCAACCAAAAGAACGATTCCGTCAACAAGAGCAAGTGCTCGTTCCACTTCTCCACCAAAGTCAGCGTGACCTGGTGTGTCCACAATGTTGATGAGGGTGCTTCCGTAATTGATTCGGGCTGCCTTAGCGAGAATGGTGATACCGCGCTCGCGCTCTTGGTCGTCAGAGTCCATGACTCGGTCGATAACTGCGGCATGAGAAGCAAAAGCACCTGTAGACCTCAAGAGAGTGTCCACAAGAGTGGTTTTACCGTGGTCGACGTGCGCCACTAGGGCAACATTGCGTAAGGAGTTTGTCATGGGGGTATTTCGTTTTCTGTCCGGCTATCCGGATTAATCGATGTCGTCTTCGGATTCGTCTTCGTCTTCGTCGAAGCGCACCCCGTAGCGCTCGGCAATGGCTGCATACTCGTCATCATCGGTAGAACTCACTCGTGGTGAGTCACCAAGACCTAGGTCTGCAGCACTGGGGCCTGCTTGCTTCAATTTCCGCGCTTCTTCAAACCGGCGATGTCGACCTTTTTTCATGGTCGGTCTCCGAACATTTCATTGGCATAAATGCCTACTGGACAACCGAAACGAGTGTACAGGTCGGTGAGACAAAAAGATGACTATTGCCTCAGGATGGGTCAATATCAACCAGTTTGAGGCCAGATCCTGATGTTCCAGTAAACGTCAGAGCCTTTCGGCCAGCCACAAGGTCTTCAATATCTGCGCCGACAATGTCCTTTCGCCACCCGTGGCGAAGGCGCGCTTCTGGTGATCCGCTGAGAAGGTCAACAATGTCTTTTCTCGTGGCGAGGAGGCCTGCGTCCAAATCGCTTTGCTTTGCCAGTTCAGTTATCCATGCTGAAACCAGAGTCACCGCAGGTCTCATGGATTTCTCAAGATCATCTCCATCGCTAGTTGGCAAATTGAGTTCCCCATCGACGGAGTCAGCGACACCAAATTGAATCGCATCAAGCAAAGCCTTACCGTGAACGCCGTTGGCATGCCGATTATCGACTCCCCTGCTTTGTACGAGATCTTCTGCTGTACGAGGAGCACGTTGAGCTACTCCAAGAACCGCTATGTCAGACAAAACATGACGAGGCGGAAGGTCAAGATCCATTGCGCGTTCTTCGCGCCACTTCGCTACAGCTCGTGCGACAAAGCGCGACTTTCCTCGCAACGTGCGAACATCTTTCACGCGAAGCCATGCCTCGTCAGGTGGGTTAGGTCCAGTCGGTCGTGTGCGCAGTTCCTCACACGCTTCAGCAGCCCACTCCATACGTCCACGCTTTTCAAGATCTGAAAAGATGATGGATGAGAGTTCCGCCAGATAGGCAACATCAGACGCTGCATACCGCAATTGATCTGATGTGAGTGGCCTACGCAACCAGTCCGTTAGGCGATCGCCCTTCGGCACAACAACTTTCAAGAGTGATTGCAAGAGAGACGCGAGTGACGGCTGTGTGTACCCGAGAAAACTTGCACACAATTGTGTGTCCAAAATGCGTGACGGTACGAAGCCGACACTTTGAGTTAACACGTCAAGATCTTGTTGGGCAGCATGGAGCACGCATAGCGACGGACCATCCATCAAAGGACGCATCAACGTCGCATCACACGAGACGGGGTCAATGACGCCAAGGCGATCACCGGTTGCAATTTGAATCAGTGCCAACTGGGGAAAGTATGTCTTTTCCCTGTGAAACTCGGTATCCAGGTAATACACAACCTGCTGAGATGCATACGACACAAACTCCATTAAGGCTGAGTTGGTGTCAATCCACTCAAATGAGATGTCAGGCCGCTGTGTCACCTGTGGTCACCTCGTGCCCTTCAACAATCCACATGCCAGTTCCGCCAGCAACATTGATGAACGTTGTGCCCTCGAGTGCTGGAATGGTTGACAAGTGGCCACACGCCCGGAGGCTCCGCCCACCTGCCTGGCAGATGACGTACACGACCGGCCCGAGTGCACATTCGTTTTCGCGTCCTACCAACTCTGAGAGAGCAATATTGATAGCTCCTGGAACATGACCTTCGACGTATTCATCAACCTCGCGAACGTCGATCACCGTGCGCTCAGACATTGCAGCTAGTTCAGATATTGAGATTTCAGTAATTGACATGTCTAGATAGTAGTTGGCTCATCTGAAGGGTTCAGATCTGCAAACGAATTAATGTTTCGCACCGCATTGGCCGGAACAGGCACTTCTGCTACGTCAAGCAATACTGCAGCCCGATGTACAGCTCGTTCGTTTCTCTTCCATACAGATTGCAACGTTGATGAACATTCCTCTTTCGACCAGGCCGCACACAACCAGTTCAAACGATCAGTGCGACCTACAGTTGCTTGGGCGTCGTTAAGACCTTTGACCAAACTTGAGATGACTGCACTTGTAATAAACGGCATGTCACATGACAGCACTACGACGGAATCGTGATCCGCATGCTTCAGTGCTGTGATAACACCACCAAGCGGACCTTCACCTGGGAAGCCGTCTTTCTTCCATGTACCGGTAATTGTCTTTGCTCGAGCAGCCGTACCACCAATGATCAGTACCTGAGAAGCCCCGGCCTCTTGAGCCGCAAGCGACACTCGGTTGGCCATTGAAATTCCATCGATCTCATAGGTTGCCTTGTCGACGCCCATACGAGAGCTATCGCCGCCAATGAGTATCGCGACCGTGAATTGCTCGACAGGCATAATGACAACGCTACGGGCTGTTCGCCATCTATGGTGATGGAATGAACTCCTTATGGGCATCAACCGACATCGAAACCCTCAAAAACCTCGCTTTGGGGCTCTCGGGCGCCTCAATCGTTGTTGGCCTAATCCTGATGAAAGTGGTCTCCTCCATCATTGGAAAGATCATTTCACTAGTGATCTTTGTAGCCATTGCCCTGGCTGGATACTCACAGCGAGCTCAAGTTATTGACTGTGCGAACTCGGTGAAGGCTCAAGCAACTGCGACTGCTTCAGTTAACACAACGTGCACCTTTTTTGGGCAAGAAGTAAAAGTAAAAATTCCTCAGCCCTCGCAATGAGGAAGCACTAGTTCGTTAACAAATTGCAACGGGTGTGTCATTGGTGCACTGTGAGCAGCGTCGCAAAGTTCGACTAAGTGCCCATTTGTCAGGTTATGCGAAAGCCACTTAGCTCCCTCTGCGTGATGTTTCATTCCGAGAGAACCGAAGCCACACAGAACTGGGCATGTGATTTCTTCTACAGCCCACGGTGCCTTGCTACGCAGTGCAGTGAGTTCGCCAACCAACGCAACGCCTTCGCGTCTGCGTTCCTCTCTCGTTCTATCGGGCAATGCCTCCCATCGTTTGCGACCAATGAGGCGAATCATGAAGTTCTGGGCTGCGTCAGCTTCTGACGAAGCCACAGCCATCGCGCCTGCTGTGGTTCCAGGCCACCACTCCATCCACGACAGAGGAGTCTCGTATGTGCTTACTCCGACGACTTGAGCGCCAAGACGCCCAGCAGCTGCCAACGCAATGTTTCCTCCGAAAGAGTGACCAATCAGGACAACTTTCCTTGTCTCAATCAGTCCGACTAGATCGTCAACTTGGTCATTAACGGTGAATGGACCTGCATGCGGCCACGATCGTGCGTAGCCTCGCCTGTCGTAACGCAACACGCGATGTTGACCCTGTATGTGGCGAGCAAGTAGTGCCATTCCGCCACTTCGGTCAAGGGATCCGTGGATAAGGACGATTAACGGTTCGGAGTCTGGACCGGACTCAGCGGAAAATATTGGAGACTCGTCCAGTCGATGATGCTGCTCACGAGCCACTTCCCTATCCTTTCATAGTTGTGGAACTAATTCTTGTGCGTCATGGCCTCCCAGTGAGGAAAGAAAATACCGATGGACCAGCTGACCCTGAGCTATCAATCGACGGACATGCGCAGGCAGCTCTATTCGCTACGTACATGATGTCCGAAAATGTCGATGCGATTTACTCGAGTCCGCTACGTCGCGCTGTGCAGACTGCAGAACCATTGTCATCTGCAATTGGCATTGACCCAATCTTGGTTCCGGGTATTGCAGAGTGGGATCAGCATTCAAATGAATACATCCCTGTGGAGGAATTGAAGGCAGCAAACGACCCTCGTTGGTTGGAAATGGCTAAAGGTGGTTTCAGTTCAGACGAGATTCCCGAAGATTTCCACAACCGCGTTCTTGAAGCACTCGAGGACATCATCGCCAAACATCGTGGTGACACTGTCGTAGTGACTTGCCATGGTGGAGTAATCAATGACTATCTCTCTCACATTCTTGGTATTTCAAGTTCGCAGTTCTTCTATCCGAACTACACATCAATACATCGCATAGCTGCTTCGTCTTCCGGACATCGAAGCATTCTTTCAATAAATGAGACATCGCATCTGCGCGGTTCAGGGTTACCAACGGGCCTATTCCATGCCTGAGACAACCATCGGCTCGCTCCTTCAATGGCTCGATAAGTGTCCAACACCGTTCCATGTTGTTGAGACAGCGGCGTCGAACCTTGAAGCGGCAGGGTTCACACGAACAACTCAATTGGGTAATGAGATACCTAGCCTTGGTTATCTAGCCGTTGACGGCTGCATTGTTGCCTGGAGGCTTGGCGCTCCAACGGGAGCACTACGAATCATTGGCGCGCACACCGACTCCCCGAACTTGCGGGTCTTGCCCCATGCAGATATTCACCAACTTGGTTGGTCGCAATTGGCAATAGAGATTTATGGCGGAGTACTTCTGAATTCTTGGCTCGACAGAGATCTCGGTATTGCGGGACGCGTCATTGATTCAAACGGTGTGACTCATTTGTTTTCGGCTCCGCAGGCTCTTGCTCGCATTCCGCAATTGGCGATTCACCTTGATAGGGAGATTGGAGACAAAGGTCTTCATCTCGACCGTCACCAACACATGACACCAGTATGGGGCTCAACAAAGCAGTCATTCACAGATTGGATACAACGAACTTCGGGCGTCGCAGACGTATCAGCTTTCGATGCTCATCTATTTGATATTTCCAGTGCCTCACTCTTAGGTGCAGATGAATCGCTCTTGGCGAGTGGCCGTTTAGACAACCAAGCATCCTGTTGGAGCGCAATTGAAGCGCTACGTAATGCTCCAGAATCCCAGCACACTTCGATACTCGTTCTCAATGACCATGAAGAAGTGGGCAGTAACAGCTCCACCGGGGCTGCGGGCCCGATGCTTGCAAACGTTGTTTCCCGCATCGCGACGCAACATGGTCTTAGTGAAGGCCAACAGTTTGATCGTCTTGCTTCTTCTTGGTGTCTCTCAGCCGACAACGCCCATGCCATTCATCCGAACTATGCAGAACGCCATGAACCACGACACGCACCGCTAATTAACCATGGTCCTGCCGTCAAGGTGAATGGAAACCAAAGATATGCAACGTCTGCTCGCGGACTGGCACATATTCGTTCAATCGCAGAATCGAGTGGTGTTCCGATACAAACTTTTGCATCACGAAACAACGTTCCATGCGGTTCAACTATTGGACCAATCACGGCTACACAATTGGGCATTGAAGCAATTGATATCGGTATTCCGCAATTGTCGATGCATTCGGCAAGAGAAATGTGTGGCGCCAGTGATCCGGTTTACATGGTTTCGTTAATGAGCGAATTCTTACAGCGCTAATTGTCAGTAAATGTTTGGACTACCAGCTAAGCGCTGTGCCTCATCGAACAATCGTTGCAATTCGCTAGACAAGTTAGAGCTCAGATCTTTCAAAGCAGATCGCGGCAAGCGCTCTGTTCCGTTCATAACTGTCTGAATCGGTTTACCGATGACTACGACGCATTTCCGCGGGTAAATCATCTTCGAACCTTTTGGCATGACGCGCTCGGAACCGCCGATTCCTACCGGAATAATTGGTACACCGGCTTTAACTGCAACATAGGTTGCGCCATCAAACAGTGGGTGAACAACGGGTCCACTCTGACGTGTTCCTTCTGGGAAAAGCACTAATGGTTCTCCCGCTTCTAGAACCGTAACGCATCGACGCAATGCTTCACGGTCTGCCGTGCCTCTACTAACGGGAAACGCCCCAAGAGCCGACACGATCCACCCGATTGGGCCGAATTTCCAAATCGTGTCCTTGCCCATGAATCGCATTCGACGACAAGTCACCGCTGCTGCCAGAGGCGTATCAATGTTTGATCTGTGAATGGGTGCCAAAAGGAAAGCTCCGGACTTCGGAATGTTCTCTTTGCCAATGATTGTTGTGCGGGTGTACGACACACATACGAACACAACTAGACCGCGCAGAAGTCTGTAGAAGAATCGACTGAGAAAACTTTGACCCGCCATGAATGTGTCAACTTCAGCCATGATCAACTCTTTCGAAATGAGAAACAATCTCTGCAACGACTTCTTCAATGGTTCTGTTGCTGGAATCAACGATCACCGAGTCCTCAGACGGCCGCAATGGCGAGTCAAGCCTGGTGGAGTCAAGGTGGTCTCGTTCAGCAATGCTTGCCGCCACTGCCGTAATGTCCCCACCTGTTTGCCCAACGCGACGTTCGGCGCGTACTTCAGGTGAGGCAGTAAGAAACACTTTCAGAATCGCATCGGGAAAAACGACAGTTCCGATGTCGCGACCCTCCACGACTCCGCCCTTCTGGGCTTCAATCCACTTCCGTTGTTGTTCTCTCATGGCATCACGAACAGGAGTATGAGCAGCAATGATGCTGACAATTGCATTGATCTGGCCAGTACGAATTTCCGTAGACACGTCAACGCCATTCAACTTGGCTGCGTCACGTTCAATGACAACCTTGACATCACGTGCAATCTTGCCGACGGCGTCCGCGTCATTGGGATCAGTTGCCGTATTTTGCACTTCTAAGGCCACACAGCGGTACATGGCTCCTGTATCGAGGTAACGAAGTCCAGTTGCTGTAGAAACCTGTCGGGCAACAGTCGATTTTCCTGCCCCAGCAGGACCATCGATCGCAATGACGCGCATGATTACCAACTGGTGCCGAGAGGTCGACCTTCGTCGTATCCGGCTGCGCTTTGAACTCCGACAACGGCACGTTCGTGAAACTCTTCAATGCTCGAGGCACCTGCATAGGTGCATGCTGAACGAAGTCCAGCAACTATCTGGTCGATGATGTCTTCAACACCGGGTCGCACTGGGTCGAGATACATACGCGAAGTGCTAATGCCCTCTTCGAATAGCTCCTTTTTCGCCCGTTCGATAGCAGTTTCTGCCCGCGTACGATTCTTTACAGCGCGATTAGAGGCCATGCCGAAACTCTCTTTGTACAGACGGCCTTCTGTGTCACGCAACGTGTCAGCTGCAGATTCATAGGTTCCTGCGAGCCACGATCCGAACATTACGTTGGCTGCACCTGCTGCCACTGCGAGAGCCACATCGCGTGGGAAACGTACTCCGCCGTCTGCCCACACATGCTTGCCCATCGAGCGAGCCATCTCTGCGCTTTCCAGAACTGCACTGAACTGTGGTCGACCAACTCCTGTCATCATTCGAGTAGTACACATAGCACCAGGTCCGACGCCAACCTTGATGATGTCTGCACCCGCGTTAAGTAGATCTCGTGTGCCCTCACGAGTCACTACGTTTCCAGCAACGATCGTTGTGGACGGCGCAACAGCGCGCACAGCTTCAATGGCTCGCAACATACGGTCTTGATGGCCATGAGCTGTATCAATGACCAGAACATCTACTCCGAGTGCAACCAGTGCTTTTGCGCGCTTTGCTGGGTCTGCGTTGATACCAACCGCAACTGATGTTAAAAACTGACCGTTCGCGTTAGTTGCTGGCGCATAGATGGTGCTGCGTAGAGCACCCTTGCGTGTGATGGCCCCAACGAGAATTCCGTTCTTGTCGACTACAGGTGCAAATGACAAACGTTGGTCTATCAACTTGTCGTGAATATCAGCGACTGGCATCGAATCAGTAAAACAAACCATGTCAAGATTCATGACATTTTTAAGTTGCGTGAAGCGATCGAAACCGACGGCGTCATACTCAGTGAAAACACCCACTGGTCGATTATCAGAATCGATAACTATGACTGCACCATGCGAACGCTTATGAATCAGACTCAACGCCTCGCCCACGGTGTCTTCTGGAGCAAGCGTGATGGGGGTTTCGAAGATGGGGTGCCGCGACTTCACATGTTCGACAACCATCTCAATAATGTCGAGCGGAATGTCTTGTGGAAGAACGACAAGTCCTCCACGACGTGCAACTGTTTCGGCCATTCGACGGCCAGCGATGGCAGTCATGTTTGCGACAACAATGGGAACCTTGGTCCCCACCTGATCTGGGGTACTGAGGTTTACGTCGAAACGCGATGACACCGAGGATTTGCTCGGGACCATAAACACATCGTTATAGGTCAAATCGTGGGCTGGGAGATCATGTAAGAACCGCATAGGGCATGACGAGACTACCGTGTAGGCATGGCATCTACCGAGAACGTTCCCGTCGTCCTAGTTCATGGTTGGGGCGGTAGTTTCCGCGAAACATGGCAAAAGCCTGGAATTGACGCTCTTCTGACAGATGTGGGGCGTAATCCTGTCGGACTTGATCTCTTAGGGCACGGAGAACAAGACAAGCCACATGACCCTGCGGCCTATGTCGAACTTCCGACGTGGCTCCTTGAACACTTGCCGGATGAACCTGTGGTTGACGCTGTCGGATTCTCTCTCGGCGCCCTCACTATCTTGCGGGCCTTGATCGCTGCACCGCATCGTTTTGGCAAAGTCGTGCTGTCTGGAATTGGTGATGGGGTCTTCACTAAGTCCCCTCCTGATGGCAATAAGCGTATTGTCGATGCTCTCGAAGGTCGCGCTCCCGAAGACGACACCTTTGCTCGCATGTTCGCCCATTATGGAAACTCGCCAGGCAACGACCTTCTCGCACTCACTGCAATCATGAAGCGCCCTCCATCAGAACCAGTCACTGAGGAAGAGTTATCGAAGATCACTAATGAAATACTCATCGTGATTGGTGATGCTGACTTTGCTGCACCAGCCACACGCCTCGCATCGTCATTTCCTAATTCCAAAATCACCGTTCTACGCAACACAGATCACTTCGCCACCCCAGAGTCTTTTTCTTTCATCGATGCAATCTTGGATTTTCTCGCTGCATGAACGATTCCCCACGAATCACGCAGGACATAGCCACGGCATGTGATGTCTTACTACGTGGAGGCCTCGTCGGCATTCCTACAGAGACTGTGTACGGACTAGCAGCAGTTGCACTGAATGAAGCAGCAGTGGGCCGAGTCTTCGAGGCAAAGGCACGACCACGATCTCATCCGCTAATCATTCATTTGTCACCAAGCGACGACGTCAATCGGTGGGGAGAGTTAAACGAAACTGCACAACTTCTTGCGTCCGCCGTATGGCCGGGACCACTCACTCTCCTTGTACCGCGGACTCGCCTTGTTCCCGACTGGGTCACTGGTGGTCGCAACACCGTTGCGTTGCGCATCCCAGCACATGACATGACAATCGCCCTGCTTGATGCGCTTGGTGACGCTGTTGTTGCACCATCTGCCAATCGCTTCGGTCAAGTCAGTCCGACTAGCGCTACACATGTCATTAACGACTTAGGTGATTCAGTTGATCTAGTGCTCGACGGAGGACAATGTGCAATAGGCATCGAATCAACCATTGTCGAGTGCACAAGTTCTTCGGTTCAAATTCTTAGGCCAGGCAAGATAACTGCAATTGAAATAGCGAACATCACGGGCTTAACCATTTCAGCATTGGACGGACCGTCTCGCGCGCCCGGAATGATGCTCGCCCACTACGCACCAAATGCAAAAGTCGAATTGTGCAACTCTTTTGCAGAAGCAGAAGAACGTCGTAATCAACACACAACAGACGGTGTGCCTGTACAGATTCTGCATCACGAAGACATGGTGACCTATGCGCTGAGTTTGTATGACGATCTTCGCGCAGCAGACTTGAGTGATATTCATGTAGTGGTGGCCGTGTTGCCACCTGATGAGGGGCTAGGAATTGCAATCCGTGATCGCTTAGTAAAGGCTGCAGCGTCGAACTAATTCGGCCATTCAATAGCGTTAAGGTTGGCAACCAAATAATCGCGAACTTCTTCGACCGAAATGCCGTCTGAAGATTCTGCAGTGCCCACAAGAAGTGAGACCGTAGTTGCACCTGCTTCTGGCACTAAGTAGCACCGACACCACCCATTAAGAGCTCCTGCCACTTCTGCGTCGTGAAGAGAAAATTCCAGTTGATACGGGGGTTCGTCATGTGAGATAGCCCCGCTGATTCCAGCAACAATTAATAGGGCTTCAAAACACTCAGTCGGAAGAGCATCAACAGTGAAGCTTGAAACATCTCGTTCTCGCCTCACCAAGACAGGCGGAACCGCTTTCGGACTTACTGGAGCTCCAACAAGTTCCAATGCTGACTGCAAAGCTTCATTGAGTTCCTGCATTGCCGAATCAGTTCCCCCAACATCGGGGTGAACCATGCGAGCTCTTTTTTTCCAAGCTTGTCGTATTTCATCAGCTGAGGCTTCGCGCTCTATGCACAACACCAAGAAGGGATCCTGAGATGTCACGAAGTCCTTTAACGGCCAATGAAGTTTGGAGGGCGCTTTTCTATGAAGGCTGCAACGCCTTCCTTGAAATCTTTCGTACGGAAGAGCGGTAGCAGTTGAAGAAACACGTGATGCACATTCTGCTCAAAAGTCTCAGTTTCTGCTGCTCGCATCATTCTCTTAATCGCTCGAACCGCTAACGGAGCGTTTGATGCAATCTCCCCCGCCATATCCATAACGTGATCCATCAATTGATCAGCAGGAACAACTTTGTTCACCAGACCCATTTCAAAACATTCTTCAGCCATCAAAGTGCGACCCGTGAACGCAATCTCAGCAGCTCGTGCGTAGCCAACCATTCGTGGCAACAACCAAGTGCCACCACTCTCTGGAAGAATTCCACGCTTAGCAAAGCCTGGCGCCATTTTTGCAGTGTCAGCAGCAATACGAATATCGCAACCAAGCGCAATGTCTAGCCCGTACCCAGCCGCCCCGCCATTAAGCGCACAGATCACGGGAGTGTCGATGCCGTGAAGAACAATTGGTGGTGCCTCACGAAGGTCAAATTCAGCCATGTTCGCACCGGTGTCGTCTAGCACTCCTAGCGATTCGGTCTTTCCTGCTTGCGATCCGAGATCAAGCCCAGCGCAAAACGCACGACCTGCGCCAGTCAACACGATGCAACGCACCTCTGGGTTGCGATCAGCCTCAAGGAGTTTCTTCGACAGCAAATCAAGCATGACACCAGAAATGGTGTTCATTCGTCCCGGCGCATTCAAAGTAATCGTTGCGATTCGGTTGGAAACTTCTAGTAGGACTTCATCTTCTTTGGTCATACCAACAAAGATAACAACTATGGAAACTCAGAAATCAGTTGGGTCGCCAGACTCAACTAGCGTCCCTCAACCAACTCTTGACGGCTCGATTGGAGATGGATGCAGAGTGCTCCTTATTCGTCACGGAAGGTCTGCAGACACTGTCCCAGGGTCGCCGGAAAGCACCGACCCTCCACTGCATGAACTTGGCAAGAAACAAGCAATTGCGGTTGGGAATCGATTATCTCAGGCACGCATCGACGCTGTGTATTCAAGTCACCTGCTACGAGCACTGCATACAGCAGAAGCAATTGCTTCGCATCATAAACTTGATGTCGGCGTATTTGAGGACCTAGAAGAGGTGCGCCTTGGCGATTGGGGTAACGGTGAATTTCGTAGACGTGCAGCCACAGCTGATCCCGAGTATGTCAAATGGGCCGCCATTGGTCGGTGGGACGGAATACCGAATGCTGAAGGCGATCAGAACTTTCGCTCGCGTGTATCAACTCGCATCAACGCACTGGCTGCACAACATGAAGGCGGATGCATTGCAGTTGTATGTCACGGCGGTGTGATCAATGCGTATTTGGCAGAAATGTTGGGAACGCAACGATCACTATGGATGATGGTTGAAAATACAAGCATTACAACTGTGAAACTGAGTGAAACGCCGAGTGTGCTGACTCTGAATGATTGCAGTCATCTATACGATCTCCTGCTTCAGTAGGTCAAAGATTCTGTAACTCGCGTGATGGAGATAACGCTAAGTTGCACACTGCGAACCACAAGGCAGTGGCGCCAACGATATGAACCGCCACTAACGCGACAGGTACTCCATTGAAGTATTGGAGATAGCCGATAGCGCCCTGAAAAACAGCCGTAATCAACAATGCTTGAATTGCATCACGCGTACTCGAGTCGCCGTTCAGTTGTTTGGCGCGAATTGCAAGAAAGATGATGAGCGCAATTGTGATGATGACGCTCACGCTATGAACGCGAGCAACGCTGGTCAAGGCAAAACCAAATCGGACTGCATCCTCGTCTCCTGCGTGTGGGCCTGTTGCCGTCACCACGGTCCCCGTCACTAAAGCCAATGCGCAACTGACAACAACTAACCGGATAGCAACGATTATGCGAACAGGGCCTGTTCGAAAATAAGTCGCAGGCTGATCTCCTGAGCGGCGATACAAGACAAAAGCATTAGCTACCAGAACAAGCGATACTAGGAAGTGGGCCATGTTCGCGTACGGGTTCAAGCCGGTGAGCACCACAATGCCTCCGATGATGATCTGGGCCAGAACTCCAATCACCAAGCCCCATGCAAGGCGTACCAGCTCTTTTCTCAGAGGTCTACGAAAGTGAGCTAGTAACACCGCTGCAATCACGCTCAGTGATACAAAACCTGTGAACAACCGATTTGCTTGCTCGATCAACGTGTGGCCAGTAGATACGTCGACAAATTTTGCCTCGTTGCATCGTGGCCAGTCAGCACAGCCAAGACCTGAACCTGTCAATCGGACCATTGCGCCGGAGAAGATAATGACAGACAAGGAACCCAAAGCAGTTCCTGCCACAGTTCGAAAAGCCTTCTGGGAAACCGTAATCACGGAACACACTGTACGACAGCAACGGCTTCGGTTTCCGTCTGGCATTGGCAGCTAAATAGTGGCTACGGTCACAGTCATGATCACTTCCTTTGACGACTACCCAATTCATCAGACGTCTGAACCAATCGCACATACAGAGTCAGGCGATCCAGGAGCCTATGACCGATATTTCTTCAACGGGTATTCACGAGATGGAAAGCTCTTCTTTGCCGCCGCGATGGGTCTGTATCCGAATCGACACGTAATTGATGCTTCGTTCAGCGTCGTACGAGACGGAGAACAGATCAATGTGCATTCTTCAGGTCGCGCACCTTTTGATCGCATGCAATGTAACGAAGTCGGACCAATCAAAGTCGATGTCGTCGTCCCAATGAAACAACATCACATCACGATTGATTCACCTGAACATGGCATCCGTGCTCATATTCGTTTCGAAGCATCATCTTTGCCGTACGAAGAACCACCGTTTCTTGTACGCGCGGGAAACAGAAAAGTCATGAGTTACACCAGGCTCACCCAACTAGGAACATGGACCGGCTGGATTGAAGTGGATGGCGTTCGGACTGAACTCATTCCAGGAGACATCGTTGGCTCTCGCGACAGATCTTGGGGAATACGTGGCGTTGGTGAACGAATTCAACTTGGTGCACCGCAAAATACTCCGCCCCAGTTCTACTGGCTATGGGCCCCCGTCTGGTTCGACGGATTCGGCACCGTATTCGATGTCAATGAATATTCCGACGGCCAAAGGTGGCACGAGTCAGGTGCAATGTTGATCGGTTCCGACACCATCAAACACGCCAACTCTGTGACGTATGAATACTCCTGGGAACACGGGACTCGACGTGCTGAACAGTTTGCTTTGAAGTATCAGTTTGCAAAGGACTCTGCCGATCTGGTTTTCACTCCGCTAGTCCATTTTCAGATGAACGGACTCGGCTACCTGCATCCAGAATGGAATCACGGGAACTGGAAAGGTGAATCCGTAACAGGTGGAGACAGATACACAGTTCCGGTGGAAGAACCCTTGCTGATGCACAATCTTCACACACAAACACTGAGTTCCGTCTCTTGCACACTGTCTGACGGAAGCGTGCATCAAGGAATTGGGATTCTTGAAACTCTTGTACTTGGCGCTCACGAACCGTCAGGCTTCACGGGAATGAGTGATGGGTTTTCAAAGCCTTAGCCGTGCTTGACGGACATTGCTCCGTCTACAACTACTGCAGTACCGTTTACGAACGATGATGCAGGCAAGCACAGATTCAAAGTCATGTGCGCAACTTCTTCAGGAGTTCCATAACGTCGAAGTGGAACTTTTCTTCTTGCGTACTTTTCTTTTGCTTCATCGTTAATACCTGCAGTCATGGCCGTATCAATGGGTCCGGGACATACAGCATTGACGGTGATGTTGTGGCGCCCAAGTTCTACGGCGAAACTTTTCGTGAGTCCAATGACCGCGTGCTTTGATGCCGTATAGGCGGACAGGCCCCCCGTCGCAACTATCGCTTCTGTGGACGCGATGTTCACCACCCGACCGCCATTTGGCGCCTTCTGCAAGTACGGAAGAGCCGCGCGAATCAGATGGGCATGGGCGGAAACATTGATTGCGATTGTCTGATCCCAATTGTTTGCAAAGGACTCGTCATCAGAGAAAACTGACGAGACCAAACTGACGCCAGCGTTGTTCACGAGCACATCAATTCCACCCCAGGCTTCCACAACGCTACGAATGATCTCTGCACGGTCTGGAGCATGCGAAACGTCTCCGCTGCACCCACGGGCCGCATCAGCACCATGGGCCCCGACAATTTCTTGGACCACTTCTTGAACACGCTCTGAATCCCGGTCAACAACCAGCACATGAGCCCCCTCATCGGCAAACAAATGCGCTGTAGCTCTTCCCATGCCACTCCCAGCCCCAGTAACTACAACCCTTGCGCCTTTGACGCTCCTCGACAATGTGCTCAGTCTCATAAAACTCCCCTGTTTCGCCTAAACGCGCTGAAGACCATGTTCTCACAGCATTTCGTCCCGATTTTGGTTCTTGAAGCCTTGATTCCCACCACTCCGTGTGATTGCTTCATCACAGATATCACTCACAGTGGTTATATAAACATTTTCTGTGAGAAATTCCTCAAGTTCTGCTCAAACCTGCCGATCCCTATTGCGGATCAAAAACAGGGAGCAGACACATGTCTCACAACCACACACATTTCGTACGTCGCATCATCATCGCAACAGCAGTTGTTTCGATGGGTCTCGTAATCGCACCATCAGGCGCCAGCGCATCAACCGGCGTCATTGCTGCATCTTCTACTTCAGCAAAGACAGCCCCTGGTCAGCCTGCATTTGGCGACAAGGGACCACATGTAGCCGCAGTTCAGAAAGCAATCATGCGCAATGGCTTCACGTTGAAGGGCGGAGCAACTGGGGTTTTCAATAAGTCGACACAACGCGCACTGAAGAACTTCCAAAAGGTTGTCGGACTCAAGGCAACAGGCGTTGTTGACAATGCCACAGCGAAAGTTCTCAAAGTTGCAGCAGCAACGACAACAACAGTTCAGGCCACCACCACAACTGTTGCACCAACCACAACTACCACTCCTGCCGTTGTGTATCCCTTCACAACTTCGACACTTCCAGTTCGTGGAGCCAAAGGTGATGCGGTTGTTGCAGTGCAAAAGGCACTCAAAGCTGCTGGTCTCGTAGTTAAGGGTGGTATCGATGGTGCGTTCGGATCAGGAACAACAGCAACTATCGCAACATTTCAGACAAACAAGGGCTTAGCTGCCAGCGGTGTTCTCGACATCCCTACAGCAGTTGCTCTTGCTCTGATCGCACCAGTTGCGGCTCCAGCACCTGCCCCTGCAGTTGCACCAGCAACAGTGAGCGTTGCAAGTACCACAACACTTATTGACCCTTCAGCACTTCCAGTACGCGGAAACCGTGGTGACAGTGTTCGTGCACTCCAGACAGCACTAATCAATGCCGGTGTTGAAGTTAAGGGTGGCGCTGACGGAGTTTTCGGCGGAGCAACGTTTGTTGCGCTTCAGAAGTACCAAACAGCTAATGCTCTTACCGTTACAGGAACCTTGACAACACAGACTGCAGTAAAGCTTGGTCTTGTCGCTACTCCAGCTGTAGCTATCTCGGTATTCCCTGTACAAGGCCTATGCAGCTACGAGAACACCTGGCACGCACCTCGCGGCAAAGATCGTAAGCACCTCGGAGTTGACATCATTGCTAAAGAAGGAAACCTTCTCTACGCAGTTGCAGACGGAACAATTACAAAGCTATATACAGAAGCGTCAGACAAGCTTGCCGGTAATGGTGTACGTCTTACTATGGCTGATGGGACTTACTTCTTCTACGGTCATATGCAGAAGATTGCTGACGGAATTACAATTGGTACCAAGGTAAAAGCGGGACAAGTTGTCGGTTACCTCGGAAAAACCGGTGGGACCACCACCCCGCACCTTCACCTCGAAGTTCATCCACTGGGTGGCGCCGCAATCGACCCAACACCAATCGTTGCTGCAGTCGATGCGTGCAGCGTCACAACTCCGCTGCCAGTACCAGCAGCATAAAAGAATCGTCTTCGCTCTCTTTCCTGTCACACGATCCAGTGACGAGAAAGAGGGCGTTGATGTATTCCCCTACGGGCGTACTTCGTAGAAGGCGTTCACCGAATGATCGACATCAAGTTTCTTGAATTGCGTGAATCCGGCATCGCGAGCCATTGCCTCAGCACGCACAGCCGACAACCCCAACGTTCCGAGCCCTTCTCCGCCGGCTTCCGACATTGCAGAAGACATGCAACTAAGGACGCTGATTCCGTAGAGCAAAGATGCCATCGGATTCTTCGTGACATTGAGTTCAAGAGAATCATGCGCTTTAATGTCAACCAGCAGCCAGGTTCCATCATGCTTTAGAGCTTTACGAATGGTCTTCATCATTTCCGTCGGATGAGTCATGTCATGAATGCAATCAAAAGTACAAATCAGGTCGTAACTGTGATCAACTGCAATCGGATTATCTCGTGGATCATAAAACGATACGTTTGAGACTTTTGCGTCTGCCTTGCGCTCTTCAGCGCGCTCTAGGGCAAACTTCGAAATATCAAACCCGTCGATAAAGCTGTTTGGAAACGTCGAGCCCATAAGCAGAGCAGCACCACCAGAACCACATCCGATATCTGCAACGCGCGCACCATCAGTCAATTTCTTGTGTATTCCGTCAAGGGTGGGAATGACCATTGGAATCAAAAAGTTCTGATTCCAAGGCTCGAAGCTACGTTCAATGCCGACTGCGCCTTCAGGACCATGTGAGTCGTAATCGTGACCGACACCGGTACGAAACGCTTCGGGCATTGCATTGAGTGCCCCCATGGTCTGAGGAAGCCGATGAAACATGCCCATCCCGTAGGCGGGGTGATTTGGTGTCGCCAACACGGCCACACCCTCTGGAGACAAATGAAAAACTGGAGCGGTCGCGCCCAAATCCGCACATGTAACGATGCGAGCCGCCACCTGATTATGTAACCACTCACGTACCCAACGTTCGTGTAGCCCAGCCTTCGCTGCAAGAGACTCAGAAGTATCACCTTCTATAGACGTTGCCATTATTTCGTACAACCCAAGCCGATCACCAAGATGAATCATGCCGGCAGTGACTGCACCTTCTAATTTGCTGAAGATGCCGAAAGAAAACATCTTTAGTGCATCAGGATCAAGTTCACGTTGTTCTGTCATGTCGGCAATCTACGACATAAATCACACCCGGTAACTACTCAGTACGTGCGCAGTTCTTTCGGAAGATGCTCGTTGCCCGACAACTGACTAAGACCAAAGGTCATGCCGTCACCAATCTCGAATAACTCCAGACGATTTACAGTTGCATGACCAATGACTAGCCTCTCCCACTCCCACGGCGTGGGAGGAAAACCAAGCATGTGGCAAATACTTACACTGCTGGTACCTGCATGGGCGACCAGCAAAATTCGAGTATCCGGCTTGAACGCAGCAGTCTTCTTCCAGATTGGTAGATCCGTGTCCGCTCGCACCAGTCCATGTTCTTCCAAGAACAGACTGACACCGATATTGATGCGCTGTACAAAATCAGACACCGCTTCCCCGCCATCGAGACCATTCCAACGCTCATGAGAGGGCTTTGCCTTCTCAGTCTTATATGCCTCAATGGCTTTTTCCTCAGGAGTTCCATGCCATATCGGATTTCGAATTTCCTCCAGCCATGGATCAATGACGAGTTCCATCCCCAATGCCTTCAGTATCGGAGCCGCAGTCTGTTGTGTTCTTACCAACGGCGAAACATAGACCTCATCGAAATGTTCATTTGTGGCCCATTCGCCTAATAACAAAGCCTGCTCGTGACCGCGTTGCGTCAACGGTGGATTGTCAACGTTCAGTCTTTCGCGGACCCACTCTGGTTCAGCGTGGCGAACAAAGACTATTTCCATCCATTGAATTGTAGAGCGCTTGAACCTTTAGGCACCGTTATTGATTCGGAATGGTGAATTCAATGCCACAACTGTCAAAGGCACGTTGAAATTGTCGTTGGTATTGGGCGTCATCGGTGTCTGGCCCACTCACGTCATATATGTCAGATAGAGAAGTACCCAAACACGTTGCTTCAGCATCTGTAATGGTGAGACCAAACTGAGTTGCAATCATCTTGCCAATGACTGACATTTCTGAAGAATCGTTCAACGGATTTACTGTTGGGTCTGTGGCAGTAGGGCTCGGAATGGGAGCCATGGGCAAAGTGATTTCAGAATCAGTAGGTGGCGCCAAAGTTGACGGTAAACCACATTTGCTCACCAGTTGACCTTCCACTGCATTTGCGAGCCGAAGTGTTGTTTCTGAACCGAGTTCAACAGCCGCCGAAACAGCCTCTCCAACATCGAGAGCGCTGTTCACATCCCAATCGATCGAGTCCATCACCGAGATAAAAGTAGCAATCTTCCTCGCAACCATCGACGCCTCGCTAGAAACCAATTCTTCAGTAACAGCATTAACGGCTCGTTCGTAAGCTGAATTTGAGTCCGTGCGCAACTGGGCATATCTATCCTCTGAGAAGTTGTCTAGACCTTGTGAGAAGCCACTGACGTAGTCAGAAATTGAGATATCTGAACTACAAGAAGAATTCTGATCAGATGAACAAGACGCTAGAACCGACAACGCAACAAGCATCAAAACTGCACACCGTCGGGAAACATAACGAGAAGAGTGCACGTAACCATTCTGCCAGCACCGCCCCAGCATGCGCAGCCATCTACAGTTCCAATATGAACAAGATTGATGTGGCTATGGCCATTTTACGAGGGTCGGTAGGTGCCTCGATTGCGTACCACGGCATCAACAAGGCAAGAAGTATCTCCGGGACAGCGTCGTGGTTCAAAAGCATTGGGATGAAATGGCCAAGGAATCAAGCATTGCTAGCGGCCGCCACTGAAATCATCGCTGGTGCGTTGTTAATCACTGGATTAGCAACACCCCTTGCATGCATTGCAGTTATTGCTCTGATGTCCGTCGCTATAGCAACAGTGCATGGGCGCGTTGGCTACTTCATATTCCTGCCAAACGGCGGATGGGAATACTGTGCTTCGATTGTCGCTGTCACTACTGCCATCGCCATCACAGGCCCCGGCTCGTGGTCAATTGATAACGCTTTGAATCTCAACCAAAATCCAGGTCTCATAGCCCTACCCATTGGTCTCTTTTTTGCCATGTGTCATTTGGCGCTCTGCTGGCGACCACAAACGAACAGTCCTTCGGCGTAGCATTCACCTCGTGTTTCTGAAGAAATTTACTCGCGTGCTCCTCACATCCATCTGTGTTCTTATTGCTGGAATGTGGGTCTACGCGTACGGTTTCGCACCTCGAGAGAGCTTCAACAAGATTTATGACACTGCATGGCAAGCAAGAGCTCAAGCTCATTGCGAGAAAGCAGAAAACATTCGATTCTCATTCGAGGACCTCACTCCTATGAAAGCTGACGACCCGCTTGCGTTACAGGCAAAAGCCAAAATAGTCAAAGCAGCCACAGACGCGCTTGAGAATGCAATAAACTTGATTGCTGCCGACATACCCTCAGACGCAAAAGGGCAAGAATTAGTCCCAGCTTGGATCGCGGATTACCGACTCTATATTTCAGATCGTCGCGCCTTTGAAGTGGCCCTTCAAAACGCGACCACACGTCCATTCTTCGCAGAGAGCGATGTAGAGGGTGTCCCCGTCAGTGAACGCATCAGCAAATTTGCACGAGAAAATGACATGAAAACATGTCAAGCCCCGTACGACTTATCCGTCTAGTCGACTGTTACCCAACCGAGGTCAGGGTCGTGTCGGCGAACAACTCGCGCCGGTGAACCAACCGCTACTGAATAATCAGGTATGTCGTGAGTTACGACAGCATTGGCACCAATAACAACATGTTTTCCAATTGTCACCCCGGGTAGCACTACGGCGCCATAACCAAGCCACGACCCGTCGCCAATCACCACTGCTCGCTCTGGCTGTGACTGCTGTGAGATAGGACGAGACACATCTTCATATCCATGGTTCTGGTCAGTGATGTACACATGATGACCAGTCCATACATCGTTTCCAATAGTGATAGAGAAATGCCCAACGATTCCACTCCCTCGACCAATCAGGCACCTATCACCAATGGATACGACAATGTCTGAAATGCACTCTTGGCCTGGAACCATGCCAGCAGACAGTGCAACATCAGGTCCAATCAAGGTGTCGTTACCAATAGAAATGTAACGCTCGTTAAAGATGGTCGTGGGCTTCCACATAATCATGCTTCGTTCCCCGAACGCCGCGAATTTCTTGCCCCGCACATCGGTAGCGCTTGTAGAGGCCCAAAAAGAAAGTCGCCTGTTGAGGTCTACATAAATACGACCAACTAAACGTCCGAACACAGGCAACACGCTAGTGACCAAACAGGGCGTGGGGACTACCGTTCTGTCATGCAGAAAATGCCACACACAATTGCATCCAATCAAGGCTCCATCACTGGGCTTCTCTCGCCTACTGGAAGTTGTGAGTTCTTAGGAATTCCATTTGCGACTGCCAAAAGACTTGAGAACCCCGTAGATATCTCTTCGTGGGAAGACAACTTCACAGCAACGGCTTATGGACCAATCTGCCCACAAACACCGGGAATGCTGGAGATGGCTCTGAACATGGATGCTTCCCATATGAAAGAGGAATGCCTCAATCTCAATGTGTACACCCCGCGAACCCCAACAGAAGGAATGTCGTTGCCGGTCCTCTTCTGGATTCACGGTGGTGCTTATACAAACGGAGCCGGTTCAATCGCTTGGTACCACGGAGCCTCGTTAGCGTCGCGCGAGACAGTTGTTGTCACAATCAACTACCGCTTAGGGCCCTTGGGTTTTCTCGGTGACGGTAATTACGGCACTCTTGACATGCTGTCGGCTCTTCGGTGGGTACAGAGAAACATCTCCGTCTTCGGAGGGAACGAGAAGAACGTAACTATTTTTGGAGAATCTGCTGGCGGCTCGGCCGTTGTTTCTTTGCTCGCCAGCCCTGAGATAGATGGTCTTGCTCACAAGGCGTGGGCCATGAGCCCGTCTATTGGCCAACTTCGCAACAAGGCACGTGCTCTAGATCTGCAGAAGCAATTCCTTGACCTGGCTGGACTGAAGAATTTGGATGATGTCAAGGCAATGCCCATCGATGACATTCTTGCCACGCAACAGAAGCAAATGACATCAGCAACAAAGGCTTTTGATTTTTATGCACCAACAGCTGGCGGTGCATCGCTCAGTAATGACATCCTTGCTTCAGCTGCTCTCTCACCTATCCCGCTTGTTGTGGGAACTAACAAAGACGAGAACAAGCTGTGGTCGACTTTCGACCCTTCATTGGCTGATGCCGACGACGCTCGTTGGAAAGCATTTACCGATGAAACCTTCGGCGAACGAGGGCAACAAGCACGCGCTGCCTACCAGGCATTGCGGCCTGGCGAGTCTGCAAGAGATTTGATGTCGGCAGTAAGCACTGACACTGGTTTCCGCCAGCCGGCCCAACGACTATGCGAGAACCGAGTTGGCAGCAATACTCCTACCTGGATGTACTGGTTCACCTGGCCAACACCTGCATTCGGTGGAACTGTCGGTTGTTGCCATGCACTTGATATTCCCTTTGCATTCGACAATCTCGATGCTGAAGGAGTATTGATGATGACCGGTGACAGCAACGAACGTTCGCAAATAGCGGACAGATTCTCATCTGAAATAGTTGCCTTCGCCACACATGGACACCCGAGTTGGGGTCAGTTCAATACAAATGATCGACCAACGTTGGTGATTGATACAGAAACACGTCTGGTACATGACCCCGAGCCAGAGATACGCGTACTATTCGTCTAAGTGACAAACGACTCAAGCAGTGAGTTAAAGAATCACCAATAGCCTTATGTGCTCAAGGAGATTCCGCAAATGTCTAGCCCCCGCGTCAAGGTTCTTGTACCGCACCTAATCGATCGCAAAGATTCTTCAGACGTGTTGACCATGGTCACCGCTTATGACTCGACATTTGCTTCCATTGTTGATGAAGCAGGAGTTGATTTGATTCTCGTGGGCGATTCAGTAGCGACAGTCATGCAGGGACAGAAAACTACTCTCTGCGTTTCAATGGAACAGATGGAATACCACGTCCAGATGGTCGCCTCCGTGAAACCAAAAGCCTTGATTGTCGGTGATTTGCCTTTTGGTTCGTATCAAGCATCCGCAGAGGACGCTGTGCGCAATGCCATTCGCTTAGTTAAGGCCGGTGCAGAGATTGTAAAACTCGAGGGTGGCGTATATGTTCAGGAAGCTGTTGAGGCCATTGTCCGCGCCGACATTCCTGTGATGGGACACATTGGTTTAACACCTCAGAGTTATCACCGTATGGGTGGGAACAAAGTGCAAGGACGAGAAGAAGGCACGCAATCAGGTAGTCGAGACCGAATCTTGGCTGATGCGCGTGCTGTCGAAAACGCTGGCGTGTGTTCATTTGTCATCGAAGCTGTTCCTGCGGAACTTGCAACAGAAATCACCGCCACTGCTGCTGTTCCTACCATCGGTATTGGTGCCGGAGTGAACTGCGACGGACAAGTTCTCGTGTTGCATGATCTTCTCGGATTATCAGAGCGGTCATTCAAGTTCGCAAAGGCATACAGCAATCTCAGACAGGTATCGATAAATGCTGTCTCGGAATACGTATCCGATGTGCAACGTCGGTGCTTCCCTGACGCCACTAATAGCTTCTAACTCTCATGAGAATCATTCATTCCATTCCGGAGATGCAGGAATGGTCATCTGATGAAAGGTCGTCAGGTAACTCCATCGGTTTCGTACCGACGATGGGCGCATTACATCAAGGACATGCAGAACTCTTCGCGCAAAGCGTTAGCGAGAATAGAAAAACTGTGGTCTCGATCTTTGTGAACACATTACAATTCAACAGCGTGTCCGATCTGGAGTCGTATCCACGTCAACTTGAACAAGATCAAGTGATTGCCGAGCTGCAAAAAGTGGATGTTCTCTTTATTCCCGACAAGGACGAGATGTACCCAGATGGTTTCGCTTCCTCCATTACAGCAGGACCTATTGCACAACACATGGAGGGACTGCATCGTCCAGGACATTTTGATGGCGTGGCAACCGTTGTAGTCAAACTTTTGAATGCCGTAAATCCAAACGTTGCATATTTCGGCCTTAAGGACTTTCAGCAACTTGCTGTAATTCGCAGTGTTGTTCGCGACCTAAACATCAAGTGCGAGATTAAGGCCGTTCCAACGGTTCGTAATTCTTCGGGACTTGCGCTCTCAAGCCGGAACAGCAGATTGTCGCCTGAACAGCTGGAACAAGCTCAGATTATTCATGCTCTTCTGCTTGAAATGGCGCAGATGGCTCGTATTGCAAACACTTCATCATTCGCCCTCAAAGACCACTTCACAGACGGGATGATGTCTACATCCGCTGCAAGGGTGGAATACGTTGAGGTCGTCGACTCCCACACTCTTCTCCCCGCAACAACCGCACAAGATGGCACGACCATCTGCGTGGCGGTGTGGTTTGATGACGTGAGATTAATCGACAACATCAGCATCTGATCTCCGCCTAATCTTTCAATATGGAGAAAGCTTTTGCGGAGTGGCCCCGATCACTATGGGCTGACAATTCACTGAAGTGGGATTTCCCAGAGGTCGAACTATCTAATTCTTTCGACGTTGTCATAGTCGGGGCTGGCTACAGCGGTTTATGGACCGCGCATCATCTGCTCAACTTTAATCCGAGCCTTTCAGTTGCAATTCTTGACGCATGTCAACCAGGTTTCGGGGCTAGCGGCCGTAACGGAGGTTGGTGTAGTGCCTTTAGTCCGATGTCATTGGAAGCTATTGCAAGTCAGTCCGACAGAGAAGGTGCAAGAGAACTTCAGAATGCTCTTGTTGCTTCAGTCGATGAGATTGGTTCCTATATTGCTAATTCCGGAATCGATTGTGGATGGCACAAGGGCGGCACGCTGTCGTTTGCATCAAGTCAATTGCAACTACAGGCGATCAAAGAAACCATAGAGATGTCTCGTGACTTCGGTTACGACGATTCATTCATGACCTACTTATCACCGGAACAAGCTGAGAATCGCGTGCATGTTCGCGGCTCCCACGGTGCTTCATATAGCCCTCACTGTGCAGCGTTGCATCCCGCTCAATTGGTCGATGGTCTCGTGAATCAACTGCTTGGCAGAAACGTACAAATCTTTGGTTCGACTCAGGTCACAGAAATCAATCCTCATCAGATCACAGCCAGAACATACAAGGGAACTGTCGTGATTGACGCCAAGTGGATAGTCCGTGCCACGGAGGGCTTCACAGCCCGAATGAAGCAATACCGCCGAGACGTTGCTCCCCTGTATTCGTACATGATCGCTACGGAACCATTGTCAGATGCGCAATGGCAAGACATCGGTTGGACCAATAGGGAAACAGTGTCGGATGGCCGCAACTTAATCATTTACGTGCAAAGAACAGCAGACGGTCGCATCGCATTCGGAGGACGAGGCGCTCCCTATAAGTTCGCGAGTCGCATCGGTTCCGATTTTGACAATAACCCCAAAATACATTCGCTTATTGAAACGTCAATGCGAGAAATGTTTCCGTCAATAGATGACGTTGCGATCACTCATAGATGGGGCGGTGCACTCGGCGTGCATCGAGACTGGTTTGCATCAGCAAACGTTAACCACAAGGAAAACATTGCAACCCTTGGTGGGTATGTTGGCGATGGTGTCGCGTTCAGTTATGTGGCAGCGAAGGAAGTCGCTAGAAACATTGTCGGCGAGCGTCATGATGCACGTCCGCTTCCAATCGTTAATCACGTCTCTCCCCGATGGGAACCAGAACCGTTTCGCTACGTTGGAATCAACTCAATCTTGCGACTAACGGAACGAGCAGATGAGTCTGAGAAGCGGACCGGTCGTAAGAATCGGTTTGTCAATTGGTTGTTAGGGAAACTGATTCCTTAACGATGAAGTTCGTCGTCAGTTTGTTGAACTCGTAGTCGAACAGTGAATGCAGAATCTCCGGAAAGGATTCCTGAACGGCCAAACAGTCGCCCATTCTCCCAATTGGAAAGGCCAAGCTCGGGACGCAGCAGAGAAAATTGACCATCAACCCAACGTGTGAATCCGTCGCCAAAGAACGGCGCATTGGTGGAAGACCATACTCTTTGCTGCTCTGCAGAATCTTCAGAAATCATGCTCACGATGAACTGAGGACTGTATGCATTGAACAATTCAACGGCCTCACCGACATCATTAACCAGAACAATTGCAAACTCGGGATTTTCTTCCCATTCGTACTCTCTACCTAGAGAATCGACACTGGCAACAGTGGTCTGAGATTCAGTCATCTCCCCCTCTGATCGTCTTACAACAATGTGCACATCCTTGGGGAGAAACTCTTCAGCACCCTGAATCGCGTGTATGCGCGGGCGCGTGCCGCGAGGAGCAGCTGCGTTCTCAGCAGCCCTCAGGATTATCGGAATATGGACGGACGCATGATGGCGAATCACTGCTACTACGTTCAATGTATTGCACACTTTTCGGTCAAGGCTGTGAAGAACACACGACTCCAAGCGATCAGCGCTTGCCTCTTCGCCGACGATCATCCATGCCCCTCCCGTTCCGTGGAGACTGACTGGTACTCCTGATTGTTGGGCTATTGAACCCAATTCTGAAACTGCCGCACCAGACCCTCTCGCTACTGCAAGACCAAGGCGTGAATCTGAAAACAGGCTCCAACCAGCAGCATGTTCCGGAGAATTCAGAAGAACAACTGCATCAACCGGAAGTCCAGCTTCAATAAGTGAAGGTCGGATAATGACATCCATCATCGCGTTGGCCGTGCCGAGGGCATCACTACCGATTCGAAACACGACAGCGTTTCCACCTTTCAACACACCTGTAGCATCAGCAAACACGTTCGGGCGACCTTCGAATACAAAACCCAATACTCCGAGTGGCGCAGCACGTTGTTCAACCGACCAGCCGGCATGTTGAGTTCTATTCACTACTGAGTCGCGTGACATTGGCGCATCACGCCACATCAAGAGAGCAGCAATCATGTCGCGTCTCATGTTCTCTGACAACACAAGTCGAGTTACGGACCGACCTCGAGCACGAGCGGATTCTTCATCACGTTGATTAGCGTCACGCACCTTGCTAAACCGACCATCGTCTTGCAAAGCTTCAGCGGCCAATGCAAAGAATCGATTAATAGCTGAATCAGATACATCTGACAACTGCGTGAATGCCCTAGACGCTGACGAGACGGCTTCATCAACAAGCGAAACGACGGCTTTCGGTAGGCGGCGTAACTGACCATTGTGTGACAAAGCCAGAACTTGGTCGCCTGGCTCAAGAGAATCAGCGAATTCGCTTGAAATGACAGTTCTGTGGCGCCCGATGGCCACCAAATCTCCGGCTTGAAGTAGTTCGTCACTTGTCATTGCTCTATTCTGCTGTGTGTGAGTACTCAAGACGACAATCCGTTCTATTTTCGCCAACTTCTTAGTGGACGGGATTTCGGCACCCAAAACCCGATCGCGCATCAAATGGTCAATTTTGCCTATTTGGTTGGTGACGCCAATACGAAAGAGTGCCTTCTCGTAGACCCGGCGTACGCAGTAGACGAGCTGCTCGCCATTGCTGAGGCCGACGGAATGAAGGTCACTGGAGTACTCGCGAGCCATTATCACCCAGACCACGTAGGTGGCTCGATGATGGGCCACACCATTGAGGGTGTCGCGGCGCTGTTGGAACGCGTGAATGTTCCCATTCATGTAAATCGCCATGAGGCGCCGTGGGTTCTCAAAACAACCGGGATCTCAGAGTCAGATCTGATGGTTCATGAAGCGGGAGACATTGTGACCGTGGGGAGCGTTGAGATCACATGTGTTCATACGCCAGGACATACTCCTGGCAGCCAATGTTTTCTCACAAATGGTTGTCTGATCTCAGGCGACACTCTTTTTCTGGACGGTTGCGGACGAACAGACTTACCCGGTTCAAATGTTTCCGATATGTACGACAGCTTGACTCTTCTAGCCGGATTGCCAAACGACACTGTTGTCTTGCCAGGACATCAGTACTCGGCTCCGCCTGCCGCACGCCTTTCAGACGTAAAGGAAAACAACTATGTCTTCAAGCCACGGACACGTGAACAATGGATGATGATGTTTGGCCACGACTAATTCGTGAAAGCCGACACAACCACACTTATAGCTGACAAGAACAAAAGAAAGATAACAAGGTTGTTGAATCGCTCTTGAGTAATGAGTCGTCTCAGTGCATAACCAATCGCTATTGCGACGCCTAACGCAGGTACTGCGACTGCAACACCCGCCAAATTAGTGGTATTCACTTTTCCAGCTGAAATAAACAACGCCAAAGCGCCAATGTTCACGACCGCAAAAACTGTGTTAATGGTGGCGCGAAAAGATGATGGTGCTAATTGACGAGCTTGCATCAAGAAAACCAGTGGAGGTCCATTGGTGGATGTCGACGTAGACAAGAAACCACTCACAATGCCGAAGAGCCAATCAAGATGATGGGAATCATCTCGTAAACGGAATCCACGCAGCAAAAGAATCGCGGCTGAAATCACCACAACCCCAAGAACTAAACGGAGACCAGTCTCAGATACAAAAATAAAAGCCATCAACCCAAATGGCATGCCAGCGTACGAGGCCAAAATCAGTCGCTTTGCAATGGACGAATCAACATGTTTTCGATCAATGACAGCCTGGGACGTTGTAGAGATGGCTCCAATGATCGTGGCTACCACCACCGCATCGCGGGGACTAACGACCAATGTCATTAACGGCACAGCCATCAAGGAAAAACCGAATCCTGAAAGAGTCTGAGCAAACGAGGCAAACGCTATGCACCCGGCAATCCATGCCAATTCCCCACCACTCATCGAAGCAACCCTAGGCTTGCGGGACTCGTTACGGCCGTTTATTCACGGTCACGGCTTCTGTAACCCCAATCATTCAGGCATTTGACCTTTACATTTCGTACACTTTGGGGGTGCCTACTTCGTCAGCTCCCGTGTTGCCCCAGATAAACGGGGATCGCCTGATGCAAAGGATTATGGATCTTGCGTCAATTGGCGCCATTGAGGGCGGCGGTTGCGCCCGTCTGGCTCTTACTGACGAAGATGCTGCAGGTCGCGATCTTGTTGTTGGCTGGATGCACGAGCTGGGTCTTACTGTCACCACAGATGTCATTGGAAACGTCATCGGCACATGGAATGTTGGTGCTGGATTGCCAGTAATGACTGGCTCCCATATCGACACGGTTCGTACCGGGGGAAAGTACGACGGCAATCTCGGAGTTCTCGCTGGTTTAGAAGTGATACAAACTCTTCAAGAATCGTCCGTTGTTCCGCCACGTCCGATAACTGTTGGTATTTTCACTAACGAAGAAGGCTCGCGATTTGCTCCCGACATGTTGGGCTCTCTCGTCTATGTCGGTGGCCTTTCAATAGAAGACGCTCTTGACATCGTTGGCATTGATGGCGCACGAGTCGGTGATGAACTGGAACGAATTGGTTACAACGGCGCGATGCCCTGCCCTGGTTTTGCCCCACATGCATTCGTTGAGTTACACATCGAACAAGGGCCTGTTTTGGAAAGAACAGATACGACCATCGGAGCAGTCACTGGAGTGCAAGGAATTAGCTGGCAGGAAGTAACCATCACAGGCCAGTCCAACCATGCAGGAACCACCCCAATGAGCATGCGTAAGGACCCTGGTTATGCAGCGGCGAAGCTATCTGTATTCCTTCGCGATTTAGCTGACCGATACCAAGGCGACCAAGTGTGCACTGTGGGAAAGATTGATCTTTTCCCGAACTTAATTAATGTGATCCCGGCAAAGGCAGTGTTAACCCTCGATGTTCGCAACACTGATGAAGGCATACTCTCTCAGGCAGAACGAGAAATCTCTGAATTCATGGTGTCGCTAGCACTTAGTGAAGGCGTTGACATTACAGGCCGCTCGCTGGCGCGTTTCGAGCCTGTGATTTTTCACCCACAAGTCATTGACATTGTGGAACGGGTGTCTGCTTCTAAGACTCCATCTGTGCGTCGCATGCCAAGCGGTGCTGGGCACGATGCGCAGATGCTTGCGCGCGTCTGTCCATCCGCCATGATTTTTGTGCCGAGCGTAGAAGGCATAAGTCATAATGCCGCTGAATTCACTGACCCTGAAGACTTAGTGATGGGCACAAACATCCTGCTTCAAGTACTTATCGAACTTTCACACATCGAGGAATTTGAAGAATGGCACGAGTAATCACCATCGGCGCTGCACAACTAGGCCCTATTCAAAAAGATCACACTCGCCAACAAGTTGTCGTACGTCTCATTGACCTCCTTCGCAAAGCTCATTCAGCCAGTTGCGATCTGGTCGTGTTTCCAGAACTGGCCCTCACGACTTTCTTTCCACGTTGGTTTGTAGAGAACATCTCTGAAACTGATCACTATTACGAAACCGAGATGCCCTCTCCCGCTACTGCTCCCCTTTTTGAAGAAGCAAAGAAGTTGGGCATCGGTTTTTGTCTGGGTTACGCAGAGTTGACGCCACAGGGAGAACGCTTCAATACACAAATCCTTGTTGAGAAAGATGGGACGGTTGTAGCCAAGTACCGCAAAGTTCATATTCCTGGACATGAAGAGCACGAACCCGATAGGGCTTTTCAACATGCAGAGCGCTATTACTTCACGCCGTCAAATGAAGGCTTCGGGGTGTGGAAAGCATTTGATGCACGAGTCGGAATGATGATCTGTAACGACAGACGCTGGCCAGAGTCCTACAGAGTGATGGGCCTACAGGGCGTTGAACTTATTCTGTGTGGATACAACACACCAATTCATTACATTCCAGATCCAAGCCAAGACATACTCCAAGGTTTTCACAATGCTCTCGTGATGCAATCTGGTGCTTACCAAAACGGAACATGGGTCGTAGGAGTCGCTAAGGCTGGCGTCGAAGAAGGCGTTGATTCTCTTGGGCAAAGCATGATTGTTGCGCCATCAGGTCAGATTGTTGCTCAGGCCCTCACTACCGATGATGAACTTCTTGTTGCACGTTGCGATATGGACTGGTGCCAGAAGTACACGAAGACTCTTTTTGATTTTGACCGCTACCGCAGACCAGAGGTTTATACACGCATCACCGCTCAACGCGGAGTGGAACTGGATTAACAATGTCCTTTGAGACCCGCGGACTCGTCTGTGCGCACCATCATTTGTATTCATCTCTTGCAAGAGGGATGCCTGCCCCCGATGTGACTCCAAATTCTTTCCTTTCAATCTTGGAGAACGTGTGGTGGAAGCTAGACGCAGCGCTCGACTTGGAAACTTTGTATTGGTCGGCTGCACTTGGAGCGGCCGACGCACTATGCAACGGCACTACTGCGATTATCGATCATCATGAATCTCCGATGGCGATTGACGGCAGCCTCGACGTGATTGCAGATGCATGTTCAATGGTTGGGGTTAAAGCAAATTTGTCCTATGGCATCACGGATAGATGGGATGGCGCGACTCTCCGTTCGAAAGTAAGCCCACTGTCCCCCATGACGGACGGAGCCACTCGAGGTCTTCGTGAGAATGAGCGATTTCTGCGGTCGGGTGGACGCGGCATGGTCGGAGTGCACGCATCATTTACCTGTACAGATGAAACACTCGCAGGCGCAGCGGCTCTTGCGGAGTCGATGAATACCGGAGTACATATTCATGTCGCTGAGGGTCTAGATGATAAGGACGCAGGAGCTCGTCTTCAAGACCTCGCAAATGAAAAGTGGCTTCTCATTCATGCGGTTCACCTAGATCGTGATTTACCCGGCACCATTGTTCATAATCCCCGATCGAATATGAACAATTCAGTTGGCTATGCGAACCCTGTTCGCTTTACAAATGATGTGGCATTAGGAACCGATGGAATAGGCGCTGACATGTTGGAAGAGGCGCGCCTCGCATACGTACGCCTACGTGAGTCAGATGTAACCCAAACGCCAGAGATTGTGTGGCAGTGGTTGCGAAATGCAGACAAGTTCTTCCCAGAGATAGACAAAGACACCGTGACTTGGTCATACGACCAAGCCGACAGTCCATGGCATGTTGCGTTCACGCCTGGAATTAGGTGTGTCGATGTTCGCGTTGATGGGCAATTGGTTGTTCAGAACGGAATCCCTACGCAATTCGACCTGAACGAAATTAGATCCAAGGCAGCTGAAGCGGCCGAAAAACTCCATAAGAAAATTGCCTTGAGGTAACTATGCCGGTATTCATCCCAACGTCTTTGGCTGAGGCAACTCAGCTTTTGACGAAGCATCCAGACGCGCACCTTCTTACAGGTGGCACCGACATGATGGTCGAAGTCAACTTCAACCACAGACACCCAGAGACCGTTATCGCG
>JANQYF010000022.1:79257-82064 GCA_030729045.1 Ilumatobacteraceae bacterium
CGTTCAGTTTCATTTGCAGAGTTCATGCTGGGACCAAAGAGAAATTCACGACAACCCGATGAGATCATCACTGGCATCACGATTCCACTGACTAACGGGTGGCAGGGGTACGCAAAAGTCGGAGTACGAAATGCGATGGTTATCTCTGTCGCTTCAGTGTGTCTCGCAATACACAACGGCCAAGTTCGTGTAGCACTCGGATCGGTGGGACCAACCATTATTCGATGCTCCGAATCCGAAGCATGGATCAACGGTGTCGGTCTAGAGAATGTTGATCATGCAATTGCTCAAGAGTTCGGCGAGAAAGTTCGTAAAGAGTCCCGCCCTATTGACGATCATCGATCAACTGCGGAATACCGACGACATGCTGTCGGTGTATTAGCCGCTCGACTATTACTACGAGGAGTCCAAAAATGAGCGAGTTAGAGCATTACAGCCTCATTGTTAATGGAGTTGCGCGTCAGGTGACAGACGCATGGATCGGCGAAAGTCTTCTCTACGTTCTACGTGAACGACTTGGCCTTCCCGGTTCCAAGGGCGCATGCGAACAAGGCGAATGCGGCAGTTGCACTGTCTTTGTTGACAATGCTGCTGTATGTAGTTGCCTAGTAATGGCCGCAACAGCGGTGGGCACACAAATAGCAACCGTTGAAGGACTGAACGAAGATGGCTCGCTTACAGATGTTCAAGAAGCTTTTATTACAGAAGGTGCCGTCCAGTGCGGTTTTTGCACACCCGGTCTCGTGATGGCTGTCCACCACTTGCTAGATCACAATGACTCGCCAAACGAACAAGACATCAAAGAGGCCTTATCAGGCAATATATGTCGTTGCACTGGTTACGGTCGAATATTCGCAGCCGTTGACACTGTGATTTCTGTACGCAAAGGCGTTTCATCATGAGCATCACAAAGACACAGAGAGATGTTCTCGGTTCAAGCGCCCTACGACCTGATGGAATTTCTAAAGTTCAAGGTGATTTTGCTTTTTCATCGGACCTGCATGCAGAAAACATGTTGTGGGGTGCAACTCTTCGTTCACCGCATCCATATGCGCGAATTGTGTCTATAGACGTTTCTGGCGCTTGGAAGATTGCCGGAGTTGAGTGCGTCATAACGGCCGATGATGTCCCAGGACAATTGACATACGGTCTCATCAGCGAAGACCAACCAGTATTCGCCAAAGGTTTTGTGCGTTACATGGGAGAACCTATAGCGGCGGTTGCGGCTGACCATCCAGAAACCTGCAGACGCGCGCTCGCTGCAATTCACGTTGTGTACGAAGTTCTTGCGCCCCTGACAAATCCTGAGCATGCGATAGACGACTCACATGAGTCAATTCACCCGGATGGCAACATCATTAGACGGCAACGCATTGTTCACGGAGACGCCAACGCCACCGCGCCAATCGTCGTTGAAGGTACATATGACATAGGAATGCAAGATCAGGCGTTCCTTGGCACCGAATCCGCACTAGCAATCCCCGACCATGATGGAGCCGGAGTCGAAGTCTTTGTTGCTACACAGTGGTTACACGAAGACAGAAAACAAATGGCCAAATGCTTGGGCATGCCTGAGGAAAAAGTTCGTTTAGTTCTGGGTGGAGTTGGCGGCGCCTTCGGTGCGCGTGAAGACATCAGTTTGCAGGTGCACACGGCATTGTTGGCAATGCGGACGAGCCGTCCTGTGAAAATGCAGTACGGGCGCGAGGAAAGTTTCTTTGGGCACGTGCACCGTCATCCCGCTCAAATCTGGATGCGTCACCATGCAAATACAGACGGTCGTATCGTCAAGATTGAGGCTCGTTTCGTTTTCGACGGTGGTGCCTATTCATCTACTTCCTCTGCAGTTCTGATCAATGGTGTTACCCACACCCAAGGGCCATACCAATGCCCTAACGCCGTTGTTGATGGATATGCCGTTCGCACCAATAATCCACCATGCGGCGCAATGCGCGGGTTCGGCGTTGTGCAAGCCTGCTTTGCACACGAAGGTCAAATGGACAAGCTTGCTGCTGCCACGGGCATCGACGAAGTCGAGATTCGTCTGAGAAACATTATTCACACCGGCGACACAATGATTACTGGACAAGTACTTGAGAGCGTTGCTCCTCTCGAACGTTGCATTCGTGAAACAGCAGCAATGCCTTTACCCGCAGACATGGGTTCACATCCTCACGAACTTGATCTTCCGGGGGGCTCAGGGCGCACAGCTGATCGTAGAAACATCGTTCGCGGTATCGGCTGGGGCGTCAGCATGAAGAACCTTATGTACAGCGAGGGTTTTGACGACTACTCAACAGCCCGATGCACACTCACTAATGGTTCAGTAGAACTGAAATTTGCAACTAGTGAAGTTGGACAAGGATTCGTCACACTTGCACCTCAGATTGCTCGATCGGTCCTTGGCGTCGACAATGTCACCTACGACACCATCGATACGCAAATCGGTTCTGCCGGCTCAACATCTGCATCACGCCAAACATGGATGAGCGGCGGCGCCGTAGACGGAGCATGTCGAATGGTACGTGAACGATTGTTTGAGCATGTTGGTGCGGTGCATAACATCGATCCTCTGCGCCTTGCGATTGACGACACCGACATCATTGACACTGTCGGCACCTTACGCATCTCGGTGCAAGAGGCGTCAGCAAATTTCTCAGTTTCAGAAACTTACGAGTATCACCACAGAAAAACTGAAGATCTTGATGAGAATGGTCAAGGAAATTGCCACGTAGCTTTTGCCTTCGTTGCACACCGCGCTGTCGTTGACGTCGACGTTGAACTTGGCTTGGTGAAAGTAGTACAGA
>JANQYF010000023.1 GCA_030729045.1 Ilumatobacteraceae bacterium
GTCATCACCGCAGTTTCGACATTGAGGTGTATGCACCTGGTTGTGATGCGTGGCTGGAAGTCAGCAGTGTTTCATGGTTCTCTGATTACCAAGCGCGTCGTGCAGACATTCGCTTCAAGCGCGCCGGGCAAAAAGGCACTGAAATTGCAAACACATTAAATGGTTCAGCTTTGGCAGTGCCTCGCGTGTGGGCAGCGATTTGTGAAAATCATCGCCAACCAGATGGCAGCGTTCGAATCCCCGATGTTCTTCGCCCATACATGCGCGGTGCAACGCACATCACGCCAAAGGCGTAATAGTGGGTATTGCTGATCGCCGTATTCAATATGAGACAGCAGGTCTTGATATTGATGATCTTCATGCAGATCCCATTACACAGTTAAACGTCTGGTATCACCAGGCAGAAGAAGTTGGAATCACTGAACCTAATTCAATGGTGTTGTCCACCGTTGATGCAACGGGGCAACCAGACTCGCGCGTGTTGTTGGCTCGCGGTATTGATGCACACGGAGTCACGTTTTTCTCGAACCGCACTAGTGCAAAGGGACTTCAGATTGCGGGTGACTCACGAGCTGCAGGAACGTTTGCGTGGCTAGACCTTCACCGGCAAGTACGTATCCAAGGGAACATTTCTCAGGCGACTGATGCAGTGAGCGATGAGTATTTTGCATCGCGGCCACGCGCCTCACAACTGGGTGCATGGGCTTCGCCCCAGTCAACTGTCATTGGCAACAGGGAAGAACTTGATGACCTCATCGAAGAAGTAACTGCACGCTTCGAAGGCAGTGACGTGCCACGCCCTCCACATTGGGGTGGATATGTCTTGTCGATTGAGCAGATTGAATTTTGGCAAGGCAGACCAAGTCGTTTGCATGATCGCTTTCGTTACACACGCAATGGCGTTGTGTGGCGCGTCGAACGCCTCGCGCCCTAGCCAGGCCAGGTTGTGGCGCAGTCCACCAAAGCGTCAATCAGGCTTTCGGTGTGTGGCGTTAGCCCCGGGCCTTCCCAGTCCCACCACAGCGGGCTAGAGCCGCGCACGCGGGGCGGAAGTTCTAATTGCACACCAGCGTGTTCTACCACATTTACTGGGTTGTCTTGATGCATACCGCGAAGGTTGTTCGGAATGTCATCGATGTCGTCAAGGATTGTGTACGCCGGAAGATGCGTACGAAGTAAGCCGCCGAGATGAGTCGCAAGTCTTCGGTTGCGCCCACCAAGTAGGAGCGATGTGAAGAACCCAGCACGGCCAAAACCGTGCACGGTGATCACGATGTTCACATGTGACAGGAAAGATGCGAGTACAGGTGATTGGTCAGCCGTCACTGTGTGTGATGGAAGATGCCATTCAAGATTGTCCGGTAATTGAATCCCGTAATACGAAGCACCAGCGCGTTCTGCTGCACGTGATGCAATGGTGTCGGTCATTTCTTCAAGCGCACCGCCGTGAAACGCCATGAAGCCAAACGTGGAACGCAATATCGACTCTTCGGTGACGTTGTCGTATTCGAGCAGCTCAGACAGGTTCATGATTACTTGCTCTGTAGTGAAGAACGGCGAATGACAAAGCCGGCAGCAGCGATGATGACACAGAAAACTATAAGCAGTGGGTAGACGCCGGCATTTTGTAAAAACTGCACAACGCTCGTTTGCCAACGCTCAACGCGAGATGTCACTCCGTCTGTTCCACGGTCAGTAATTGCACCCAACCAGTACCAAGACAAATACAGACCTGTTAGCACAACAAATATGGCAGTGATTTTGTCAAACCACTTAAAGCTCTTTTTGATGGTTGCGACAAGACCAACCCGGGCAAATGCCAATGTAACAGTGAGTGACGTGACCAGCAGTCCCATTCCAAGGCCATACAGAACAATGCTGATGACGCCAGAGACAAAACCATGTCGATTGATTGAACCAAGAATGACTGAAATCAACAGGCCGATCGTGCAACCAATAGAGGCAATGGCGTACACGATGCCAAACAGAAACATGTTCCATGTGGTGCGCTTGCGTTGCACGGAAACATCTGGTTGCGCAATTGGTAATTTCCAGCCAAACAACATTGCAATACCCATGGCAACAAGGCCGATACCAATAACAAGCGCTGCATATTTTGCGTTGTCGCGAATAACAGTTGTGAAGGCACGCGAAATGATGCCGACTACGAGGAACAATCCGATGAAGCCTGACGACACTGCAATGCCAACGCTGAGACCACGTCGCAATGTTGTGGTTTTGTTTTCATCTTCACGATTGAGTTCAGTGCCCAGGTAATACACAAGGTATGTAGGTAAGAGAACGAATCCACACGGGTTCACTGCAGCCATGATGCCCAGAATGAAGCTGTATGCGAAGTTTCCTTCGAGAGCAATCATGGTGAGACTTTCAAATCCTTCGTGAGAATTGATTCGATCTCAGCTGATGTGATTTCGCCGGCTCGTCTGGCAACGATGGTTCCCGAACTATCAAGAAAGAATGTGGCGGGAAGCGTGACAACACCAGCCTCGGCAAGTTGTGTTCCATCATCTATAAACGTTGGGTACGTGATGTTGTATTTCTTCAGAAATTCAGTGGCAACTTCACGCGAGTCATTGGGGTTTATACCAATGAAGTCAACTGTGGCTGCATACTTTGCACTTGATGCAGACAGCGCAGGCATTTCTCGTTTGCACGGCTCGCACGTTGAATACCAGAAGTTCACCACCATCGGTTTGCCAGCAGGAGCAATAGTTCCTTTGTCGCCGGTGGCATTGTCTACCAACTCAACAAATGTGAATTTCTTGCCCGTGTTGCTGGCGTTTGTACCGATGGTGGGTGACAACGTAGTGACGGGTTGATTGAGATTGACGTCAACGTTGTTGGTGGGCCGACTAAGAGCCCACCCACCAACAACGCTGACAAGTAGTACAAGGAAGGGAACCAGAAATCGTGCGGTACGGCGGTTCCACTTCATGTACTCAGGCTACGAGGTGCCGTGGAATTGGTACCTCTTCGATGACAAGCGCCGGTCTGATTTTGACCGCAGGGCGTCCACGAGGGCGTCTGACGCCCACGATTCTGCCCATCTCTAGCTGTTCGCCTCCCCAGACGCCCCAAGGCTCTTCGCGCTCGAGAGCGCCAGATAGGCACGCCTCTTGTCCGGAACACTTTGCGCAGATTGCTTTCGCGCGCTGCACGTCAACCCATTCGTCAGAGAAGAAGAGGTAGCTCAAGGTGCCGTTGCCGTCTGCGCAACGCTTGGCGGACAGGATGAGGGGCTGCTCTGTGAGCGTTGTGCCTCCCATGTCGGTGTTGATTGATGTGTACATGTTCTCTGTTCCTTTCGATTGGGCTGAGATCTTTTGGTAGGTGGGCGGATAAAACAAAAAGGCCGCTCGGGATAATTTCCCGGCGGCCACGTAAGTGTGTGTTGTGATCTTGTGTTAGATCAGAAACCCACGGGGCTGCCGGGTGCGACGCTTATTGGCGTGATTCGCTGCCGGTGACGACCACATGGCATATGCGTGATCGACCACTGTTGACGCATAGGTAAACGCCACGGCTGTTGCCGTGGTACCCATAGTTGCGGTGGTCAGGTTGTTACGCATGAGGTGACCATCAAACCACCTGATATCGCCAGAGTCAACTGATTTAATGAAATCCAGTACCCATAAGGGTTTGCGCTCTGTGGGGCGATGTGACAATGAGACTCTTCGCTCAAATTTTAAGCAAGTGAAAGATGTCTTAGAGGTGCGAAATGCTGAGCATGATTTGCACTTGCAGTGCAATCAGCGCAAGTCCCCACGCAATTC
>JANQYF010000024.1 GCA_030729045.1 Ilumatobacteraceae bacterium
CCGCGTGGTGATCGTGATGACAGACCGCGTTCGTTTGACCGTGACTCACGTTTTTCGCGTGATGATCGACCTCGCAGGTATGATCGCGATTCACGTCCTCCACGTACTGCAGCACAAGAACGCTCAGATGAAGTTAAAGGTCGCATTGGCGAACGTCGCACGAGTGGCGAAATGTCATTACCACCAGAACGTTCTCGTGAAGATTGGGTAGACGAAGGTTCAGTCCGTCCGGCACGAAAAGCACCTAGTTTTGGGCCTCGTTCAAAGGGAACAGGTCGCCCACAAAAGGGCGGTCGTAAAGAAGTTCGTGCTCTTGACTCTGTAGTAGATCAGTTTGAAAAGGCTCTCGGATCGAAAGCATCACCGCGTGCACTAAAGCGTTACGACGCAGCATTGCAGGCTTTTGAAGCCCATCGCTACGACGATGCACGCAAGATTCTGAATCCAATGTCACGTGAATATTCTGAAGTTGCTGCTGTGCGTGAAATGCTCGGCTTGTGTCTGTATCGCGCCGGTCAGTGGAAGCGTGCGCTTGTTGAGTTCGAAGCGTCATTGAAGTTGAATCCAGACTGGATTTTCAATCATGCAGTTATTGCAGATTGTCATCGCGCGTTGGGCGAACATCAAATGGTGGAGAAGTACTGGCAAGAACTTCAAGAAGCATCGCCGCATCCTGAGCTGATGGCTGAAGGCCGCATTGTCATGGCTGGTTCAATGGCTGATCGCCGTCAAATCACTGAAGCACTTGCGTTAATGGAAAAGGCATCGGGCGATATGAATCGTCCATCCGAGTACCACCTTCGTCAGTGGTTTGTTATTGCAGACCTGTACGACAAAGAGGGCAATGTGATTAAGGCCCGTCAGTTCTTTGAACGGATTGCGAAAATTGACCCTGGTTTTGTAGATGTTGCCGAAAGGCTTTCCACTCTGGGCGCTTAATGCACACATTCCTAGTAACAACTAGGAGAAGTACATGGTTTCCACAACAACAAGCATTGACACTGAAGGTGTCAATTTGGTCATACTCATCGGCGAAGTGACATCGCCTCCCGTCCAGCGCACCCTTCAAACGGGGGAAGTTGTATCGAGTTTCGATATAGCTACTCACGTTGAAGAGGGTCGAATCTCCGTGCCTATTGCATGTGCGGGAGAATGCGAAACCACCCATGTTGGCGACAACGTGTGTGTTGTAGGCATCGTACGGCGTCGCTTTTTTCGGTCTGGTGCTGGTGTGACCAGCAGGACAGAAGTGCTGGCTGATCAGGTCATTTCGATGCGCCGCAAAGCAAATGTCCGCAAGGCCGTCTCGAGGCTTTTGGAGAATCTTTCAGCAGATCTTGAAATCTGACTAATATTGCAATCGCCCCCGAATGTGTCTTGTGCACGCACGTTTTGTGATCGGGGCTCGATGAAAGGTGTTGTCGAATGAATCAAGAGCAGCTCGCGCAAATGCGCAATGGTAAGGGTTTTATTGCCGCACTAGATCAGAGCGGTGGCAGTACGCCAAAGGCCTTGCTGTTGTACGGAGTTCAGGAGACTGCCTACTCAAACGACGCTGAGATGTTCGACGTGATTCACGCAATGCGTAGCCGCATGGTGGAAAGCCCTGAATTCAATGGCGATCGCGTTCTTGGTGCGATCTTGTTTGAAGGAACGATGGACCGCGAGATTGGCGGCATGGGAAGTGCAGAGTTCCTCTGGAACAAAAAGCATGTCATCCCATTTCTAAAAATTGACAAAGGATTGGCAGATGAAGCACAGGGTGTGCAGATCATGAAGCCAAACCCAGATCTTGATGCCTTGCTTGCTCGCGCATCAAAGAAGGGTGTGTTCGGAACAAAGATGCGTTCTGTCATCAAGTTGGCTAATGCTGATGGCATTACGGCAGTCGTGGCTCAACAATTCGAGGTTGGTCGTCAGATTCTTCGTGCCGGACTGATTCCCATCATTGAGCCTGAAGTCGATATCAATAGCCCTCAAAAAGCCGAAGCAGAAGTTTTGCTGAAGGCTGCACTTCTCGCCGAACTAAACAAGCAGCCAGCAGATCAGCCAGTCATGTTGAAGTTGACTCTTCCAGAGACCGATGGCTTCTTCGATGAACTTGTTGCACATCCAAGTGTTCTTCGCGTTGTTGCGCTGTCCGGTGGTTATTCACGTGAAGATGCCAACGCTCGCCTCAGTCGCAACAAAGGAGTCATTGCGAGTTTCTCTCGTGCGCTCACCGAGGGCTTGTCAGCACAACAGACTGAAGCAGAATTCAATGCAGCTATCGGTGCATCAATTGCATCGATTTACACTGCGTCAATCAGTTAGTTAGTTCAAATCTCGCATCACCATGCCGGTGCGAAGTTTTGGCGTGAAGAACGTTGACTTCGGTGGCATTAGTTCGCCCGTGTCTGCAGTGCGTCGAATCTCTGCAAGAGAAACGGGTCGAATCAATATTGCTGAGGCTGCAGCACCTGCTGCAAGTTTGTTTACAACTTCGGTGACTCCATGTTGGTAAGTGACTGAATGTTCAGTGTTGCGTAGGGCGTGTTCTAGTCGTGCGCTATCCATTTCACGAACTCCTGAAAATGTGTCGGAACGTGGCGTAAGGAATGTTCCGGTGCCATTAGGCGCAACAAGACACAGCGAACCACGAGCGTCCATTTCACTAATGGTGTGGGGGCCAACGCGGCCAGCATCTGATGTGTCGTAATGTGAAGACAGCACTGAAATCAGCGAGGCATTGTCAATGTCGTACAGGCGGTGAATGGCTGCAACACTGAGTTGGTCCTGAACCAGTTCGGCAACATAGGTCATTGTGAGTTCAGCACCTGCAGGGCTTCCAGCAGTACGGCTCTGATCTCTGAATGTGCGACTGATTGCGTATCTGTGATGGCCATCTGCGATGAGAACAGGATTCTCAGAGACGAGACGAGAGATAGTGGCGATTCGTGCAGGGTCTGAGACGCGTTCAAGTACGTGATGCACGCCTTCTTCATCGGTGCATTGCGCTACAACTTCGCCAGCTTCGCTGAGAGCAGCGGTGAGGCCGGCAGTGAGCGATAAGCCCCATACCGGACTGAGGTTTGCATGCGTGGCAATGGTGAGGTCAAGGCGATCCGTCTTTGCCTTAGGGGTCGTGCGTTCATGTGGAAGAACTCCACCGGCGCCTTCATCTACAACTTCGAGGGCACCAATGACTCCGACTGTTGTGCGTTGTGTGCCCGCTTCATCTGTGAAGGTCATGCGGTAGATCGAGAATGTCGCTGAAACATCAGAAACAATGTGGCCGCTCTTGCGCCATTCAGTCAGACGGTCAGCCGACAATTGGTAACGCGATGGACCGTCCGCCTCAATTGGGTAGTCCAAGAGCACAATGTTGTGTGAGTCTGTTGCTGCATAGGCGGCACGCTGGTCTTCGTCGAATACGTCGTAGGGAGCAGAAGTCAACGCCGTGATATCAGTCGAATTGGTAGTCGAGTATCGGAGAGCGGCGAAGGGTTCAAAGCGGGGCATGGGGTAAAGCGTGGCAGGATTAATGACTATGCGCAAAACCGTTCCCCCAAAAGTTGTGTTGTGTGACCTCGATGGGGTGGTCTGGCTTGCTCATCAGCCAATTCTGGGCTCTGTGAGGGCTATTGCTTCATTGAGAGAAGCGGGTATCAGGGTTGTGTTCGTCACAAACAACTCATTTTCTACGTATGACGAGCAAGTGGCTGCATTGGCTTCGATTGGAATCCCTGCGGAAGGCGACATTGTGACTTCAGCAATGTCGGCGGCCACTGCAATGAAGAGCG
>JANQYF010000025.1 GCA_030729045.1 Ilumatobacteraceae bacterium
AGCGCAAAGTTATTGCTGGTATGCAGAACCGAGTTGGCCCAAACAAAGCTGGCCCATGGGGAATCTTGCAAACATTGGCAGACGGAATCAAGTTGTTCTTCAAGGAAGATCTCATCCCTGAACGATCTGACCGGTTCATGTTCCGCTTAGCTCCGTACCTTGCGTTGGTTCCAGCCTTTCTTGCTTTTGCAATCATTCCGCTTGGCGGAGATTTCCGTGATGGCAAAGGTGGTCTCGTCACTTTGTTCGGACATCAGACTCGTTTGCAATTAGCTGACCCTCCTGTCGGAGTGTTGTTCGCTTTAGCAATTTCATCAATTGCTGTGTACGGAATCATGTTGGCTGGCTGGTCGAGTGGTTCTAAGTATCCATTGCTCGGTTCTGTTCGCGCATCGGCGCAGATGGTTTCTTATGAAGCTGCTCTTGGCTTGTCTCTTGGTGCAGTCCTGTTGGTGTCTGGCACTCTGTCAACCGCTGGCATTGTCAACATGCAATCGTCGATTGGAAACTGGAACATAGTGGCAACCGGTTTCGTACCGTTTGTCATCTTCCTCATCGCTGCTACCGCCGAATTGAATCGACCACCGTTTGACCTGGTGGAAGCCGAACAAGAACTTGTTGGTGGATTCAACACTGAGTATTCGTCAATTCGGTTTGCTTTGTTTTTCTTGGCTGAATTCATGAACACAGTCACAATGTCAGCACTGATTGTGACCCTGTTTTTTGGTGGTCCTCAGCCAATCGCTATCGGAAATACCACTTTGGATATTCCGTTTATTCCGAATGCAATTGAGGGAACTGTCTGGCTTCTTCTCAAGGTGCTCGTGTTCCTATATGTATATGTATGGTTCCGCGCCACTCTTCCTCGTTTCCGGTACGACCAACTCATGGACTTGGGTTGGAAGATTCTGATACCTGGCTCGCTTGCTTGGTTCATGCTTCTTGCCGCACAGCGAGTAGGTAGAGATGCCGGGTGGGATCAAATTGTGGTCACCCTAGTAACCGCGCTTGTTCTGATTGCTGGCTACGGGTTATTGCTTGCCGCACAACATGTCAGTCGCGTTAATCGTGAGAAGGATGGAGCGAGCTTCTAATGGGCTACTTCGGAGGATTTCTTGTCACCATGCGTCAGCATGGCGCACGTAACAAGGTCACGACTGAATATTCAGGTGGTCGCTTATTTCGTCGTAAGAACAACGACGTTAAAGACGAAAAGATTGACAAGCCAGAGCGCATGCATGGCCGTCACGTATTGAATCGTTACGAAGACGGAATGGAAAAGTGCATCGGATGTGAGCTATGCGCCGGCGTGTGTCCTGCAAAGTGCATTTACGTGCGTGGAGCCGATAACAATCCTGACAATCCAACGTCACCAGGTGAGCGCTTCGGTTTCATGTACGAAATCAACTACTTGCGTTGCATCCATTGTGATTTGTGCGTTGAAGCCTGCCCAACAGAAGCAATTACAGAAACCAAATTGTTTGAATTCTCATTTACTAATCGCCAAGACGCTATTTATACGAAATCTGAATTGCTAGTCGACAACCAAGGCATGCCTCAACATCTTCCATGGGAAGACTGGCGACCTGGCGAAGACCAGAACACTTCTGGTTGGATGCGAGCCACGGCGTCTGCCGGTAGTGAGGATTTTGTTGGAGTTGTTTCTTGGGGTGGAGAACTTGGTTACGGCGTTCGTCCTGCGGAGCCCACTCAAAACATCAGTGATGAATCTGAGTTGGAAAACTGATGGAACTCTTTGTTTTTGTAGTTGCTGCAGCAATGGTGCTTGTCGGTGCAATAGGAGTTGTGACTCGGTCTAACCCAGTGCACGCAGCCATGAGTCTTGTTCTTACTCTGTTTGGTATTGCTGTGATGTTTGTGTCGCACAATGCGCATTTCTTGGCAGCAGTGCAAGTCATTGTGTACGCAGGGGCAATTGTCGTTTTGTTCTTGTTCGTGATTATGTTGCTCGGCGTCGATACGGCAGAAGATCTCAGTGTTGAACCCATCACCAACCAACGGCCTCTTGCTCTGATTATTGGTTTGGGTATCAGTGCCATCGTTATTGCAGCAATTGTTTCGTCTCGGACTGGGCTCGGACCATCGGGCGAAGGCGTCAATGAGACCACGCTTGAATCTCCTGATGCAAACATTCGCCAACTTGCCCGAGTGATTTTCAGTGACAACGTCTTTGCCTTCGAACTCACGTCAGTGTTGTTGCTAGTTGCAGTTATCGGCACCGTAGTGATGGCACGTAAAACCAAGTCTGTAGGGACTGGGAAATGAGTGTCATGTTTTCTCTCGCAGAGCCAACCTCAACCTGGTATCTCGTACTGTCGGCAGTGTTGTTTGGTATCGGCACCATCGGTGTCATGGTTCGTCGTAACCCTCTCATTATGTTCATGTGCATTGAATTGATGTTGAATGCTGTGAACCTCTCCTTTGTTGCCTTGTCCAGTCAAATTGCGAACATTGACGGACAAGTTGTGGTGTTTTTCGTTCTCGTGGTTGCTGCCGCTGAAGTCGTTGTAGGCCTTGGCATCATCGTTTCCATCATGCGACGACGCACTACTTTGACAGTTGACGACATGTCAGGACTGAAGGGGTAGCTGCCATGTTGGAACTTGTTTGGCTTATTCCTGCGTTGCCACTAGCTGGCTTTTTATTGATTCTTCTATTTGGCCGAATTCTTGGCGAACCTGGTGCCGGAATACTTGCGACGCTAATGACTGCTTCGTCATTTCTGGTAGTGGTCGGGGTGTACTTCGACCTTTTGTCTCGCACTGCAGAAGAGCGTCATCATGTCGTCACATTGTTCTCATGGTTGCCAGTGGGCTCGTTACAAGTCGATATGGCACTTTTGGCTGACCCGTTGAGCATCACAATGGCTCTTTTCGTTACCGGAATCGGATCTCTTATTCACTTGTACTCAATTGGCTACATGCATGGTGATCCGAAGTTCTCGAAGTTCTTCCTGTATCTGAACCTTTTTGTTTTCTCGATGTTGATGCTGGTGCTTGGTGAGAACCTTCTCGTTACGTTCCTTGGTTGGGAAGGGGTGGGCGCATGCTCGTACTTCCTCATCTCGTTCTGGCACACGCGTGATTCTGCAGCAACTGCCGGAAAGAAAGCATTTGTGACTAACAGAGTCGGTGACTGGGGAATGATGGTCGCCATGTTCCTCGCATTCTCTGCGGTCGGCACATTGTCATATGCAGGTATCAACGCTGCTGCAGAGGGCGGAAAACTCGCTGCTGTCACCGCAACCGGAATAGCGATGATGTTGTTCGTTGGTGCATGCGGAAAGAGCGCTCAGTTGCCGCTGTACATCTGGCTGCCCGATGCGATGGAAGGCCCCACTCCGGTTTCAGCTCTTATTCACGCGGCCACGATGGTTACATCTGGAGTATTCCTTCTTACTCGTATGGCACCAGTACTTCATGCGTCGTATCCGTGGGCAGGTGATGTCATCGCGACTGTTGGTGCTCTTACTGCGTTGTTCGCTGCCACAATTGCCGTTGCTCAAACAGATATCAAGAAAGTCTTGGCATATTCCACCGTCTCACAACTTGGCTTCATGTTCCTCGCCATCGGTTCTGGTGCCTATGTTGCAGCAATTTTCCACATGGTGACTCACGCGTTCTTCAAGGCTCTCTTGTTCCTTGGTTCAGGCTCTGTCATTCATGGCATGCATCATGAACAAGACATGCGCAAGATGGGTGCCCTTCGCAAGTTGATGCCCATCACCGGGTTCACCTTCATTATTGGTTGGTTGGCCATTGCTGGTATCCCACCTTTCGCAGGTTTCTGGTCAAAGGATGAAGTCCTTCTCTATGCATTCGCAAACAATCGTCTTCTCTGGCTCATCGGAGTTATCACTGCACTCTTGACCGCGTACTACATGACTCGCCAAGTCATCATGGTGTTCTTTGGTGAAGCACGTTGGAATGACCATGCAGAAGAAAATGGTGCGCATGGTGATCACACGCCGCATGAAAGTCCATGGACAATGGTGACACCACTCGTCATCCTTGCCGGTTTGTCAATTGTTGGTGGAGCAATGCAGTTGCCGTTCTCAAAGAGCACACATTTCCTTGAACATTGGCTAGAACCAGTGATTCACCACTCAGAGGTGTCGATCTCTGGCACTTGGGCGTACAGCAACAAGTGGCTGTTGTTAGCACTCGCAATTCTTATTGCTGTATCTGGAGTTGTCGCTGCAATAGCGGTGTATGCCAAGGGCAAGTTCAAAATCATTGAACCAAAAATTCTTGCCGATGCATGGCGTTACGACTCTGCTGTATCTGCGATAGTCGGTGGTCCAGGACGAGCAGCCTTTGGCGGTGTTGCAACGTTCGATGCCAAAGTTGTTGATGGCGCAGTGAATGGAATTGGTTCTGAAGTTCGTGCTGCTAGTGGTCTCTTGCGCAAAATGCAGAGTGGGCTTGTGCGCTCGTATGCATTTGTTATCGGTCTTGGCGCAGTAGTGCTTCTCGCTTGGTTCCTTCTGAGAGGAATTCTCTAATGAACGCTTCATTCCCAATTCTGTCGGCTCTTGTGTTGTTGCCAATTCTTGGTGCAATTCTGATCACTGTTATCAGTAATAAACACCTCGAGTACGTGAAGCTGATCGCGATGATTTTCAGCGTGGGTGTTGGCGGCATGTCAATTTGGCTGTTGGCTTCTTTCCAGTCTGATGATTCTGGTTTCCAGTTTGTTTCTCAACATGATTGGGTGACGTCGTGGGGAATCTCATGGCATCTCGGTGTTGACGGTGTTTCCTTATTCCTTGTGGTGCTCACCGGAATTCTGTTCCCACTAGTGATTCTTGGTATTGATCCACATCATGATCACAAGCGCTACTTGGCTTGGTTGTTGTTGCTTGAAGCTGGCGTGATGGGAAGTTTCCTCAGCCTTGATCTCTTTTTGTTCTTTATCTTCTTTGAAATTGTTCTTGTGCCGATGTATTTCCTCATTGGTGGATGGGGATACGACAAGCGTGTCTACGCAGCCACCAAGTTCTTTTTGTACACGATGCTTGGTTCGGCGTTCATGTTGGTCGGCATCATTGCTACCGCAGTCCTCGCGCGCCGTGATATCGGATACCTCACCTTTGACTTGGTGACTCTTACTGAGCAAGCAAGTTTTGCTACCAATACCGGTCGTTGGTTGTTCGTGTCATTCGCGATTGCATTTGCTGTGAAGGTGCCCATTTTCCCTCTACACACCTGGTTGCCTGATGCGCACACTCAAGCACCTACTGGTGGCTCTGTCATTTTGGCTGGTGTGTTGCTAAAGATGGGAACGTACGGATTCCTGCGATTTGGTTTGTACTTGTTCCCAGAAGCTGCGGTATGGGCTAAGCCGGTATTGCTAACACTTGCAGTCATCGGAATTATCTATGGTGCAATCGCAGCCACAATGCAGACTGACCTAAAGCGACTTGTTGCCTATTCTTCGGTTGCTCACCTCGGATTTATTGTCCTTGGTATTTTTGCTATCACATCACAATCGCTTACGGGCAGTGTGATGCAAATGGTGAACCATGGTATTTCAACTGGGGCTTTGTTCTTGTTGGTCGGCATGATTTACGAGCGCCGTCACACCCGTGAAATCGCAGAGTTGCGCGGTATTCAATCTGTTGCTCCAATATTCTCTGCAGCATTCATGATCGTGATGTTGAGTTCAATTGGTGTTCCAGGACTTAATGGTTTTGCCGGAGAGTTCCTGATTCTGATTGGTTCTTTCCAATCCGCACGGTGGTGGACCATTGTCGCTGCGACAGGTGTCATTCTTGCTGCGCTCTATTTGTTGTGGGCATACCAGCGTGTGTTCCATGGTGAACCAGATGAGGCGAATTCAACTTTTGCCGAGTTGACATTGCGCGAAGGTGCACTGTTGGCAGTGTTTATTGGGATCATCGGATTCACGGGGATTTATCCAAAGCCAATGCTTGAACGAATTGAACCAAGTATTGACAAGTTGATGGAGCATGTGGTTTCGCACAGTGACTACAAGGCACCAACCACACCTGAAGTAAAGACACCTGAAACAACGAAGGTAGAAGGTCACTGATGGTTTTCGCAGCGACACTCGATGGCCCATCAATTCCTTGGGTTGAACTAATCCCCGTTCTTTCGTTGTTGGCAGGTACTTGTTTCCTGCTCCTTGTCGGTTCGCTTGTTCCTAACTGGCCCCGCCGCGGATACGCATGGGTAGCCGGTATCTCCACGGCTGTAGCCCTCGTTGCAAATGTTGTGAAGTGGAACGACTTGTATTACGTCAAGGGCCAGACATTCTTTGCTGATGTAATCGCCACTGACAGATTCTCGGTTCTGGCCAGCATCGCGATTTGTATCTCTGTAATTTTCGCGGCACTTATGTTGTCGGCATATTTGATCCGAATGAATGCAGATGGTCCAGAACTGTATGCACTGTTACTAACTTCCGGCATCGGTGCATTAGTAATGGTTGCTTCCAATGAACTCATTGTGTTGTTCCTCGGTCTTGAAATCTTGAGCCTGTCGTTGTATCTACTGGCGGCTAGCAATCGCGATCGTGAACAGAGCCAGGAATCAGGATTGAAATACTTCATTCTCGGCGGCTTCTCATCAGCCTTTTTCTTGTACGGAGTTGCACTGATCTTCGGTGCAACGGGCAGTACAAAAATCTCTGGTATTGGCTCGGGGCTTTCGGCAAGCATCTCCATACTTAATACTGATGCGATGTTGCTCGTAGGTATTGGCTTGTTGTTAGTCGGCCTCGGATTCAAAGTATCCGCAGCACCGTTCCATGTGTGGACTCCCGATGTATACGAAGGAGCGCCAACTCCGGTTACAGCGTTTATGGCATCGGCCGGGAAAGTTGCGGCGTTTGCAGCATTACTTCGAATTCTGATGGTGGGTCTTGAACAGCGTGCTGATGATTGGCGCCCAGTTGTATGGGCGCTCGCAATGTTGACCGTATTTACCGGTTCGATATTGGCCGTAGTTCAGACCAACGTAAAACGCATGCTGGCCTACTCGTCAATTAGCCACGCTGGTTTCATTTTGGTCGGAGTAGAAGCCGCAGGTCAGATGAGCGGTGACGGTATTGCAACGTCAATGAACTACCTAGTCATCTACACCGTGTTGGTAATGGGTTCATTCGCAATTGTTCTCGCAATGTCTGGCAATACCGACGGAGAAACGAACCTCTCTGACTTCAAGGGTCTGGCGAAGCGTCGCCCTGCGCTGGCGCTGGCGTTCACCGTTCTACTTTTCGCTCAAGCTGGTGTTCCATTGACGGCTGGCTTCGTTGCAAAATTTGCGGTTATCAAATCATCTGTAGAAGCAAACTCGTACGTACTTGCAATTGCTGCCATGGTGGCTGCTGTTATTGGTGCGTACTTGTACCTTCGTATTGCAGTCAGCATGTGGCTCGAAGAGCCTGCATCAGATTCTGAAATCTCAGTAGATCCAGCAGTTGTCGTTGTGATAGCTGTCTCTGTTGCTGCAACTCTCATTGTTGGTTTCTTCCCAGAGTTACTGCTTCAAGCTACGCGCCTTGCGCGTTTTGCACCTCTCTAAATCAGCTGGCGTGTGAAATCAGGGTATTGAACAAACCCTGTTGTGACGGATCGTCGCGCGCGGTGTCTTCTGGATGCCACTGCACTGCCACAATCCATGTTGAGCCTGTATGTTCAACCGCTTCAATCGTGCCGTCCTGGTGTGTACCGACAACAACAAGACCTGGCGCAACTTTCTCAATTGCTTGATGGTGCAATGAGTGAATAAGCGGTTCAGTAGTTCCCATTGCTTGAGCTAAGCGTGACCCAGTGACAACCTGAATGCCGTGCATCGTGTCTCGATGATCTGGTGTTGTCTTGAGATGTTGAATAAGAGTGCCACCAAGAGCAACATTCAAAACTTGTTGCCCGCGACAGACTGCAAGAACCGGAATGTCGCATTCCATAGCCCGATGTAGCGCTGCAATCTCAAAATCATCAACGAGTTCATTGACCCCAAATAAGCGCGCCCATTCAGTCGCTCCGTATTTAGACGGGCTGACATCGCCTCCACCAATCATGAGCATTCCATCACAGCGAGCGATTGTTTCAGCAACGATTGTCATGTCATTAGTAGGAGGTACAAGGACAGGTAAACCTCCTGCACGATGAATGGCATCAATATAGTTTTGGCCACAACTTGTAACCGGCGTGCGGTGTCCTGTGGCTTCAGGACTAAGGCGCCCTGGTATTGCAATCAGAGGCTTGCTCATCCCGCTTCTACTTCGTCGGCCTCGTATCCGGCATTGCGTACTGCGGCGAGAACTTCATCAGCATGATCACGACCACGTACTTCTAAGACAGCCTGAACTCCAGTTTCGCGAACATGCAAACTCACGCCTTCACGAACGTGTTCTACTTCAACCAAGTTGGCACCTGTTTCTGCGAACAATGTAAGTAGCCGAGCAAGTCCACCTGGTCTGTCAGAGATACGAACGAACAAGATAAGCCTGCGACCAACCTTTGTTTCGTTTCGACGAATGAGTCCAGGAAGAATACCGAGGTCAACATTGCCTCCCGACAGGACTACGCATGTGGTGCCTGTTTGTGCTGGCTTAACTTGACCACTCATTAGTGCGGAAACACCAACCGCACCGCCACCTTCAACGTAGAGTTTGCCGCGGTCCATTAAAAGAACCATTGCGTCAGCAACGAGATCTTCTTCTACAACAACAATTTCGTTTACATATCGTTCAATGAGCGGTCGCGTGAAAGCGCCTGGCATCTTCACTGCAATTCCATCTGCAAGTGTGACGATTGGGCCATCAGGGGGAGGGGATCCGGCATATGGTGCGCACGCACGCACTTGAACACCAATAACTCGAATTTTTGGGTTGAATGTTTTCAGTGCCATTGCAACGCCGCCAGTCAATCCACCTCCACCTAGTGGAATGATGACCAGAGATAAATCTGAAATGTCTTCTAACAATTCGAGACCAAGAGTTGCTTGTCCGGCGACAACAACGGGGTCGTCATACGGATGACAGAAATTCATTCCGGTTGCATCTGCATGTCGTTGCGCTGCAGCGACAGCGTCAGACAATGTGTCACCACCTTCGCTAAGAATTGCTCCGTATGAACGCACTGCTTCCATCTTTGACAACGATGCGCCAGCCGGAACAAAAATTTCACACGGAACATTGTGATGTCGTGCTGCAAATGCAATTGCTTGTGCATGGTTTCCGGCACTGCCCGCCACCACGCCGTTCTTCACCGAATCCCCGAGCGACGCAAGTTTGCTCATGGCACCGCGAATTTTGAAGGACCCTGTGCGCTGCAAGTTCTCAGCCTTGAACACCACGTTTCCGCCGTACCGTTCGGACAATGCAGCTGACTCGGTGATGGGGGTGCGCTTGACAACCCCTGATCCGGCAAGACGAGCCGCTTCGATGACGGCAGAATCAATTGGGATAGCAGTCATCAGCCCCTACCGTAGTGGGCATGCGCGCTGTACTCATCGCTAATAGTGAGGATGCTGATCCTGGATTCGTTGGTCGTGCCTTGCGTCAGCGCGGGTACTCGTTCACCGAGTTTCTTCGAGAAGATCACCAGAATTGGCCTTCTCTTGATGGCTTTGACCTAGTTGTGGCCATGGGTTCCAATTGGAGCACGTACTGGGACCACGTTGCCGAGCCAGTTCGAGCAGAACAGACCTTGCTCGCCGAGGCCGTCTCCAGGGGAATCGGGATCCTCGGAATTTGCTTTGGGGCCCAGCAGTTAGCCGTCACCCTGGGGGGAGAAGTGACCCGGGCCAAAACCCCTGAAATCGGTTGGTACCAAGTGTTTCAGGTGGCTGAGACGGCTAAATCGACCCCGGATTGCCTTACCCGAGGCTCCTGGATGCAGTGGCACTATGACCGTTTCAGCGTTCCGGCTGGGGCCACGACCCTCGCCGATTCCCCTGTTGGGCCTCAGGCCATGATCTGTGGCAGGGCACTTGGCCTCCAATTTCACCCCGAGGCGTCCGAATCGATTGTGCGATTGTGGATGACGGGTCAGGGGAGCGAAGAATTAGCCGCCATCGAAATGACCCCCGACGAACTGATGCAAGAGACCAGTTCCCGGATCGTCGATGCCGAGGCGCGATGCGATGAATTGGTCGCATGGTTTCTAGAAGAAATCGCACAAAGGCACATGGCATAACTGACCATTGACCCAACGCGAAGTTGGGGCGATAGTGAGTCCCCGTAGTAGTTTTAGACGTGATGTCCCCCTTCTTACGGTCCTATCTCACGGTTGTGTGGTTTGGACTGGCCTCCTTTCTTGTTGCCGGCTTGCTGCTTGGTATTTCGGCACTCATTCGGCCGAATAATCCCAACGCGGAAAAACTGCTTACCTACGAAAGTGGTGTTGATCCAGTTGGTGACGGTTGGTCTCAAAGCCAAATTCGCTATTACGTCTTCGCACTGTTGTTCGTCATCTTTGATGTTGAAGCAGTCTTTATTTTCCCGTGGGCAACACAGCTCGAGCGGTACGGAATGTTTGGCCTTGTAGAGATGGGCATTTTTGTCGGCATCTTGTTACTTGGTCTTGTCTATGCGTGGCGCAAAGGCGTCCTTCGCTGGGTCTAGGAACAAGGGTTTAATTATGGGTCTTGTAGATCGTGGTCGGTTGGGCAAACCGCTGACACAACTTTTCAATCTAGGTCGTTCGTACAGCCTCTGGGTCTACCAATGGGGTCTTGCATGTTGTGCAATCGAAATGGGTGCCGCTTTTGGTTCGCCTCGTTACGACGTAATGCGTCTCGGAGTCATTCCTCTTCCTGCGTCACCGCGTCAAGCAGACCTTGTTGTTATCTCCGGAACTGTGACAGACAAAATGGCACCAGCTATCAAGCGTTTGTACGAACAAATGCCTGAACCGAAGTACGTCATTTCAATGGGTTCGTGTGCAAACTGTGGCGGGCCATATTGGGACAGCTATTCAGTAACAAAGGGAATTGATCAAATCATTCCTGTTGATGTTTATGTTCCTGGTTGCCCACCACGTCCTGAAGCTTTGCTTGAAGGAATTGTGCTGTTGCAACAGCGCATTAAGAACGAAGACATGGGCGCGCGTTGGCGTGGCGAAGGCATGAAGTCAATGTATGTCGACGGAGCAACTGCAGAAAAGGGAGGTATCCCCGTTGTCGTCAACAACTGATGCCCCAACTGAAACTCCACGCGACGATGTGCGTGATGCAGAAATCGCACGCGTGTGTGCGGCGCTCGGAAGTTCTGTTGTCGATTCGCTCGTTAAGCCAAATGATGACATGTGGATTCGTGTCACGGCTGATGCATGGCGTTCAACAGCTGAAACTCTGAAGAGTCTTGGCTATACATACTTCGGTTTCATTTCAGCAATTGACTGGTTGCCGTCTCCATACGGTCGTGGTGAAGATGATCCAACTGCGCCACCAGTCGAGCGCAGCAGTGTTATCAAACAGGGCTACGCAGGTGGCGACACTCGCTTCCAAGTAATTGCTCGTCTTGTGCAACCGTTCACCACACTTGGTATCAATATCAAGGTTGATGTTGATGATTCGTTAATGGCAGTCGACTCATGGTCGCAAGTTTTTGCAGGTGCCAACTGGCATGAGCGTGAAACACACGAGATGTTTGGCATTGGCTTTAATGGCCACCCTGATTTGCGCAATATGTATTTGCCAACAGACTTTGAGGGATTCCCACTACGCAAAGATTTCCCATTGCTTGCACGCATGGTGAAGCCTTGGCCCGGAATTGTTGATGTCGAACCACTTCCTGGTGATGACAGTGAAGAGGAAGGTGACGCATCATGAGTCTTCTAGGCGATCGTCAACAACTTGCATACATCGCAGCACAAGCGGCCGATGCGCGTGTCAACGTTGAACTTGAAACAGAGGGCATGACCCTCAACATCGGGCCACAGCATCCCGCAACACACGGAACTTTGCGAATAATTGCTCGTCTTGATGGTGAGCAAGTTCTGTGGGCAGACCCATCGTGCGGTTACATGCACCGCGGTTACGAAAAACTCACTGAAGTTCGTTCATACCCACAAGTCACAGCGTTGGTAAACCGCATTGACTGGCTCGGATCATTTGCAAACGAAGTTCCATTCATCCTTGCTGCAGAAAAACTGATGGGCGTTGAAGCACCATCACGTGCACAGCACATTCGCACCATCTTGTTTGAATTGTCACGCATTGCAAACGTGACCTTGTTCCTTGGTGATCTTGGTGTGCAGCTTGGTGCTGTTACCCCAGTGTTCTTTGCGTTCCGCGATCGTGAATATGTCTTGAACCTCATTGAAGGTGCAACTGGTGGACGCTTCCATCCAAACTTCGACCGCATCGGCGGATTGAAAGATGATCTTCCAGCGGGCTTCATTGACGAGACCCGTATTGTCATGAAGAAACTTCGTGGCTTCTGCGATCAAATTGAAGACCTGTTGTTCGGTAACGAGATTTTCCAATCGCGTACACGTGGCATTGGTGTCATCCCGAAAGATGTTGCATTGCAGTACGGGCTATCTGGTGCAAACTTGCGTGCCAGTGGTGTCGACTGGGATCTTCGTCGTGATCAGAAGTTGCCACTTGCGTACGACAAGGTTGATTTCAAGGTCATCACTCACCCAGACGGCGACTCGTTTGCTCGTTGCTGGGTACGTCTGCAAGAAGTCCGTGAAGCAACACGCATCGTTGATCAACTTCTCGACACAATTCCTGCTGGTCCAATCATGGCCAAGGTGCCAAAGATCATCAAAGTTCCTGAAGGGGAAGCATGGGTCTCAACTGAGAACCCTCTCGGCGAGATGGGTTACTACGTTGTTTCTCAAGGTGATATGGGGCCATTCCGCGTCAAGATTCGCAGCGCATCATTTAACAACATCTCGATTACTCCGTGGTTGTTGAAGGGCGTCTATGTCCCAGACATCATCACGATCCTTGCTTCGTTGTATTTCATTCTCGGAGACATTGACCGCTGATGAATCTCGCAATTTTGTTTTCTGCTGATCTGCCCTACTGGGCACAGTCGCTTCTTCGTGTTTTGGGCGGGCTTGTTGCCGTTCTTCTTCCAGCCGGAACAGTGGTGTATCTGTTCTTGTTCAAGATGATGTCGTTTATGCAGTCACGTCTTGGGCCAATGGAAGCAGGCCCACAAGGTTCCATGCAGCTTTTTGCTGAAGTGGGCAAGTGGTTGCAGAAGGAAGACATTTACCCAGCTCGTGCTGACAAGTTCATCTTCAAGTTGGCTCCACTGATTGTTCTGGCAAGCACATTCCTTCTAGTAGTTGTGGTGCCGTTTGGCCCTGACGCGATATTTACTGACTTTGAGGCCGGAGTGTTTTATGCGCTTGCTGTTTCGTCAGTTTCGGTTCTCGGAATTCTGATCGCTGGTTGGGCTAGTGCCAACAAGTATTCATTGCTTGGTGGTTTGCGTGCAGCTGGTCAGCTCATTGCGTATGAACTACCAATGGTTCTTGCAGTAGTTGGTGTCGTCATTCAGGCGGGCACTATGAATCTTCAGCAAATCGTGGTCGCACAAAATGCAGGCTCAATGTTCGGGCTCGACAGCCTTGGTAATCCGTATGTCCTCACACAGTTCGTCGGCTTCATCGTTTTCATGATTGCGGTACAAGCCGAGCTGACGCAGACCCCGTTTGACATGCCTATTGCCGAATCTGAACTCGTGTCTGGTTACATGACTGAGTATTCCGGCTTCCGATTCCTCATTTTCTTCATCGGTGAATTTGCAACTGCTGGTGTGTTCTCCATGATCGCGTCAGTTCTCTTCCTCGGTGGTTGGGGAGTTCCGTTCTCATGGTTTGGTTGGACCACAATCGACAGCATTGACAACTGGATGAACATTGTTGGGCCACTTATCTTGTTCACCAAGATGATTGTCATCGTCTTCTTCATCATGTGGGTGCGTTTTTCATTCCCACGTTTCCGCGAAGATCAGTTGCAGAAGTTCGCTTGGAAAGTTCTTATCCCCGTATCGCTTGTCAACATCATGGTTACAGCAATTCTGAAGGTGGCGTTCTAATGGCAAAAGTTCCTGGTCTCGTTAAAGGTCTTGGTGTCACATTCGGCACCATGATGAAAACCTTCAAGGACGGTTCAAACACCGTTCAGTACCCACATGTAAAAGAAACACCTCCGCTCCGTGCGCGTGGTGTTATTGCGCTTCATGAAGGAAACTGCACATCTTGCATGTTGTGTGTTCGTTCATGCCCGGACTGGTGCATTTACATCGAAGGCCATAAAGAGATGGCTCCACCGCGTCGTGCTGGTGGTGCTGCTCGTAAAGTCAACAAACTTGATCGCTTCGACATTGACTATGCGTTGTGCATGTACTGCGGTATCTGCGTTGATGTGTGCCCATTCGATGCTTTGTTCTGGAGCCCTGAGTATGAGTATTCAGAACCGCGCATTGCTGATCTCTTGCATGACAAGACAAAACTTGGAGAGTGGATGGAAACAGTTCCAGAAGCACCAGAACTTGAAGCAGGCGCAGACAAGAAGGGCAAGAAATAATGTTTGCCTCTGATGTCCTCGTTGCTCAAAACATTGGTTTTGCAATCATCGCCACAATCATGGTTGTAGGGGCATTGCGCGTCGTTACTACTAGCAATGTTGTCCACGCTGCGCTGTGGCTAGTTGTGGTTCTTGCTGGTGCAGCGGCACAGTACATATTGCTTGCCGCTGAGTTTGTCGCAATCACTCAGGTCCTCGTGTATATCGGTGCTGTGATGGTGTTGTTCTTGTTCGGAACAATGTTGACCCGTGCTCGCATCGGCGCTGAATCTGATTTGAACAACAAGAATTGGTTTTTTGGTATCCCAGTAGCAATTGCGTTGTTTGTTGCTATGGCTATGGCGCTTGATAGCGGATTCGGAAGTCAGAAGATGCCAGCCGATCCTGCAGTCGCAACTACACAGGAAATTTCTGACCAAATCTTTGGTCCGTACCTATTGCCGTTCTGGGCTTTGTCGTTCGTATTGCTTGCAGCAGTTGTCGGAGCCATTGTTCTCGCGAGGAGGGACTAATCATGTTTGTCAATCAGTTCCTCATCCTTGCCGCTGTTCTGTTCTGCATCGGTGTTTATGGCGTTATCGCGCGCAAGAACGCAGTTCTTGTGCTGATGTCAATCGAGCTCATCTTGAACTCTGTCAATATCAACCTGCTGGCCTTCTCCATGCGCAACGGCTCATTTGATGGCCACACTTTCGCGTTGTACATCATTGCAATTGCTGCAGCCGAGGTTGGCGTCGGCCTCGCAATGGTTCTCCTTATGTATCGCAATCGTCGTTCTATTGACCTCGATGAACTCTCAGAGATGAAGGGCTGATCCGATGTTCGCAGCAGCCACAGAAGCAGCAACAGAAGTAGTACTGAAGTCGGGGTGGTTCCTCGAGAATGCGTGGGTAATTCCCATCATTCCTGCATTGTCGTTCTTCCTCATTATCTTCTTCGGAAAGCGCATGCCAAAGAAGGGAAGCGAATTCGGCGTTGCCTCAATGATCGGTGCGCTGGTCTTTGCTGGCGGTGCTGCATACCAATGGATTCAGCGGGTCAATGGCGCTCCTGAAGGAGCTTTTGTTTCTCCTGTTGTCAAGACCTGGACATGGTGGCAAAACAGCGGAGTGTCGTTTGGCATTGGTCAACATGTCGACGGACTAACGGTTGCAATCCTTTTGGTCGTTGCATTCATCTCAACTTTGGTGCAGATCTACTCACTTGAATATCTCCGTGGCGATCGTCGCTACACACACTTCTTTGCCTCGCTGACCTTGTTCTCCGCCGGAATGCTCAACATGGTTGTCGCTGAAAACATGATTCAACTGATCTTGGGTTGGGAAATCATGGGTCTGTGCTCGTTCCTTCTTATTGGTCACTGGTGGGAAGAAGGCGCAAATAGTCGCGCTGCATTGAAAGCGTTCTTCACCACACGTACTGGCGATATTGGCCTCCTTACTGGTACGGCCATTCTGTTCTTCTCAGCGAATGAATGGACTACCAAGACTCTTGGCGTGTCTGGTTTCTCAATTCGTGGTTTGTCATCGTGGGCATTGTCCGGCGACCCTGGCAGTGCCGCAATCACAATGGGTGCGATAGCGCTGTTCATCGCGGCCATCGGTAAGAGTGGTCAGTTCCCACTACACACGTGGTTGCCAGACGCGATGGCCGGTCCAACCCCTGTTAGCTCGCTATTGCATTCATCCACCATGGTTGTTGCTGGTGTATTCCTTGTTGCCCGCGTGTACCCAGTGTTCTTTAAGGGCATGGACATTCTTAGTGGCAGCGCTAACTTCATCATTGTTATTGGCGCCATCACCATTGTTATTGCTGCACTGCTCGCATTTGTGCAGACAGATATCAAGAAGGTTCTGGCATATTCAACAGTCAGCCAACTTGGATACATGATGATGGGACTTGGCGCTGGCGCATGGTTGCCTGCGGTTTTCCATATCTTCACGCACGCCTTCTTTAAGGCATGTCTGTTCCTTGGTGCCGGTTCAATTAGCCACAGTTCTTCTCATCACTCATTCGAAATGAAGAAAGACATGGGTGGGCTTCGCAAGTTCATGCCAATCACTTTTGGAACTTGGATTATCTCGACGCTTGCGCTCTGCGGAGTGTTCCCTTTCTCCGGTTTCTTTTCGAAAGATGAGATCATCGACAACGTTGGCAACAATGGCTACAACGTGTTCATGTATGTCGGACTTGCAGGTGCTTTCCTTACCGCTGCGTACATGACTCGTGCTACGTACCTCACCTTCTTTGGTGAGCCACGTGGTGCATCTGCTGGTGAACATCATGAAGAAGAGAGTCACGACTCACACGCTGCTCACGATGACCACGCAGATCATGGCCATGACACTCATGATTCACACGATGCTCATGCATCGCACGGACCACATGAATCTGGCTGGCTCATCACTGTTCCGTTGATTATCTTGGCCACGCTTGCACTTAGCTCTGGCTTCCTGAACGCTTTGCCATTCGGCGAAAAGTTTGAGAACTTTAAGAAGTGGGTTGAGCCAAGCGCCGAAGTCGTCAACCCAACAGGCATTGCGTATGTCGTCGGCGGAATTGGTGAAGCTCGTATTGCAGCCGAAGAAGGGCATTCAAAATCGCCATGTGGAACAGAAACGCCTGAACAAGGCGTGTGCGCGGCACCGAGTCTTAACCATGCACCGTTCAAGTGGTCGAAGGCCGGACTGTCAATGCTGATTGTGTTCGCTGGCTTCCTTCTCAGCTTGTTTGTGTGCATTCAGTTGTACGCAAAGAAGAACAAGAAGTTTGTTGGTCTCACCGAGCGCAACAAAGTCTTGGGCTTTGGTTACAAACTTCTTGTCAACAAGTACTACCTCGATGTGTTGTACGAAAAAATCATTGTTCGTTCGATTGCGCACCCGATTGCAGCCGCTGTGTATTGGTTCAACCAAAAAGTTCTTGATGGCGTCGTTAATGGAGCAGGCACAACAGCAAAGGGAGTTGCTGGTTGGGTGTATCGCAACATCGACCAGCGCGTGGTCGACGGCGCAGTGAATGGTACGGGCAGTGTTGCCCAAGGTGCCGGAAGCGCTCTTCGTCCTGTTCAGTCCGGAAAAGTCAATCAGTATGGGGCGTTGTTGTTCGGCGCTGCCGCCATCGGCGCCCTCGTACTCGTCATCGTAAATACCTAGGGAGCTACCGCAATGGAAGTCATAAGCAACCACAACTGGGCTCTTACAGTCGGCACATTTTTGCCGCTTGTCGGAGCCCTCATCATGCTGTTCATACCGAAAGCTGAAGAGGCGCTGATTAAGTCAGTTGCAATCGCAACAGCTATCGCCACACTCGCTGTCGGTATTTACACAATGATCCAGTTCGACTTCGGCAATGCCGGCACCATGCAGTTCGTGGCGCAACACGAATGGATTTCAGTAATCAAGTCGTCGTACTTCATTGGTATTGATGGCATCAGCCTTCCGCTGTACCTCTTGTCAATGGTCATCACAGTTCTTGTCATGATTTATTCATGGGATCACGTGCCATCACCAGGAAACCCCAAAGCGTTCTTCATCTTGATGTTGATTCTGCAAACAGGTATGGCCGGAACATTCATTTCTCGTGACCTCATCTTGTTCTTCGT
>JANQYF010000026.1 GCA_030729045.1 Ilumatobacteraceae bacterium
ATGAACTCATCTGAACAACTTGCAGGCAAGGCTGCACGCACTGACAGGCAGATGGAACGCTTAGTCAAAGTAGAGAAACCACGTGAAGCATGGGAGTTGCGCTTAGAAATTCCACTTTCTGCGCGTGGTGGTGATGTTGTGGCACGACTAGCTGGTGCTGAAGTTGATTACGACTCATTTCATCTGGGGCCAATCGAACTTCAAGTCTCATTCGGCGACCGCATCGCAATCGTTGGCCACAACGGCAGTGGCAAGAGCACACTCATCGGTTCACTACTCGGTCGCATTCCACTAGCAAGCGGTTCGCAATGGATGGGACCTGGGGTTGTCGTTGGCGAACTCGAACAAGCACGTAATCAACTTGCTGGTCGTAACGAAGACGGCACATTTTCAGATGCAACATTGTTAGAAGTATTCATGGCTGCAACTGGGCTATTAGTTCCTGAAGCGCGCACGCTTCTTGCCAAGTTCAACCTGGCGGCTGACCATGTGAATCGCCCTGCAGCTTCCTTGTCCCCCGGCGAACGCACTCGAGGCGTATTGGCGCTGCTCATGGCTAACGGCGCCAACTGCTTAGTGCTTGATGAACCAACCAACCATCTCGACCTGCCAGCTATCGAACAACTAGAACAAGCTCTCGAGACCTTTGGCGGCACAGTACTTCTTGTTACTCACGACAGATCACTTCTTGATTCAGTGCGCATCACTCGTACGGTCACTCTTGAAGCAGGCCTCATAGTGAGCGACCTCGCAACGTGAACTGATACAACAGAGACATGGAAATTCTCTTTGTTGCAGGCTTTGCCCCCATTGTTCCTAACCCTGCCGAAGGCGCGTCTTTTTATCGCGACACTCTCGGACTTCCATTACAAGTCGTGTCTGGCGACTACATAGCTGTTGACGGTTTTGATGGCAGCAAACACCTTGGAGTATGGCCACTTGCCGATGCAGCCCAATCCTGCTTTGGCACAAACGAATGGCCAGCCCATATCCCCATTCCACAAGCGACTATTGAATTTGAAGTTGCAGATGTTGACGCAGCAGTTGCAGAACTGAAAGCAAAAGGCCACACATTGATTCACGACACGCGCGTTGAACCATGGGGTCAAACTATTGCTCGTCTTTTGGGTCCTGAAGGCCTACTTGTGGGCCTCTGCATTACGCCTTGGCTGCACTAAGACCTTGTTATGACGCCTGCTCCACACCGCACATGGCCAGCTGGCTTCATGTGGGGCACCGGTGCATCATCAACCCAATGTGAAGGTGCAGCACCCGCATCAGACTGGATTGAATGGGAACGCGCTGGCCACGCGCCTCCTTCAGGAAATGGCAACGGGTTTTCTGAACGCTATTCCGACGACTTTGAAATTCTTTCTCAACTTGGCCTCACCCACCACCGTCTTTCAATTGAATGGGCGCGTATCGAGCCGCAAGAAGGCGTGCACGACCACGCTGCAATAGCGCATTACCGAACAGTGCTGCAATCAGCGCGCGAAGCAGGCATTCACCCGTGGGTATGTCTATTCCACTTCACATTGCCAAAGTGGTTTGCAGATCGGGGCGGATTTCTTGTCGACGAAAATCGCACAAAGTATTGGTCCCGCCATGTTGATTTCATCGCAGACACCTTTGGTGACCTAGTCGACGGCTGGCAACCAGTTAATGAAACCAACTACTACCCCACTGCTGCCTATCTTGGCCGCGGATGGTCGCCAGGCCATAACGATCTTGAGGAATGGCGCACTGTCACAGAACAAATGCAGTTAGCCACGGCCGAGGCTGCTGTGCGATTGAAGAGAACAGGTGCCCCCGTTGCGTCAGTCTTTGGATTATCTACCGTGCACTTACTTGACGATGAGCCGGCATCACATGATTTTGTTGCTCGTTTTTATGCAAGTAATTGGAATGCAGGGCTTGAGCTATTCCGTTCAGGTGTTCTACAAGTTGCCGACCGTGCACCAATCATTCGTCCCGATCTTGCAGGTTCATTCGACATGATTGGGTTCTCGTATTACTGCGCGTTCGGAGTACGCAATGGGCAACTTGCGTTGTACCCAGAAGATGCACCACCATCACCTCTTGGGTACACCATCTGGCCAGAGGGTCTTCAACTAATTCTCGACAAGCTTCATGCAGAACTTCCTGGCACTCCGTTACTGATAGCCGAATACGGAATTGGTACAGATGATGACTCCATACGTGCGTCTTATTTGGCAGAAGGTCTTGACATTACGCACGATGCCATTGCCCGAGGCGTTGACATCAAAGGTTTCTTCCACTGGACTGCAGTTGATAATTACGAATGGCTCCACGGGTTCGATCTGAAGTTCGGCATTATGGATATTGACCGCCATGTCAGACCAAGTGCACTGGTTTTACAGGCCGAGACCCATCATTCGCGTTAGATAAAGCGGGCCCACTCGTCAACGGGCATGCGCTCTGAACGAAGTGAGTTAATAGGTGCAGAAGTATCGGCGTAACCAATCGCCATGCCGCAGAACAACATCTCGTTTTCTGGCGCACCGACAAACGTTGCTACAGCCTGATGGCGTGAAGACCAATATTCCTGTGCACATGTTGCAAGACCATTCTCTACTGCCAACAACATAAATGTCTGCAAGAACATGCCAAGGTCAGACCACTGTGGTGGACCCATCTGGCGATCGATGAAACAAAACATTGCAGCTGGTGCGCTGAAGAAATCATTGTTGTGTGCGAACTGGCGCAATCTGCCCGGCTTGTCCTCGCGTGCAATGCCAAGAGTCGCATACATCTGCTCACCAATGGTGAAGCGGTTTGTGCGGTACGGCTCTGTGATGCTCTTCGGGTAGACGTCGTACTCAGGTGTTTCAAGCGGTGGCTGAGTTGTCAAGAACTCACGCATACGTGTCATCGATTCACCATTCACCACATAGATACGCCATGGCTGCACGTTGCCACCACTAGGTGAACGTGAGGCATCAGACAACAAGGACCGCAATTGGTCATCAGAGACCGCAGTGGGAAGAAACTGGCGCACCGACAAGCGGGCATTTACTGCATCAACAACATTCATGGCTCTGAACCCTAGTTCCCGCCCA
>JANQYF010000027.1 GCA_030729045.1 Ilumatobacteraceae bacterium
GACCACATTGTTTGCGGCATGTTGATGCCTTGTGGTCCGCGTGTATAGCGCCAATCGTTTGTAACCAATTGCACTTCACGGCCCCACACACCAGTAAGCAACCAGTCGCGCACTTGAGTTGAGGAACCGTTGAGCAGCGGAACAAGTGACGAACCATGTGCAGTGTGCTTGATTGGTGCATCAAAAATGTCTGCAAGCGTTGCGTGAATATCTGTTGATGTTGTGAGTGCATCGTTCGTAGCAGGAGCAACTCCGGGCCACGCAATAAGCATTGGTATATTGCCAAGTGGTTTGTACACCGGAATGCCGGGCTTTCCCCATACATCGCGGTTGTACACATCTTTGTCGCCTAAGTAATGACCGTGATCTGTGCACAACACCACAACCGTGTCTTCCCATGCGTTTGTTGCATCAAGAGAATCAAGAACTTTGCCTAACCAATGATCAATCATTGACAATTTGCCGCCGTACTGCGCACGCACTTGTACTGCGTCGCGTTCAGTCAGAACACCCTCTTTTATTGCGTCAATTGCATATGGCGGCCACACCAAGTGGTCGCCTTCCCAGGTGTCGTCATACCTGTCAGCCCAGCGGGCCGGTGTATCAAACGGTTCGTGTGGGTCGAATTCATCAACGAACAGAAAGAACCGCTCGCCTTGCGCGCGATGCACCGGTGCATCTTCTAACAGCCACCGTGCAGTTGCTTGCATGGTACGTGGGCCGGGGAAGTCTTCTTCGCCTTTGAAGAATCCACGTGAGTTGTCGTAATGCGTATGACCACGACCGAACGATGGCGCACCCAACCATGAAGCATCGGGGCGTGTTTTCCACGCATCACTTTCATGTCCACGTTCATAGCTCCATGCAGTGAAGTCAGTGTGATAATTCTCGCCGCCAACTTCGAACAAATGTGGGTGGTCGGTAATGAGTTGAGTGACAACACCGGCGCGACGCAAAGACGCAGTGATCGGTTCTTCCCATAATTCAATAGAGCCCCAGGGCTTCCACAAGAAATCCCATGCACCAACCAAAATGTCGTGTCGTGCGGGAATGCACGGCAGCGAACCAGTGTGATGGTTGGTAAAGCGAACAGAACGTGCAGCCAAGCGATCAAGGTTTGGCGTATCAAAATTGCCACCGCCGTATGCGCCAAGTTCGTGACGATTCAAACTGTCAAGAAGAAGGACAACAACGTTCTTCGGTGATGTAATCATGAAGCGACTCCGGCGAACACTGTGTTCAGCCAGTCCATCGTGGTGGAAAACATCACATCGTGACTTTTTACTAACAAGTGATCATCGCCATGCATAACGTGTAAGTCTCCCGTACCAGCGATTGCTCGCACAACTTCACTGGCCTCTAGAGGCAAAATAGAGTCACTGTCACCGTGGAACATCAACAACGGGCGTGATTGCAGACCACCAGCTATTTCACAACCAGCTGACTGTGTTGCGAACGTGACAACACCGCACACCATTTCGGATAATCCGACTGCCACGCGAATGGCAACTGCTCCGCCAAAACTGTGGCCCATGATGACCACGGCATCAGCACCGCTGCCAACCAGTAGTTGCACAGCAGCTGCTGTATCCACACAGCACGAATCCATGTCGTTCGGTTTGCGATAGCTGAGGCGAATAGAAGGCACACCTACTGATACGAGCGCTTCACCCAATGCATGAAACAAACTGTCACCAGGCCCGAGGGTTCCGCCCATGGCGCCGCCCACCATGACAACGCCCACCTTTTGTTCTGCGGTGTCTGGTTCGTGCCATAAAAGTGACAAAAGACCTCGCCGCGTATACATCTCAATCTGACGCAGGTTTGGCCCAAGAATGGCTTGCTGGCTCGCCATGATTCCCAACGCATCGATGGGAGTTTCTGGTCGGTCCTGACCTATTTCGTTGTCTGCCATGTGGGTACCCTAGTAAGGACATGACGAACACAAAGACACAGGCAGACCCCACCAGTGATCTCGATCTCGAGATAGCCGGACGCATAGGTCGGGCATGGCGAGAAATTCGCCGTGGAGCAACGGCAAGCCAAGCACGCGACGCCATCTTTGGTATTGGCGGAAGCGCAATCGAGCCAGGCCAAATGGATGCTCTCGAGCTTCTTGTCACTGTTGATACATGCCGTATGGGTGACTTAGCCGAATACCTTCGCATTGACCCAAGTACTGCAACACGTGCAGTGCAACGTCTTATCAAAGACAACTTGGCAGAGCGTGTAGAGCATGCAGGTGATGGTCGTGTTGTAGCAATTTCTGTTACAGAACGCGGTCGTCGTATACACGGCGAAGTCAATGATCGTCGCCGCGCAATTCTGTTTTCAGTGATGAATGATTTTGAACCAGAAGAGCGTGCTGTATTGGCTGATTTGTTAGAGCGATTCACACTCTCAGTTGATGCAGCAATCAAAGCTAAAAAACACCGCCGTCCTTAGTAACGCATTACTCACAGAATGAGCGCACAAGAACAGTTCACCGCTGATGCAATGCAATATGCGCCGCAGTTGTTTTCTACTGCATTGCGCATGACACGTAATCGTTCAGACGCTGAAGATTTAGTGCAAGAGACATACATCAAAGGGTGGCGTTCGTTTCACACATTCCAAGAAGGAACAAACCTACGTGCGTGGTTGTTTCGCATTATGACCAACACGTACATCAATAAGTACAACGCGCAGAAGCGAAAAGGAACTGAAGTTGAACTCGACGATGTTGAAGAACTCTTCTTGTACAAGCGCTTGGGCTCAATTGATCAATCACAACTCAGCAGTTCGGCCGAAGACCAGATGCTCGAACTCTTTACAGATGACGAAGTGAAAAACGCCCTCGAAGAATTGCCAGACGATTTCCGTATCCCGGTGCTTTTGTCAGATGTTGATGGCTTTTCCTATAAAGAAATCTCTGAAATGCTTGAAATTCCGATTGGAACCGTGATGTCCCGCCTGCATCGGGGAAGAAAAGCGATGCAAAAGATGTTGTACGAGTACGCACGTGAAAGAGGGCTCATTGTCGAGCCCCTGACAATTGAAGGAACCGGCGAGTAATCGCCAGAGCGAGCAAAGCCATCGATATGCCAAATTGCCAAGAAACACTGAAAGAACTGGAATTGTTCCTTGATTCCGAGTTGCCGAAGGCCCGAGTTGAAGAGATCATGGTCCACCTCACCGGATGCACCGATTGCCAGGGCGCCTATGAATTCCACGCCGAATTACGCACCATTGTGCGCGCGAAGGCCAAGCGAGATCACCTGCCAGAAGGCTTCACTGACCGTCTCCTTGCCTGCTTTGGGCCAGAACCCGAATCAAAATAACCATCGAGTAATAGGTCGCGGTGGCTGCCATTGGCTACGCTAGAAGCATGTTGGCAGCGCAAGTTTGGCATTGGTGGATCGGTGTATTCCTCCTCATCGGAAGTATCGGAGCAATCATTGCAGTGGTTGCTGGCTATGTAGCCACGGTCAGTGCAAGCCGCTACCCAAACCGCCGTCAACGCCAAGCCCTCAAGCAGAAGTAATAACTTTTCTTGATCGACGATCTACTTCGTCGCTGCACTTTCCCACCTGCTGGTACCGCTGTTTCATGTGCTGTCTCGGGTGGACCCGATTCCATGGCCCTCATGCTGTTGGCCCATGCGCACGGGCTCGTCGTCACTGCCATTCATGTTGACCACGGCCTACGCACTGAATCAGCCAGTGATATCGATGTAATCGACCCCGTTGCTGAATCACTTGGCATTTCAGTCATCGTGCATTCGGTGCAAGTGGAACATGGCCCGAACCTTGAAGCCCGAGCCCGCGCAGCACGGTATGGCGTCATGCCAGACAACGTAATGACTGGTCACACTGCAGACGACCAAGCAGAAACGGTTCTCATTAACTTGTTGCGCGGAGCCGGAGCGCAGGGCCTTGGCGCTATGCGGCCTGGTGTGTCGCGACCCCTCTTAGCGTTGCGTCGCAGTGATACTCATGCAGTGTGTGCTGAGGCAGGAATCGCAACCATCACTGATTCCACGAATACAGACCCAAAGTTTCAGCGCAATCGTGTTCGTAACGAGCTTTTGCCCCTGATGACCGAAATTTCCTTGCGCGACCCCGTGCCGCTTCTTGTTCGCAGTGCTGATGTGTTGCGCGACGACAACGACCTGCTGGAAGAACTGGCCCTGAATATCGACCCCACCGATGCTGTGGCGTTGGCAGCAGCCCCAGCCCCCCTTGCCCGCCGTGCGCTTCGGCGCTGGCTGTCAGACCCCTACCCGCCAGACCTCGCCACCCTTGAGCGCATCATGGCGGTGGCCCGTGGGGAGACCTTGGCCTGCGATATTGGGGAAAATCGTGAAATTCGTCGCAGTAAACAGAGGCTCATACTGCAGTTGCTGGGGTAACTTGATGTGCGGCGTTTTTGCGCCGTCGGACCGAGCCAACACTTTCAAGGAGACCTGAATGCCCCCGAAACTTCGCGGAAAATGGGCCCTTGGAATTACCCCTCGTAATTTCACCTGGATCATCAAGGATTGCCTTGCCATTTGTGAGCGACCAGGGGGATACGGCGACAACCATCGCCGCGTTCGTCGCCAGGAAGAAATCATTTGGCTGCGCGAGAACCATTTCGACCTCGTTGTCTCCATCATTGCTGCGCCCCACAACTTGCACGCATACGAAGAACTCAATATGCCGTACCACCATCGCCCACTCAGTGGTGCAGATGACACCGACGCCTTCTTGAAAGTGTTCTACAAAGAACTTCAGGGAATGCTTGGCCGCAACCAGAAACTCATCATTCACTCAGAAGAGGTCGGCGATCGTTTGCTCGGCATCATCGGTGGGTACATCCGCTGGAGCGGAATGATCGATGATCCATCACAAGCCATCATCATCACCGAAAACATCGGTGGTCGCCAGCTTGATACTTGGGCTCGTGAATTGATTCTCGGAGTACACAACCTGCGGTAGATGTCCTTCGGACAACGACCAACTGGTTTGTCGATATGAAAAATCGTCGAGTACTCATCACCGGAATGGGCGGAGAACTCGGCTCGCTCGTTGCAGCGCTCGCTGAAAACACAGAATGGGCCGGCGAGATTTTAGGGATTGATGTTGATCCACCGCGACGCCTACTCAAGCGTTCACAATTTGTTCGTGTTGACCCAACAGAACATGATCGCATCGCACAACTGATTCAAGATTTCAACCCGCACGTGTTGCTTCATGTTGGCGTATGGGAACCACATGCGCGTCTTGCAACACCCGAAGCCGAAACATGCACCGCACTAGTTGCAAAAGCTGTATTCGATGCCGCACATCAAGCAGATGCATTAGAGACAGTGGTTGTGCGAAGCGGAATTGAAATGTACGGCACTGGCGCGTATTCGCCTGACATTGCAGTAGAAACAACACCTACTGCTCCGAACACTACGTACGGATACATGTGTCGCAACATTGAATCGCAAGCAACGGAACTACGTTCTGCTCGTGGCATCAATGTGTGCACGTTGCGGCTCGCGCCAGTTCTTGGTGCGCACGTGCCAAGCCCGCTTGGTCGTCTTCTGCGTTTGCCTGTTATCCCCTACTACGGCATTGGTAATCCAATCTTTTGTGTTGTCGAAGACTTTGATGCAGCAACTGCGTTTATTCAAGCCGCAGAACGCGATGCAGATGGCATTGTGAACATCGTTGCGAACGGAGCCATCAGTATGTTGCGCGCAACATCTATTGGTCGTCGCGTTCCACTTCCATCATTTGGTCCAGGTTGGTGGATGGCGAAAAACGTTTCTACATTCGCTGGTGCGCCGATGCCAGACCACGTTGCAGACCTTATTCAGCACGGCCGCTTAGCTGCAAGTAACGAAGCTGCACACTTGTTGCGTTTTGCCCCACGCCATTCAACAACAGAAGTTGTGCGCAATTTGTATCTGTGGCCAAGTATCGAACGTATCCCCGCTCGCAAGCAGGTTGCATAACATGCCATTCGCAGTTGCAGCCGACGGAATACGTATTCACTACGAAGTAACCGGCATCACCAAAAGAGCACCGGTTCTATTGGTGCAAGGGCTTGGTGGCGAAAAGAATTCGTGGAACCTTCAACGCGCTGCACTTGCATTGCGCCATCGCACAGTGGCATTTGATAATCGCGGTGCCGGCAAGAGCGACAAACCAGAAGGCACATACGACCTTGAACAAATGGCAGACGACGCCATCGCCGTGCTTGATGCCGCTGGTATCGAATCCGCTCATGTTGTTGGCCTATCTATGGGCGGCGCAATTAGTCAGATCATTGCGTTGAAACACCCGAACCGTGTTCGTTCATTAACGCTTGTAGCTACTGCATGTCGCAATCATCAGTGGCGTGCAGATCTGTTGCAATCATGGGCAGATATGGCTTCAAAAGAAGGCATGGGGTCTGTTGGTAAAGAAGCAGCACGGTGGATGATTGGCCCGCGCTCTTTCCGTCGCATACTTCCTGCACTCGGAAGCATCGGACCATTGCAATTGTTCAACCCAGCCAATGCATTTGTGTCACAAGTTAAAGCGATTCTTACAACCGATGATCGTTCACTTAATGCAGATCTTGGCAATATCGAATGCCCCACAATGGTGGTCGTTGGCAATCAAGACATCCTTACTCCGCGTGGCGATGCTGAAGAGATTGCCGCACTTATTCCAACTGCTGAATTAGTTATCATCAGCGGTGGTGCACACGGGTTACATATCGAACATGCCACTACCTTTAATCGCATCTTGCTCGAGTTCCTTGGTCGTGCTGAAAAGGTTTTTGTCCCGCACGGGCACGCAGCTGCCGTAGCAGTGTGACCATGCGAATTATTGTTGTAGGCGCCGGTCTTTCCGGACTCATGGCAGCACGTGAATGCGTCTCGCACGGCCACGAAGTAACAGTTTTTGATAAGGGTCGTGGTGTTGGTGGTCGTCTGGCCACGCGACGTATCAAAGATGCGACTCTTGATCATGGTGCGCAATTCTTCACCGTACGCAGCGAAGAGTTCCAGAAGCACGTAGATGATTGGCTAACTGCCGAAGTTGTACGCGAATGGTGCCGCGGATTTTCAGAAGAAGATGGGCACCCTCGCTATGTCGGCGCGAACGGCATGACCTCAATTGCGAAACATTTGGCAACCGGACTTGATGTGCGTCTTGGCGCGCTCGTGTTTTCTCTCACACGAGCCGAGAACGACTGGGTAATCACAACTGATGATGGTGTTGCACATCATGCAGACCGCGTGATTCTCACTGCACCTATTCCGCAGTCGTTTTCCCTAATGTTTGGTGGCGGAATAGAGATGCCCACCGAATTGCGCAACACTGACTACGACCGCACATTGGGATTATTGGTCACGCTTGATTCGAACAATCACAATGTGTCATCACCCGGTGGCATGCAATTTCCTGATGGCGTGTTCTCATTCATCGGTGACAACACCGCTAAGGGAATCAGCGAAGCACCTGCACTTACCTTTCATGCAAACCCCGAATGGAGCCTTGCGAATTTCGACAAGACCAATCGTGAGATTCATGACGAACTTCTTGAAGCTGCAACCCCATGGCTTGGTGCCGCACAAGTCACTTCTAGCGAAATGAAGAAATGGCGTTTCGCAATTCCGAAGAAGTTGTGGCCAGATGCGTGTTGGGTTGACGACTCTGGAACCTTGGCAATCGCTGGCGATGCCTTTGCTGGCCCTCGCGTTGAAGGTGCAGCACTTAGTGGGCTAGCTGCTGCCCGCGCGTTGTCGTAACTACGAAACGGTTGCAAGTAGCGCAGCAGTAGCCGCACGCATTGCGTCAGATGTGATGCCAGTTGGCAATGCATCACACGCACGTTCAGCGTCAGCAACAAATGCGCGAGCTTTTTCGATTGCTACGTCAACGCCGCCGTTCGTACGCACAATCTTCAGCACTGAGTCGCGCTCTTCAACCGTTAGCGGCTTTCCAAGAATTGACTTCAGCGTGTCAGCGTCTGTGCCGCCCTTTGCCAACGTATGTAAAACGGGCAATGTGTACACGCCCTCTTTCATATCGTTGCCAGCAGGTTTTCCAAGTTCCTCATCTGTTGCAGTGAGGTCCAGCACGTCATCGACTATTTGAAACACCATGCCGTATGCAGTGCCATACGCAGTAAGCGCATCAACAACAGCACGATCATGGCCGGCTACTAAACCGCCAATACGAGCTGCAGTGGAATACAACGCAGCAGTTTTGCCATCAATGGAATCAAGGTACGAATCAACTGTGCGCGCAACGTTGTACGTATGGCGCAATTCTTCAATTTGACCCTCGCACAGGCGACCAATAGTGCGGGCTAACAATCCGGCAACCTCGGTGCCCAAAGATGCGGCAATTTCAGAGGCCTTTGCCAGCAAAAAGTCACCAGCCAAAATGGCTTGCAGGTTGCCCCAGCGTGCGTTCACGGTTTCAACTCCGCGGCGCAAATCAGATTCATCCATTACGTCGTCGTGATACAGGGAACCAAGGTGAACAAGTTCGCACGAAATGCCACCGGCAATAGCTTCTTCGGTGGCAACTTTGTCGTTACCCACTTGGGATCCGACAATGGTGAAAACAGGGCGTAACCGCTTCCCACCTGCCGAGATGAGATGTGACGCAATTTCGGTCATATATGCGTCATTTGTGGTGACCGATGCCACCAGGGCCTTTTCCACCCGTTGGCGGTCGTTTTCCATAAAAGGCAGCGACAGAAGCGGCGACATAATCACAGTTTTTAGACTACGGGTTCCGCAGGGGTACTCATGCGCCGTACCGATACACTTTCTTTCAATATCCACCGATTCCGAATGGGGTGGCCCCACATGTTTGAACGCTTTACAGATCGTGCCCGCAGGGTTGTAGTGCTTGCCCAAGAAGAGGCACGCCTTCTCAATCACTCGTACATAGGTACCGAACATATTTTGCTCGGATTAATTCATGAAGGTGAAGGCGTTGCAGCAAAGGCACTTGAGTCTTTGTCCATCTCTCTTGATGCAGTGCGTGCTCAAGTTGAAGAGATCATCGGCCAAGGTGGTTCGTCACCTTCAGGTCATATTCCTTTCACTCCGCGTGCCAAGAAAGTTCTCGAACTTTCATTGCGTGAAGCTCTTCAACTCGGCCACAACTACATCGGTACCGAGCACATCCTTCTTGGACTTCTTCGCGAAGGTGAAGGTGTTGCTACTCAAGTTCTCGTGAAGTTGGGTGCCGACCTCGGCAAAGTTCGTCAGCAAGTTATTCAGTTGCTCTCTGGTTATCAGGGTCCAGGTACCAAAGGTGAAGCTGCCGGCAGTGCAGCAGCGCCTGGCAACAAAGATGAGCCAGGCGAAAAAGGCGGAAGCCAAGTTCTCGATCAGTTCGGTCGCAACCTCACTCAGTTAGCGCGCGAAAAGAAACTCGACCCAGTCATTGGCCGTACTCGCGAACTTGAGCGCGTGATGCAAATTCTTTCTCGTCGAACAAAGAACAACCCTGTTCTTATCGGTGAACCTGGTGTTGGTAAAACAGCAATCGTTGAAGGCCTCGCACAGAAAATTGTTTCTGGCGACATTCCTGAAACTTTGAAGGACAAGCAGCTCTACACACTTGACCTTGGTGCACTTGTTGCAGGTAGCCGTTACCGCGGTGACTTCGAAGAGCGTCTCAAGAAAGTTCTCAAAGAAATCAAAACACGTGGTGACATTGTTTTGTTCATCGACGAAATCCACACACTTGTAGGTGCTGGTGCAGCTGAAGGCGCTATCGATGCCGCAAGCATTCTCAAGCCAATGCTTGCACGTGGTGAATTGCAGACAATCGGTGCAACAACAACAGACGAATACCGCAAACATCTTGAAAAAGATCCTGCACTCGAGCGTCGTTTCCAGCCAGTAAAGGTTGAAGAACCAACTGTTGCTCACACAATCGAAATTCTCAAGGGTGTTCGCGACAAGTACGAAACTCATCACCGCGTCACAATTACCGACCAAGCAATCGTTGCTGCAGCCAACTTGGCCGACCGTTACATTGCTGATCGTTTCTTGCCAGACAAAGCAATCGACCTTATTGACGAAGCTGGTTCACGTCTTCGCATCAAGCGCATGCAAACACCGCCAGATCTTAAAGATCTTGAGAACCGCGTGTCTGAAGTGCAAGAAGCAAAGAAGAAGGCAATCGAAGACCAGCGCTTCGAAGAAGCTGGCCGCCTACGCGACCAAGAGCGTTCATTGCTCGAAGAGAAGTCTGAAAAAGAAGCTGAAATCAAGGCATCTGGCATCAACTTGTTCGACGAAGTCGACGAAGAAGCCATCGCAGAAGTACTCAGCATCTGGACCGGTATTCCTGTGTACAAACTCACAGAAGAAGAAACCGCAAAGCTTCTCAACATGGAAGGCGAACTTCACAAGCGCATCATCGGTCAAGAAGATGCCGTTAAAGCGGTTTCGCAAAGCATCCGTCGTACACGTGCCGGTCTAAAAGATCCTCGTCGTCCTAGCGGTTCATTCATCTTCCTCGGACCAACTGGTGTTGGTAAAACAGAACTTGCAAAGACGCTTGCTGAATTCTTGTTCGGTGACGATCAAGCACTCATTACGCTTGACATGTCTGAGTACATGGAAAAGCACACAGTTAGCCGTCTCGTCGGTTCACCTCCGGGATACGTTGGCTACGAAGAAGGCGGACAACTTACTGAAGCAGTACGTCGCAAGCCATTCTCTGTTGTGTTGTTCGACGAAATCGAAAAGGCTCATCCCGACGTGTTCAACACGTTGTTGCAAATCCTTGAAGAAGGTCGTCTCACCGACAGCCAAGGCCGCAGTGTTGACTTCCGTAACACCGTCATCATCATGACCAGCAACTTGGGTACTCAAGACTTGCGCAAAGCAAACCTTGGTTTCACCACAGGTGACACAGCTGTTTCATACGACCGTATGAAAGACAAAGTCAACGATGCGCTGAAGTTGCACTTCCGCCCTGAATTCTTGAACCGTATTGACGAAACAATTGTGTTCCACGAATTGGCAAAGAGCGAAGTTATCCAAATGGTTGACATGATGATCAAGCGCCTTACCGGCCAACTTGAATCACAAGGTCTCGGTATCGAACTCACACAGTCTGCGAAAGAACTTTTGGCAGACGTCGGGTACGACCCACAAATGGGTGCTCGTCCTTTGCGTCGCGCAATTCAACGCCAAATCGAAGATCAACTGTCTGAGAAGATTCTCTACAAGCAATTCAACGCTGGCCAAATCATCGTTGTTGATACTGAAGAAGACCCAGACAATGCTGGAAAGCGTCGTATGACATTCCGCGCTGTTGAAGGCATCGTTGCGCCAAGCGAACCACCACTCGCTGGTGACACGCCTGCTCCTGTCGAGTGACCCGCAAGATAATCACTCGCATCGCAGCGTCAATTGCTGCAGTTATTGTTCTGTCGTCATGTCGTGTCGACTCGAACATCTCGCTTGCAGTGAAACCAAACGGCACTGGCAACATTTCAGTTGTCATCACTGCTGACAAAGACATCGTTGCCAAAGCACCTGGCCTAAAGGCTGATGTTCGAACAGATGACCTTGTTGCGGCTGGTTGGAAAGTTGAAGGCCCGACCGACACGAAAGACGGCGGACTTACCATCACATTGACTCATGATTTCATGGGGCCCGCAGAGGCAACCACATTGTTGGGGCAAATCAGCGGCACCCGCGGGCCACTTCATGAAATGGTCATCACCCGCACCGGCAAAGACACGAACAGCACCTACACCTTGGCTGGCCGCCTTGAAGTAAACGGTGGTCTTGCAGCATTCGCCGACGACGCCACATTGAATCTTCTCGGTGGCGCGCCATATGCAGCAGATGTGCAAGCAGCCGGCCTCGACCTTGGCGATGCAGTCGGAATCACATTCAACGCTGTTCTGCCTGGCACGGTGAACAACACGACCGGGCAAGCTGCCGAGGGTGTTATTACCTGGCGAGTACCAATGGATGGCACACCCACAAGCCTCGCAACCAGTGTCACCAACGTTGATATCGCATCTAGCATTTCGCGATTCGCCAAAGTGTTGGTTCTAGGTCTGCTGTATTTATGGTTAATCGCCTCTGTGATTCTCATCTTGATGGTGTTGCGCGCTCGCAATAGACGACGCCCTACACCCCGCATATAAAGTCACGTTGTGGCAAAACTTCGACTCATTCATCGGTGCTCTGAGTGCGGAGCATCATTTCCAAAATGGTCAGGTCAATGTTCTGTGTGCACCGCATGGAACTCACTTGTTGAAGAAGTAGAAGGCCCCGAAGAATCTCGTGTCTCTCTTGCTGCCGGGCTTGCACTTGTGCCTCCTGGTCTTGCAACACCTATTGGTGATGTGAACCCCAACGAATCAGATCCTGTGCCGACAGGTATTGACGAACTTGATCGTGTACTTGGTGGAGGTCTTGTTCCAGGCTCTGTCACATTGCTTGGTGGTGAACCCGGTATCGGTAAGAGCACATTGCTATTGCAACTTCTTGGTGGAGCAAAAGGGCCGTCTCTCTACGTAACCGCAGAAGAAAGCGCGCAACAGGTGCGACTACGTGCAGACCGTCTTGGTGCCATCAGCCCAGACTTATGGTTGCTTCCCGAAATGTCATTGCCAAACATCATTGCTGCTATCGACAAGATTTCTCCATCACTTGTTGTTATTGACTCCATCCAAACCGTGGTCGACCCTGAACTTGGTTCATCACCAGGGTCTGTTGTGCAGGTACGCGGGTGTGCACACCGCTTAGTGCAAGAAGCAAAGCGCCGCAATATTTCTGTCGTGCTTGTTGGTCATGTCACCAAAGAAGGCGGCCTTGCTGGCCCGCGCGTTCTTGAACATGTTGTCGACACTGTGTTGTCATTCGAAGGTGAGCGCCACAACGCGTTGCGCCTCATGCGCGCAGCAAAGCATCGTTTCGGCCCTACCAATGAACTTGGCCTTTTTGAAATGACCGAAGCCGGTCTGGTCGGAGTTCCCGATGCCAGCCAATTATTCCTCACAGATCGTCGCACTGGTGTTCCTGGTTCTGTTGTTGTGCCCACCATCGAAGGCCAACGACCACTACTAGTAGAACTGCAAGCACTCACTAATCAGGTCAGCGCATCAGTCCCCGCTCGTCGTAGCGCACAAGGTCTCGACCAAGGTCGATTGTCTATGTTGCTTGCAGTTCTTGAACGACGTGCGCGCATCAGCTTGTCTGGCCACGAGGTGTACGCATCAGTTGTTGGCGGAGTAAAACTCACAGAGCCAGGCGCAGACCTTGGTATGTGTCTTGCGCTTGTATCTGCCGTGTCCAACATTCCGTTACCGGCAGACCTTGTAGTCATTGGTGAAGTTGGCCTTGCGGGCGAAGTTCGACAAGTCGGTCACTTGGCTCGTCGCCTCAATGAAGCATCACGTCTTGGCTTTACTCAAGCCATCGTTCCAGCAAGTGCACCTGATATTCAGTCTGGTTGCACAATCCGTCGCGCCAGCACGTTGAACGAAGCCTTGGCGCTAGCTGGCTTCACAACCAACGGCTAATCACTTTGTCTTAGCCACCATTCGAATGACGCTCGACCCAGAAGGGTCTTTTGAAGTGGTCCACAGCGCAATTTCATGTCTGCCTGGCGTAAGTAAACGCGACAACAAAGTGCTGCGAAAAGTTGTACTCGTTCCGCTACGCAGTCCGGCTAATTCAGAGATAATTCCAACTGCAACTCCATCAACCACCAGGAGGCCTTCCTCATCTGGGCCGAAATCTCGACGTGCAGTTAATCGCCCTTGTACCTGAGCGGGGACAAAACCTAATCGTTCAGAACCAATGTTTTGGAAATCCTCAGGTCGATCAAGAGACCACGATAGTTCTGTTTCGTTTTCTGCATTGGCAGAAAGCGTGGTTCCTACTAATTCACCATTAACTCCGGCGCGGGTGATGTCATCAACGCTTCCATCGGAAGGAATCCACGAATCGTAATACTGAGCGCGTTTTTGTACCGCAGAGAACGTCGAAGTCATCTGTGCTTTACCGTCTGCCCAAATAATTGCGCGTGATGTACGCGAGGGGCATGCATTCAGTAAATCAGCACCGTCTACTTTCCATCCGGCATCTATTCGAGTTGTTGCAACAACCGTAGGAAAAATATCAACAGATGAAGCCGTGCAGTCATCCACTGTCCCCGCTTGCTGTCCCGGATATTTGATGAAGAGAGGAACTCGATAGATGTCTTCTAACGTTGCCTGATTCTTCGCATTGACTGTTTTCCTCTTTGACTCGCCAGGCACAAAAGTCAACCCATGATCAGCGGTCACAATGATCATTGTCCGATTCCAATTCTTCGATTTCTTCATAGTCGCCACCATGTTTTCAATCACGGTGTCTGTCGCTGCATACTGCAACAGGTGCGCTTGATATTCGTCGCGAACACGATCAATAATCGTGTTACTTCGTTTTTCAGTGGGTAAGGCGCGAGATCTGCGCATGTCGGGTGTCAACATCCACGGGCGGTGCGGCAACAAAACATGTGCAAAATGCAATGTTGGTCTATCTGCTCGAGATGCACGCGTCACTACTCCTTCTACAACAGGTACTTGAGACATTGGCCCGCCCTTTTGCCACTGCGACACAGTTGTTGATTGCGCGGGGATTTGGTCTTCGGCCGTTAAAACTTTCGGCGTCGTTGTTTCACTTGCCTCTACTTCAGAAGTTCCAGTATCTAGGTCGTCTACGGCTCCGAAACCTCCCCATCCTTCATCAATGGGTGGCAATGCATCACGCAGACCAGCAGGGAGAACTTTGTGGCCAACCACTACTAAGGCATCGCGAAGAAAAGACGTCATGCTGACTCGCTGATCCGCATCTTCTACTTTTGGCATAACTGTTGTTGTAGTAGTTCCAGTGTCTACGGTGCCTAATGGGTCTGAGATACTTTCTCCGCCTGTTACAGAAACTGTTCTACAGACTTTCTTCGGACAAAGAGCTGTTGCTACCTCGTGTGCATCCATTGCCAGATGGCCGTTCATCAACGTAAAAAGATTGTTCGGGTGATTTGCAAGAACTGGCCCCACGCCAGATTTCGGCCACTTTCCCGTCAACATTGCAGGCACTGCATCAGTTGTTCTTTGCGAAGTTCCCACAACATTGCGATACCACGTCGAAGATTCTGCAAGCGCGGCGAAACCAGGAAATCTGTTCTTGTTGATAGTGCCGTCTGTTCGCAGCAGAGGCCACAACGGTGCTTCATCTAGAACAATCCATAAGACGCTCACATCTTTAGGCGAGATACGTAACAACGAATCTGCAGGGTCAACTTTTTTGGAACTGACATCGACAACTGTTACTGCTGGTGGCCAAATAACTGAACTAGCAGATGATGCAAAAACAATCGCCACGACAAGTGCAAGTGGTGACAACATTGTTAACCAAGTGCGCATTGTCAGTTGTCGTTGATACAAGTAGGTAAGTCCAACAGCAATACCTGCAGTCAGAAGACTGTCAATAACCCACGGGCCGATTGAGACAGATCGCAGCACCACAGACGCAACTAGCCATAACGACAGCCATACAAGAACAGTGTGAATACGTGTTCGCACACGGGGGAAAATCATCGTGGCGATGATCTCGATACTCAGTAGAACTAACGGAGGCAGCAGCAGTGCAATGGCTCCGAACCACAAGACAAT
>JANQYF010000028.1 GCA_030729045.1 Ilumatobacteraceae bacterium
AGCCACGCATCACAACCAGGTGCATACACCTCAATGTCGAAACTGCGGTGATGACTGCCACCCATGTCACCCGTGCAAATTTCAATAATGCGATACGGCAATTCCAAAGCAGCCATAAGAGCTTCTGCGCGACCCACTAACTCAGTCAGTAATTCGGGTGCATCTTCTGGGCGAGCGATTGCAAGAATTTCTACTTTGTCGAATTCGTGCGCACGTAACATGCCGCGAGTATCACGACCAGCACTTCCCGCTTCGCGTCGATAGCACGGTGAATAAGCCATCAGACGTACTGGTAATTCAGCTTCATCTAATACTTCGCCTGCATGAAGGGACGTAAGTGGAACTTCAGCGGTAGGAATTGCCCACAAGTCGTCGCGCTCAATTGCATAGGCGTCATCTGCAAACTTCGGTAGGTGACCTGTGGCAGTAAGTGTTGAGGTAGTCACAAAACTTGGTGGGCGAATTTCTTCGAAGGCATCAGCGTTCTGATCTAATGCAAACTGGCACAGTGCACGTGCAAGGGTCGCACCGAGACCACGCTGCATAGTGAACATCGCACCGGCAATTTTTGTAGCTCGTTCGTTATCAAGAATTCCAAGAGCCGTTGCGGTCTCCCAATGAGGAACACGCTGATGTTCGCCAAAAGTGGCAGGCAAATTAATGGGGCCTTTTACGATTGGGTTCTCATGATCGCCTGCGCCATCAGGGGCATCTGGGTGAGGCAAGTTAGGAATGCGCAGCATGATTTGCTGCAGTGCATCTTGCACAGTGTCGATCTCGCTCTGTAGAACGCGCTCATGGTCTCCACCAGCGCGGCTGCGCTCCATCAGGGCTTCTGCCTCGTCGTTCTTCTTGTCGCGACGTAGTGCGCCCACCTGCTTCGAGAGGTCGTTCACCTCTGCGCGCAGACTGTCACGCTCAAGGCTGATCTCACGAAGTTGGGTATCAAGGGCAACGGCTTCATCGACCTGTACTAGGAGGTCTGGCTTTCCCCGGCGGGCCAAGGCAGATCGCACCCCATCAAGGTTCGTGCGCAGAAGTCGTACATCAATCACAGGATTTCAGGCTACCTGTCCCGCCTTTCGTGCTGAGAGGCATTTGTTCGTAAAGTGGAGACGTGTCCGTTGTTGTCGAAAATCTGAGTGTTTCCTATGGCGACCTCATGGCTGTCGACAATGTCTCGTTCGAGGCTCCATTAGGCAGCGTGACTGTCATCCTCGGGCCAAATGGGGCCGGCAAGACCAGCACCATTGAGGTCTGTGAGGGCTTTCGCACTGCCAAATCTGGCTCTGTGCGGGTCCTTGGACTTGACCCCGTCTCTGACCACCGTGCACTGACCGAGCGCATGGGAGTCATGCTGCAAGGCGGAGGCGTCTACCCCAGTGCCCGCGTGCGTGATGTGGTGTCTCATTTCTGCGCACTGCATAACAAAGGCGTAAACGCGACACAGTTGATTGAGCGCGTTGGCCTCTCAAATCGTTCAACTGGCACATGGCGAAAACTGTCGGGCGGAGAACAACAACGACTGTCACTTGCTTTGGCCTTAGCTGCAGACCCTGAAGTGATTTTTCTAGACGAACCAACATCAGGTGTCGACATTGACGGCCGCGACATCATTGCTGACATCATTCATGATTTGGCAGCACGAGGCACCACTGTTGTACTGGCATCACATGACATGGCCGAAGCAGAGAAAGTAGCAACCCACGCTGTGCTGTTTAATTCAGGCAAGGTAATTGCAAGTGGTGAGATTACGTCGCTACTTACATCTCGCAAGCACCTACGATTCACTTCATCAGAAGGTCTCATACCGGCAGAACTTGCAGTGTCAATCAAGAGTCCAGTTGTTGCTCTCGGAGACGGTGTGTACGAAGTGGCATCAGAACCAACTCCACAGTTAATGACACGTATCTCGCAGTGGCTTGCTGATAATTCGCACCCGCTACTAGGCGTAGACATGGGTAAAGAGTCCCTCGAAGATACGTATCGACGCTTGACTCGGGGCCAGCAGTGAGGCGCATTCGTATTCAGCTTCGTGCAGAACTAATGCTGCTTGCACGTAACGGCGAGCAACTGTTACTGACTCTTATCATTCCTGTATTGCTACTTGGCTTCTTTGGTTCGGTTGATGTGTTGCCAAGTGCCGACATGGAACCAATTCAGTTTTTGACACCCGGCGTTCTTGCCATCGCGATTATGTCTTCTTCAATGGTGAGTCTGGGAATAGCTACGGGGTTTGAGCGTTCCTATTTGGTGTTGAAGCGACTTGGTGCAACCCCATTGACTCGTAATGAATTGGTCATTGCAAAAATCTTGTCCGTATTTACTGTGCAATTGATTCAGGCAATTATCTTGTTGTCGCTCGGCCTTGCGCTTGGGTGGCAACCAGGCGGTTCCACATGGCCTCTTGCAATTGTTGTGGTCCTGATTGGGACATCGGCGTTCGCTGGAATCGGCCTCATCCTCGCTGGTCAATTACGCGCTGAGATAAATCTGGCTGCACAGAACGGGCTGTACTTAGTGTTGCTTTTGTTGGGTGGAATGGTGATTCCTCGCGACTCGCTTCCCGATTTCCTCGGTAACGCAGTTCAGGGCTTGCCATCAACTGCGTTGGCCGATCTGCTGCGTTCGACGTTGAACGGTGACAACGCTGGCCTTGTTGTGCCATGTGCGGTGCTTGCCGCGTGGGGCATTATCGCGCCTGCAATTGCAGCACGACGCTTCCGCTGGAGTTAGACGCGGTTCACCATCACGGTGATGGGCTTGTTGTGAATATGCGTTTCTCGCACGCGCTCCCACCCAAATGTTTCGTACCAATGCGCAACATCTCGTGTGTACAAGTACACATCGGAATGACCCAACTC
>JANQYF010000029.1:0-2419 GCA_030729045.1 Ilumatobacteraceae bacterium
GAATGGGTTCGGTACCACGGCAACGATGTCACTACATGCACTCTTTGACCATTGGCCACGAACTCTTGCACGATGCGAGTAATCACATCACCCGTTGGCGCAGTGTCTGGCGCAAAGTGCGGACACAGAACAATGATTGGACGACTCATCGAATACCTCTTGCTGCTGCAAGCACTAAGTCATATTGTTCGACTAATTCCGTCGCAGATATCTCAGACGTAAAGGCCTTGGCACGATCTTTTCCTGCAGTTACCAATTCGTCACGGCGCATCTTCACGGCTTCCAATGCGCGCACCCATGCTTCATTCTCTAGAGGACACACAAGCCCAGCATCACCTACAACTTCAGGCAAGCTGCCCCTATCGCTGCACACAACCGGGGTACCGCAACGCATGGCTTCAATTACCGGTGCGCCAAATCCTTCGTATTCACTGGGGAACACCATTGCTTCTGCCATTGCCAATAAACCGTTGCGGTCAGCATTTGATACTCGGCCAGACATCACTACGCGATTGCCAAGACCAAGAGTGTCAATCAATTGCAACACGTCGTCATGGGCGGAACCTTGTGAGCCCATGCAAATAAGACGGAGCGATGGGTCTCCCCAACGGCCTTCGCCACTTGCCATTAAGTGCATCAGAAAGGCGTGATTCTTGTGAGGGTGAGTAATAGCGGGATACACAAGAACTGGTCCGCTGCCTAAACCATACTGTCGACGCAATGCATCACCACTGGTTGTTTCACCATCAAAGGCTGCCTCTAAACCGTGACGCACCACACTGATTTTCTTTGGTTCAATACCGAATGCACGCACCAAGGTTCCAGCAACAAAACGGGAGGGAACAGCAATACGAACAGCTCGTTTCAACGACGACGGAACCATCTTGTTGAGATACTTCAGTTTCACTGGCGCTACGTAATGCGGATATTCAATCCACTGAACATCGTGCACGGTCACCAATGTGTGTTTGTTACCGAAGCGAGGAATCGAACCGCCGCCATGGTGAACAACTTGGTACTCACGGGTGCGCCACGCAAGCCATGTGTGTTCCAGAAAAATACGCTCTGCGCGACGGGTGCATGAACTTGGTGCTTCGTACACAGTGAAGGCCGCTGCGATACGTGGGTGCCGTTCACAAAATCCTCGCGGCGCAAAGACGTCCACTTGATAATTGTGTGTGATCAATGCAAGGCCATCAAGTTGACGCAACAAGTATTCCTCGCTGCCGCCAACGCCAGGCACGCACCACAATAAATTCATAGCGGCATAACGCGTGATCATGAACTAACTCCAAGAACTTCCCTATATGCACTAATTGTGGCGTCCGCAGTTACAGACCATGGCACTAGTGCTGCACGTGCGATGCCGCTCGTGCGAAGTTGATCAACATTTGCCAACGCTTCAGACAGGCCCGCTGCAATCGATTCAATACTGAGCGGGTCAACAAGCACTGCTGCCCCACCTGCGACTTCTTCTGTGGATGTTCCTCGTGAAGTCACGACCGCTGCACCATGGGCCATGGCTTCAATAACTGGCAGTCCGTACCCCTCTAAAACAGATGGGAATGCAAAAACCGTGCATGCCTCATACAAAGCAGGCAAGTTGTGCGCCGGCACAAATCCGGTGAACCGAACGTCGTATGCGGTTGACGGTGTGTGGTCTCCCCACCCGGCCATACCAACAACAACTAGCGGTGGTGCACCCCGAATTGAATCAAGAGCAGCAATTAGGCGAGCAAGGTTTTTTCGTGGTTCAAGTGTTCCGACAAACAAAACGAAACGTTCGGGCAACTCGTATGTTGCGCGAACTCGTGCACGATCTGCATCGGTGATGGTCTGCGATGTCACACCAAGCGGCACAAGACGTAACCGATCAGCATCAATACCCGCTGTTTGACAATCGTCAAGTGTTGCCTTCGAAGAACACAACACCATCGCTGCCTTGTCACGAATGATGTCAAGACTGCGACGAAACACTTTGTTGCCACGTGCAGTAAAGAAATCAGGATGGCGCAAAAACGCCAAGTCATGAATGGTGACAACCAGGGGCAACGATGTCGCTGGCGGAATGATTGTGGTCGAATGCACAAGGTCTGCATTGTCGACCACGGACTCAACTTTCGGCCACCCAAGTCGTAGCCATGATTCATAGAGAGCAGGACCACCAATCGGTAGCGAGTTCACTGAAATCGGAGGAGCAAAACCAGCTGTTGGGGGATGGCGATGTCGACCAGCCACCCCAATCACCTCTAATTCTGACCGCAATGCCAACTCACGAGCCACTTCAATAGCTGAGATTCCGGTCCCCCCTGGGACGCGATGCCAGCATTGTTCGAGGGTGTAGGCGATGAGCACCCCTACATTGTGACCGTTCCAGTCGTACTATGGCATCCATGTCGGAATTTTGGTCGAATCGCAG
>JANQYF010000029.1:2519-19039 GCA_030729045.1 Ilumatobacteraceae bacterium
AGGCTGCGCCGCGCTGATGTCGTTTCCCCCACCGATTCTCGAATACTGCACCAGGCACCCAGACACGGCAACTGGGCGTCATTGCACACGTTGTGGTCGCCCAGCATGTAACCAATGCCTGACACAAGTTGATGTTGGTTCGCATTGCCTCGACTGCATCAAAAGTTCGCGACCAGCAGTTAGCGAGCGCATTCGTTTCTGGAACGCAGCACAACCGCTACTAGTCACACGAATCATTATTGCGGTGAACGTGTTTCTGTTTCTTTGGGTCACTATGGGTTCCACAGTTCTCACAAATGGTGGAGCAATTAACGGCCGTGAACTCGATATGGCGTTGTCGCAATCATTCATTGACAACGGCGAGTGGTACAGACTTGTTTCGTCTGGTTTCCTTCATTACGGATTAATCCATATCGGCATGAACATGTTCTTGTTGTGGCAACTTGGTCAACTGCTTGAACCAGCCCTTGATCGCGGACGTTTTGCATTGCTGTATTTCGCAGCAATGTTCGGAGGTTCGGTTGGGGCACTTGCTTTCAGTCCTAACGCGTTAACGGGCGGTGCCTCTGGTGCTGTATTCGGCCTTATGGCTGCTGCTGCTGTTGGTTTGCAACAACGTGGTGTTAACCCAATGAAGACTGGCATTGGCGCAACACTGATATTGAACTTGCTCATCACATTTACGATTCCCGGAATCTCAATTGGTGGTCATGTTGGCGGAGCACTCATGGGTGCCGTTATTGGGTACGCGATGCTCGAGCCACGTTGGAACCGCGCTGCTGCCTGGGTTGCGTGGACAGCGCCCATCGCTGGCATGGTTGCATCGGTCGTTTTCATCACCTTCTTTTTGTAGAGACACACCCGCCACATAACGTGCACTTCACATTCCCCCGTGATCCAACTCTCAACGGGAGACTCCATGCTCAACGCATCACTTGTCGACATTCCACGTCCTTTTATTGACTCCATCTCTTCTCTTGTCGAATCGCTCGGAGTTGCCTGTTTGGCACTCGAACATCCGTTACGCGCCAACACCTATGCGCTGATTACTGATCATCAACATCGAGGCCTCGGACTAATTCGCGATAACCCCATCAATGAGAACACCATTCACAACATTGTTGGCCAATGCTCGCGCATACCGAATGCACACTCCATTGTTCTCGTGTCGGTACGAACGGTGTCACCCATTCAATGTGGTGATGTCGAAATGCTTCACCATTGTGCAATGGTGACCAACAACGCCGGACTACAGCTACTCGACTGGGTCGTTATTGGTCGTGGCGGACTTTATTGCCCAAGATCCATTGCTGGCATGCCAGACCCGTGGCCAAGTGCATCAGCATTTTTATAGGCACGACGTTGCGCGGCAGACATTCGCAAGCCCGAACTCACCAAATGCGTCACTAGTTCCCTACTGGTCACCACCTGTGCGCCAAGGTCGATCGCAATGGCCCGAATATGCATAGGCAAGTCGTAATGGTCACCATGAAATGCACGAGGGGGAATTTCTAGCGTGACAGCAAATAGATGCAGTTCTTCAAATGAATGGTTGCTCACCATGTGGCACCACTGATGATCCTTGAACCACCATCTGCTCTCATCAACAAAGATGGCCATGCGTTATGAGCAGCAGCCCCCGCCACAACAGCCACCACCAGATGGTGCTGCTGGCATTGACTGCGCTGAACCGCCACCAACGGAAGCGAACACGCTCAACATACGCACTGCGTTGTCATGGCCCTGCGGGCATGTGGCAGGCGCATTGGCCTCTGCCATAGGGCGACGTTCATCGAATGTGGAATCACATGTGCGGCAACGAAACTCATACAAAGGCATGCGTTGAGTGTACGGCACCCTGTTCACCTGATTGACTGTTGGACATGGCAACCCCACTCAAAACTCGCCCCGTCGAGTCGCGACCAGAGACAGAGATGGTTCCTGAGACTGGCGAACCAATTGTGGCTCACATTGTGAAGACCGAGCCCGGTGAGAATGCTGCAGCAAAAGTTCTTGAAGCGCGCATCAACGGAACACCTATTGAAGCACTGTGCGGGCACGTATGGGTGCCGTCTCGCGACCCGAAGCAAGTGCCAATGTGCCAGAAATGCAAAGACATCTATGAGACATACCGCATGTTCAATGACGGTCTCGGTGAAACACCAAACGAATGAGTGACTCACTTCCTCTTCGACCAGCAGTGCGTGGCTTGGTCATCGACGAAGACAACAGTGTCTTGATGGTGCGGTTGATGTTTCCCGGCGGGGCGTGGTGGGTATTACCAGGTGGCGGTATTGACTCCGGTGAAGATCATGCCACTGCATTGCACCGCGAGTTAGCAGAAGAAATCGGCCTTGTTGGCGCCACTATCGGCCCTCCTGTATGGGAACGTACGCATCATTTTCAATTGATTGACACAGATGGTGTTGAGTGGAGTGGCCAAACTGAAGTGGTGTACATCGTTCGCACTGAACGATTTGACCCTTCACCGCATTTCAGTGAAGAACAACTACGCGCTGAAGGCCTACACGAACATAAGTGGTGGGCTATCGATGACATTGCTTCGTATCGTGGCCCCGACAATTTTGCACCACCGCAGATTGCTGATCATCTACTTCACATTGTGAACCGTGGCGTTCCCGTTCCACCGTTTGTGATTAATCAGAACTCTTAGCGAAAATCGCGACTAGGGATAGTGGCCGGCGCAAACAACGGCAATAACTGTTCAGCCACGATATTGATAACACCCGTTGCTGATTCCACCCTGCCGCGCACTAACAATGCTGATGCATCACGCGCAACGTTTCGGTACCGCGCCCAACATCCTTTTGAACACACAACGTTGATGAGGCCCGTCTCATCTTCCAAACTGATGAATGTGGCACCGCGTGCGCTCATGGGGCGTTGACGATGCGTGACAATGCCCGCCACCAACACTCGATCTTTGTGCGGCACTGCTGGTAGCCCATCTGCAGTAACCACTCCCTTTGCTGCAAGTTGTTCACGCAGGAAAATAGTGGGGTGACCATCAGGCGAAATGCCCGTTGCCCACAAATCTGCAATGGCTTCTTCCACTGGCTCCATGCCAGGCAATGTGGGTCGTGAATTCAACCCCATGATTCCCTGCAAGTGAGCAACATCGCCATGGCCATGCGCACCTGCTTCCCACAATGCATGTCTGCGATCATCGCCAAAACTGTCAGTGAATGCTCCGGCTGTAGCGAGAGCCTCAACTTGTTTGCGCGACAAAGCAGGCACGCGTGCAACCAGTTCTTCAATTGATGTGTATGGCCGATGTACTGCAATCTCGCGGGCAAGTTCAGACCCAATGCCACGCACAGAACCGATACCTAGGCGTACAGCAAGACCAGTTTCCGAATCACTACACACTTCAAGCGTTGCTTCATGGCCTGATGCATTGATGTCAGGAGTACGCACCACAACACCATGTCGTCGCGCATCACGTACCAATGTGTGTGGTGACCAAAAGCCCATCGGTTGCGCATTCAGAAGCGCAGCACAGAAAACAGCTGGTTCATGCAGCTTGATGTACGACGACGAATACACAAGATACGCAAAACTCACTGAGTGGCTTTCAGGGAATCCGTAATTGGCAAACGCTGCCATCTTCAGAAAAATCTCGTCAGCGATTGCATCAGTAATGCCGCGTTCAGCCATGCCCTGATACAGCCGCACCTTCAACCGTTCCATACGAGCCTGCGACCGCTTCGAGCCCATGGCTTGGCGTAGTTGATCAGCTTCGCTTGCCGTGAAGCCCGCAACATCGATTGCCATTTGCATCAGTTGTTCTTGAAACAACGGAACGCCCAATGTCTTACCGAGAGAATTCTCTAACAGCGGATGCAAATACGTAATGGGTTCAAGACCATTACGTCTGCGAATGTACGGATGAACTGACCCGCCTTGAATTGGCCCAGGGCGAATGAGGGCAATTTCCACAACCAAGTCATAAAAGCGCCGTGGTTTCAAACGAGGCAATGTTGACATTTGCGCGCGCGACTCCACTTGAAACACGCCCACCGTGTCTGCACGACACAACATGGAATACACATCGTCTTCTTGCGGAATAGTTGCAAGGTCAAGTTCATACCCACGATGTTCTGAAATCAGCGACACCGCATTTGACAGTGCCGACAACATGCCAAGACCCAGCAGGTCAAACTTCACTAACCCTGCAGCAGCACAGTCGTCTTTGTCCCACTGCAACACACTGCGGTTAGCCATGCGCCCCCACTCAACCGGGCACACTTCAATGATGGGCCTGTCGCACATGACCATTCCGCCCGAATGAATACCCAAGTGCCGCGGCATATGTTCCACTTCGGCGGCCATCTCTAACACCAAGTCGGGAATGTCATGGTCACGTTGGTTAGCAGTGATCGCAACCGTTCCCCATGCATCGACTTGTTTGCTCCATGAGTCTTGCTGATCAGCTCTATGCCCTAATGCGCGTGCCATGTCGCGCACTGCAGAACGCGACCGATATGTAATGACATTGGCAACTTGTGCCGCATGATGACGCCCATGGCGGGCATACACATACTGAATCACTTCTTCTCGCCTGCCGCTTTCAATGTCGATATCAATATCGGGCGGCCCATCCCGCTCTGGTGACAAGAACCGTTCAAACAACAAACCAAGCGACACTGCATCGGCTTTCGTAATACCAAGAGAGAAACACACAGCACTGTTTGCAGCACTGCCACGACCCTGACACAAAATGCCCTGCTCGGTGCAGAACCGAACGATGTCCCACACCACTAAGAAATAGCCAGCAAAGCCAAGCGTTTCAATGATTTCTAATTCATGGTCAATAGTGCGCCATGCACGCGCACGCAACGATAAGTCTTCACTTGATTCAGCTGGCTTCTCGCCGTATCGGTGTTGTGCACCGCGCGCAACCAACTGACGCAAGTACGACATTTCTGTATAACCATCAGGGCACGGAAACGGGGGCAACTGTGGTGCCACCAATGACAAGTCGAAAGCAATCTCCTGCGCAAGCGTTGCTGTGCGCTCTACAACACCTGGGTACCGCCCAAAACGCCTCTGCTGTTCAACGCCGGAACGCAAGTACGCCGTTGCTGCAGCAGGCAAAAGATGATCAATACTGTCAAGGCCACACCTGTTGCGCACCGCAGCCAATGCTGTTGCTAAACGATGTTGCGCCGGTACCGCATACATGACGTTGTTGCTGGCAACACACTCAAGGTCAAGCATTGCTGCCAACTGCACCAACTGGTCGTTACGTACTGCATCAATAGGGTCTCCGTGATCCCACAGTTCCACCAATACATTGCGTTGCCCGAAGTGCTCGATTAACGAACGTAATGATCGTTCTGCTTCTGCTGGGCCATGCTGCACCAATGCCTGCACCACTGCACTGGTACGCCCCCCTGTGAGAACCAAGCAATGATCGCGCACTGTTTGCCCCACCGTGGGAAATGAAAACACGGGAGCACCTTTACTGCCGGCAAGTTGTCCTTCACTAATGGCTCGCGCCATACGCGCATACCCTGATGGCCCGCGCGCCAACAACACAATGTCGCCAGCAGCACAATCAAGTTCCACACCAAAGATGGTCGGCAAATTCACTGCACGTGCTGCTTCTGCAAAACGCACAACACCGTACAAACCGTTGCGATCAGTAATGGCAAGTGCAGATAAACCAAGTGCAGCTGCCACCTCTGCTAATTCTTCAGGGTGTGCTGCACCTTCTAAGAAAGAAAAATTCGATGTGCAATGCAATTCTGCATACGGCACTGTGGGTTGCTGACGTGACAACACAGGTTCAAACGGTTGACGCATTGCACTAAATGCGGGGCCATCGCCACCCGCGTTCCAGCCCACCGAAGACGGCGCTCGACCATCAGAGAGACGCGCTTCTAATTCGTGCCACGGCATCGCCGGATTGTTGAACCCCACCCCATAATTCTATACGAACATATGTTCGTATAGACAAGGGCGCTATAAGCCCAGTAAGGCTTTCGTGGCGCGTAATCCGCCCAATAGGCCCACATCGGCAATGGCCTCTGCCTCGTCCCATTCGAACCACCGAACCAGTTGGCTCTCGCCTTCAGCTGGCGCTGGCGCAACATCAGGAGCTCGCACCACATAGCGCAGATCAAGATGCGTGTGACCCTTCGGACCCGCATGCACATCAACGTGCACAAATACTCCACCGTCACTTTCATGACGCACAGGTAAACCAGTTTCTTCTTCAGCTTCACGCAATGCACCTTGTGCAGCGGTCTCTCCTGCTTCGATATGTCCACCTGGTTGCAACCACATGTTGAGTCGTTTATGCAGATGCAACGCCACTTTGTCACCGGCATCACTAACCACAATTGCCGATGCAGTGATGTGCACAAGATCTGCATGTTCGTTAAACGGGTCCGTGAGAACCGGCGCCATTTCCAAGAACGTCTCTATTGATTCACGTTCCCGTTCATCAATTGGCGTGCGTGCGCCAACTAATTCACACCAGTGTTGAGCATCGCGATGTATTGGCACACTCCCAGTGTGCCACGAGAACCACTAGTCGTAGCGCGCGAGCAAAGTCCATTGTTGATTTTCTAAACCGACAAGAAACACACCAACACCACGGCGTGGGTGACGTACCAACACCTGCATGCGTACTTGGCGACGCTTGCGACGCGGATCCCACCAACGTTCTTCAAGAGGCCACGGGCCTGCAACACGCACAACGTCGTACTTTTGACTGCCAACTTCTACATACGACGGCACAGTGTTCAGTTCGTGCCGGCCAGTAACCCCAACTTCGCTACCACTGGCATCAACAACCCGAATAAGCGGCGGTTCAACAGCAACAGATGCTGGTGACGGTGACGGCACAGAACCTGACCAGTGACGTGCAACGCCATCGCCCGTGTGCACTCGTTGTTCACTTGCATCAGGGTTTGTGATGTCAACCAGCGACAGTGGCACGCGTGAATACACCGTTGCCATATCGCGGCCACCTTCCCATCGCGGCACCGTTACCTGCACGCTGGTGTTCACCGCCATTGCCATGCTGGCTGCGCGTGCTGCACGTTCAGTATTTTCTTGACTACCGCCCCACAACAATGGCTGCGACACCAACACTTCACGACTTTCTAGTGGCATGAATTCAACACGCACAACACCGCTGGTAGGCGCATCGGGGTCTGCGGCTGAATCAGTGAGCCATCCTTCCAGTTGATACAAAAGCCGTTGCGCTGTGACTGCTGCACCAAACCCGCGTGGTTCACCCCAAATACGGCTAGTGCTTTCTGCATGATCAGTATCGCAAGTGATCAATAAACGCACGCATTGCTGACCATGGCCCGCAATGGCATTCACCATGGCATCAATGGTGTCGCGAGCAGCAGACACCACATGTGCCGCATTAGCCAGCGGTGATTCGAATTCAACACTGCACGCAAAGTCTGATGGCGGCGCACCGGGCGCAAGATGCTGCACTTCGTCACCCGACACCAAGAGATGCACACGTTTACCTTCAACGCCGAAACGATCAATAAGAGCAGCTTCACCCACAGTCAGCAACGCACCACACGTACCAAGACCTAAGCGCTGAAACAGATCAACAGTGTCAGCAGTAATGCCACCCACACGAGACAATGACGCCACCGGCAATGCTGCAATGAATTCAGCAGCAATAGCAGTATCAATAACGCACGGGTGTTGACGTGATACCGCTAAGTGGGCCGCAGCAAGCGCTGCAAAACGGGAATCAGCAATGCCCACCCCAAAAGCCGAACCCATGTTGGTGTCAAGACAGATCTGATGCAGTTTTTGTGCAACCGCGTTATCACCACCGAAGTAACGCGATGGGCCACGCGCCGACAACACAATGGTGCCAATATCTTGCACTTCAACAAGTGGCGACAGTGCGGTGACCGCACGCACCACATGTTCAAAGGTGCGAAATGCATGTTCTTCACCTAAGTGACCATGTTCTTGCATCCAATGCGGAAACACCACAGCAATAGAACGACTCATGAGATACCTGGCAACCGCACTGTGCATGAACGGTGCGCATACACACGACGGCCCGATGCAGAGACTTCAACCGTGCGTGACCGGGCATGAGTATCAAACTGCCAATCAACAGTGCGTGCACTAAACGATGCATCGGGAGAGAACCCACCAGGCTTTCCCAACACAAACAACACAGCACCTTGTGCTTTCACGCGCGTAGCAATACGTCGTGCTTCAGACTGTGAACACACGGGCGATGACACTGCAACAAGATCAACACCATCAACTAACGCCCCAACTACTGGCGACATGACAGACGATGTGTTGTCTCCAGACACGCACAACGTGCGATGTAACGCCACACCATGTTCGTATGCAGACATAAGACCAGCAGTAGGCATGTTGACCATGGCAAACCAGGAACCTGCAGTAGTGGGCGCAGCAACAAGACCGAACAACAACGACGTAGCGGCATCACCAGTGCAGCCATATATGTAGCCGCGCTCGAGCCCTGCTGCCGGCAGCAACGGTGCTAGCGACGAAGTAACTGCAATAGGGCCAAACCCGCTAGCGACATGGGCATGCATGCGTTCAGCAAATTGCACACCTGTTTCCACGCCTGCAATGCGCATGCCTGCAAGTTCTTCAAAAGCGACGCGTCCCATGGGGCCAGCGTAGCGAACATATGTTCGATGGTTTCAGGGGGCTCCCCTGAGCCGACCTACTTGGCCGCGAGACGGGCGCGGGCGTTACGGCTGCGCTCGAACAAGTGCGGCGGAATGCGAGGGTCTTCACCAGCTGGTGCAGCGGAATCGCCACTAGACGACGCAGCCGGAGCTGCTTCTGCTGGCATTGACGCAAGAAGTTCTTCAAGTGTTGGAGGCACCATGCCTGGCTTCCAGTACTGATACAGATCACGAACTATTTCGTTGAGGCCTGCCTGTGATGCACCTGCCTCAAGCGAAGCCGTGATGCAATTGCCATACACGTGTACCCATGACACATGGCCAGCTTCAAAGAAACGACGGGCGATAACCGCAGCTGGACGAGGGCCCTTTGCTTCGGCGGCGCTAGTAAAGCGCTCATGACCCATGCCTGTGAGAGAGCGATTGGTCTCAAACCGCACAATGGTGGACGCGCCACCAGCCTTTTGTTCTACTGCCACAAGCTGTCCCATAAACCTCCACGCTAGTCAATTCCCACCTGCCTTCGCCCATCAATCGACATCCCGATAATGTCAAGGGAAGACAGAGCGACCCGATCGGGTCCGACTAAGGGGCAAACACACCATGGCCGACATCACCATCGCAGAATTTGAAAAAGAAGCACTCGCATTTCTCGAAGCAAACGCAGAACGCCGTGTGGCTGAAAAAGCATTTGTATGGGGCGAAGGCGCAGACACCTTCTATCGCGAAAAAGATCGTGAACAAGAAGCCGCTAACGCTGAAGAAGCGAAAGTTTGGCGTAACAAGAAATTCAAAGCTGGCTTCGGATGGATCACTGGACCAAAGAAGTTTGGTGGCCGTGAACTCCCAGCTGCATACGATCGTTTGTACAACCAACTCGAAGTGCAATTCCGTGTTGCTGACCAAAGCTGCTTCACTATCGGTCTTGGCATGGTTGCTCCGACAATCCTTGCGCATGCAACTCCAGCAGCTCTTGACTTGTACGTCAAACAAATGTGGAGCGCCGAAATCATCGGCTGCCAATTGTTCTCAGAGCCAGGTGCAGGTTCCGACCTTGCATCACTCACCATGAAAGCAGTCAAAGACGGTGACGAGTGGATCCTTACTGGTCAGAAAGTGTGGACATCAGGTGCACATTATTCAGACATCGGTGAAGTTATCTGCCGTACCGACTGGGATTTGCCAAAGCACAAAGGCCTCACCGGCTTTATTGTCGACATGAAAGCCCCTGGCGTTGACATTCGTCCACTCAAGCAGATGACAGGTGGCGCGAGCTTCAACGAAGTCTTCTTCAACGAAGTTCGCGTTCGTGATGACCACCGTCTTGGTGACATCAATAACGGCTGGAACGTAGCTCTCACAACTCTCATGAACGAGCGTGCAGCAATCGGAAGCGGCAACTCTGGCGATAACAACTTGCTCACTCGCGTGATTGCAATGGTGAAGCATTACGGACTCGACAAGGACCCGCTCATTCGTGTGCAACTTGCTGACATCGTTATGAACTACCGCATTGCATCTATGAACTCTCAGCGCACAGCAGCATCTGCCAAGGCCGGAAAACTTCCTGGACCTGAAGGTTCAGTTGGCAAGATGGTGTTGGTGAACAACCAAGCTCGTCTTGTGAAGTTCGTGTCACATGTTCTCGGACCAAAGCTCATCGCAGACAGCGGCGAGTGGGGCACCTACGCATGGTCAAACTTCGTACTTGGAGCACCTGGCCTTCGTATTGCTGGTGGTTCAGACGAAGTGATGCGCAACATCGTTGGTGAGCGCGTGCTTGGTCTTCCAAAGGACATGGGTATCGACTCTGTGTCTCCTTTCAAAGACATCAAAGTTTCCTAAACATCAGGTCGCGTTGGCGACTATTTAGACACCCAAGTTCCACGACTTGCGATGCAAGTCAGTCACCCCGTGAGTTTTTATTGCATCAGTGTGTACTGCTGCGCCATAACCCTTGTTACCGCTCCATCCGTAATGCGGAAACTGTTCATGTAGCTCCGTCATCAACGCATCACGTTCTACTTTGGCAATCACGCTGGCTGCTGAAACACTTGCACATGTCTGGTCGCCTTTGATGCGCGTCACAATGCGTGGCCCATCATCTTCTTCACGAAGAAAACTATTATTGCCATCAAGAATGATGATGTCTGGTCGTATACCAAGCGCAGCCAGTGCACGACTGCCCGCAAGGCTGAGCGCGGTAATGATGCCGTACTTGTCAATCTCTGCTGCCGATGCAGAACCTGTAGCCCATGCGAGACCCCACTCTTTAGCAACAGGCACCATTGCTTCGCGACGCTTAATAGTCATCAACTTTGAATCGGCTAAACCCTCAGGCACTGCACCGATGGTTGCATCAATCGCAACAACTCCGATGGTGACTGGGCCCGCAATTGCGCCACGACCCACTTCATCCATTCCGGCAATGATGCGTGCACCTGTTGCCATCAGTTCGCGCTCGTAATCAAGAGTGGGAACTGGTCGTGCCATACGGTGAAGCGTAGGCTTCACACATGGCTCGCTCCGCATCGATCACTGTCGGTAACTATTCGTACACCGCACAAGACGCACAGGGCACCCTTGAACAACTGAACGAAATCTGGACTCACCACACACACGTTTCCACCATTCCTGATGGATGGCTTGCAGGCGCCCGCGGTTTTCTTGCCGAATTCGCTTCTCTTGCTGGCATCTCGCTGCCGTCACTTGACAGTGTTGATAACGCATTTGCGTTGACGACTGCCGCGATTGAAGAAAAATATGAAGAACTCACGCCATCACAAGTTGAATCGCTACTTGCTGCGATGTGGCGCTTCTTTCCAACCATGCGATCGCTTGCGATTGACCATGTCGGCTCAGTTGCACACTTACATGCATCGAAGGGATTGCCGAAGAAGCCATTAGATTTGGCTGTAATCGGATGGAAAGGCGTTGAAGGCGACGTGCAATCAAATCGTGCCCACCACGGACGGCCATGGCAAGCACTGTGCATCTGGTCAACAGACGCGATCGAGACACTGCGAGCAGAGGGCCACCCCATCAGACCAGGGTTTGCTGGCGAGAACATCACAGTTGCAGGAATACCGGCTGAAGCGTTTCGCCCAGGTGCGCACTTTCGCATCGGAACCATGCGCGGGTTCTTAACGTCGTATGCAATTCCGTGTAAGCAGAACAACGATTGGTTTCTGAACAAAGATTTCAAGCGCATGAGCCACGAACGCGGCAATCAATGCCGTCTGTACGCAATGGTCACAACGTGTGGCGACATTGCTATCGGCGACACTTTCGAACTATTCACCGACCGCTAAAGGGTTTCACTAGCATCACCTGAGAAGCGTTGAGAGCGCCTGTAATCCGTTCTAGACAGGGACAGGCGCTGCAAGCAGTGCTTCGCCTGAAGCGTCTGTGGTGTGCCACGACGGGTCAGCTGCGCCACCCGTAATCAACAAGCCGGCTGCACCTGTGATTTCCCACAACACAGCTGGCCGTGGACCATGCCAACGAACTGCAAAAGAGATTGTCCGATACGGATCAGCCGTGATGCCGTGCGCTTCAAACGCTGAACCCCACCACGTTTCTGGAATGCCATGAGGAAGCAATACGCATTGCCCACCACTAGGAGACGCCTGCGCCAACAACGATTCTGCCCATGCAATTGCTCCGAGTCCGCCAGGAATCTCTATAGGAAGTTCTTGTACGTCGCGATCTGCCATGCGTAACCACGTGCTACCAATATCGTTCGCGGCAACTTCATCTTCAAGCAATACACATGCTCGCGCAGCTGACGCCATGAGATGCGGCGTATCCCACTGCAACACTTTGGCACGCTTTTCTGATTTCACACGGCGCTGAACTGCCTCCACTACGTCAACAATGGAATCGCGATGTGTTTCGGCAAGACGAACCAATTCGATTGACGCATCTTCTGTAACGCCAACACCTAACAACAGGTCGCTTCGCACTCTGGCAATGCCGGCCACTACAGAATGGTCTGGCATGGTGATGCGTGACGCGAGATCACACGCTGTTTCCCAGCCACGAACGACTTGCTGATGATCCGGGACATCATCGGGCAATGGCCCAGATGCTGGATTGACATGTGCCAAAGCAATACGTGCAGTGCTCTTGTGCCCCAATGGAATCACCATGGAATCTGCAGGCAAATCAATTCCGGCAGGTGGATTATCAATTGGTTTACGCGTGGTCAACACATCGGAACGTGTGACCGCAATAGCGACAGGAAGTGTTGACTCGTTTTCAAACTCAACGACAGTCATTCCGCCGCCGTCAGCTACGCAATACATGCGTTGAACAATGTCGCCATTGCCAACACGAATACGTGTTTCACACACTGGGAACCCCGCGTACCACTTCTGACGAAGTGTTGGTTCTGCGGCTGGTGAATACCACCGGTCATCACCGGCAACATGCCATGCAAGTTCGCTGCCACCATCTGCAGGAATCAGAGTTCCGCAATCTGAAACAGTGCCGCGCCATGTACCGCCGCGGTTGCCAATAACGCGACTCATAGTTGGGCTTCCGGACGTGAACGACGAGACATCAATGCAAGTAAACCTTCAGATGCGGACAATCCGTTGTGACACACGGCAACTACTTGCTCGGTAATCGGCATATCAACGCCATATTGCTGCGCTAGTTCAAGAACAATTGCCGAACTGCGCACACCTTCGGCGACCATGGAGGTGGAACCAAGAATGTCAGCAAGTGCTTCACCGCCACCAAGGCGGATTCCGACCGACGTGTTACGGCTGCTCTGCGATGAACACGTAGCAATGAGGTCACCCATGCCGGCAAGTCCTGCAAGCGACACAGGGTCACCGCCTAAGGCAACAGCAAGGCGTGTCATTTCTGCAAGGCCTCGAGTGATGAGTGATGCTCGTGTGTTGTCACCGAAACCCATTCCTTTTGCCATACCTGCCGCGATAGCAATGACATTCTTTACAACGCCGGCAATTTCACACCCGACAACGTCTGGGTTTGTGTACACACGAAATGTGGGCGTAGAGAACAACTCTTGAAGCGCCGTTGCAATCACTGCGTCATCGATGGCAACAACACTGGCTGCTGGCTGACCAACTGAAATCTCTGATGCAAGGTTCGGGCCTGTCAGAACCGCAACTGGATGACCTGGCATTACTTCATTAGCTACTTGCGACATGCGCAACATCGATCCAGCTTCAAGACCTTTTGACAAACTAACAATGGGCACCCACGGACGAATGTGTGCTTTGGCTTCGGCAAGAACTTGGCGAAAACCTTGTGACGGCACTGCCATCACCACAACATCAGCCGAGCTCACTGCTTCGCTGAGAGACGCCGTTGCACGAAGCTGGGGCGACAGCGCAACGCCACCGATGTAATCAGGGTTGACATGATGCGTGTTGATGCTCTCCACAACAAACTCACGACGGGCCCACAGAACCGTTGGCGTGTTGGCAGCAGCCAAGGATGCGACCGTTGTGCCCCATGAACCGGCGCCTATTACTGCCATACGAATCTCAGCCATCTCTCTAGCGTAGGTCACAAGAGGAACTGGGTTCGTAGGCTGACTAGGTGCACCTTGCCGTTGTGATCCCCGTGAAGTCATTCACCATGGCCAAAGGGCGCCTTGCCGACACCTTGACCGCACCAGAGCGCTCTGCACTTGCTCAATCATGTGCTGAGACTGTCGTGCGAGCTGCACTGTCATTACCCACCTATGTGGTGTGTTCAGACAATGGTGTTGCAGAGTGGGCGACATCGCTTGGTGCGCGCGTTGTTGATTGCAAGACACCGGGTCTTGACATTGCAGTAGCAACAGGTCGTGCAGCTGCCAAAGCTGATGGCGCAAACCACATCATCGTTGCCCATGCAGATCTTCCCCTAGCAGTCAGTTTCAATCACATCGCACGTGAAGGGAAAGTTAGCCTTGTCCCCGATCGTCATCGCGATGGCACCAATGTTCTTAGCTTCCCTGCAAGTAGTTCTTTTACAACCGCGTATGGACCTGGCAGTTGCGACAATCACATTCGTCTCGCAGTAGACGCCGGACTTGAATATGAAATCATCGTGGATGAAGCCTTAGCACTCGACCTTGACACAGCAGACGATTTAAGTGAATTAGCACGAAGAGAAACGGAACAACAATGAGCGCAAATGATCCTGGACAGCCACCGGTAACGGCCACCACTTTCACATCGAATCTGACAACTCCGAAAATCGTTCTCGCAATCGGCGCGCACCCCGATGATGTTGAGTTCGGATGTGGCGGCACTCTTGCCAAATGGTCTGCAGAAGGTGCTGTGGTTCACCACCTTGTATGCACCGACGGATCTAAAGGTACATGGAACCCTGATGCCGACACCGCGGCACTCGTGCAATCACGCCAAGTAGAACAACGCAATGCAGCCAGTGCACTTGGCACTTCTGGCACGGTGTCATTTCTTGGCTATGTAGATGGCGAACTCGAGCATTCAAAGGAAGCAATTGATCGCATTGCACTTGCGATTCGCACACTGAAGCCCAATGTGGTCTTGTCACATGACCCGTGGAAGCGATACCGCCTACACCCTGACCATCGCAATACTGGCCTCAATGTGTGCGATGCAATTGTTGCTGCACGTGACCCACACTTCTTAAAGCATCACTTCACAGATCATGGCGTTGTTCATCATCGCCCCGATGCATTGCTCTTGTGGGAAGCAGACGAACCAAACCACGTAGAAGACATCTCCCCATGGGTGCCGGCAAAACTGACTGCGCTTGAACGCCACGAAAGCCAGTTTGAATCCACTATGAAAGCAACCGACGAAGACGGAATGGAAGTGTTCCGTTCACGAATGCGTCAACGCATGAGTGATCTTGGTGCGCCACATGGCTTTGCCGCTGCCGAAATCTTTCACCTCATGAACAGGCTCTAAGAGAACTGTCCAGCAACTCTGCCAACACCTGGTGGCCCCGCAAAACTCTGCGCAATTGGCATCCATGTCGATGCTGGCTCCCCCACTGTTGTTAGCCCGCAGTCATCAATGTGTCTACGTTGTGTCACGGCTAAACAGAACCCCAAAGCAGGACCGGTAACAGACGACTCTGCCGACTCGTCTCCCCATGTCCACTTTTCACCACTAGGACTTGTGAGCGAGACAAATACATTTCCTTCCGGAGCTGGCAATTTGTTTGATGCGAATGCAAATGGCATTGCACGTACTCCAATATGTGCAATGTGCTTCAGTCGATCTGTTGACGCGCGTGTCCACTTCAATGCATCTGCAATGTCTTGTCCGTGCGCCCAGGTTTCCATTAAGCGTGCAGTCAACATAGAGGTGCCAGACATTGAAGGCCCGTACCATTTGCACCGTGCCGACAGATCAATAGATTGCGCAGCTTGCGCAAGATCTACAGCACCTTCGCGCCACCACTCGATCAATTCTTGCGGTGATTTCTCACGCTCGGCATTCTGAATTGCGTCCAACCCGCCTGAAGTCATCATCGACGCCATGTCGCTAACGAAGCGTTCAGGGTCAACCATGGACCACATGGCCCGACGATCAATGAGACCTAAGTGAATGACTTGGTCTGCTACATCCCAGCCTGGAGCGGGAGTTGATACAGACCAATCAGATTCAGACATTCCTGACAGGTGCGCATCGAGTGCTGCTACCTCGGCAATGAGATCTGTCAGTACATGGTCGGTGTAGCTAGGCATTCCACAAGTGTGCCTGAAAAGCAACCAAGAGAACTTGTCCGGAGAAAGTGAAATGGAGGGCTTTCGCCCTCCATTCCGACACTCCGAACCCAAGGGTTCTACTGATTTGAAGTTGAAAAGAAGGC
>JANQYF010000029.1:19139-61866 GCA_030729045.1 Ilumatobacteraceae bacterium
GCTGCTGCTTTCTTCTTACGTGCAGGAGCTTTCTTAGCTGCTGCTTTCTTCTTGCGTGCAGGAGCTTTTTTAGCTGCTGCTTTTTTCTTTGCTGCCACTTGAGTTTCCTCTCGTTGTGTAAGTGGTTACTTACGGTTTGGGTTCAGCTGAGCTTTTAATGTAGAGCTCGCTGTGAATTTCATCGCGGTTGAGGCGGGGACTGTTACTGCTGCACCCGTTTGTGGGTTACGGCCAGTCCTCTCCTTGCGATCGGTGGTGCTGAACGAGCCGAAGCCCGGCCATGCCACTTTTTCGCCCTTCTTAGTAGAAGCAACAATTAGGTCAAAGAACGCTGCAAGGGTGCGCTCGGCGTCTGCCTTCGAGCACTCTGCTGCCTTTGATACCTCTTCGATGAGTTCTGCTTTTGTCATTGTGTATTCCTCCCCGGAATCGGAGTTGTCAAACAATTTGAACTGCTTTGGTCACAAAAAGCAAGCATTCGAATAGTTGCAAATGCAACTATCTCATTTTTTGAGATTTTGACGAAGTCCGAACAAAACCATTTTTCACAGTTCTCATTAGTCGATTCAATCTCATCGCATTATTTTCGGCGCATTAATTGGGACCGTGACATGGATTCTGATCGCCAGCTAGTCGCGTCGACTATTTCCCCGCAAACCCTTACAGCACTTGACTTTTAGAGCAAAACCAGCCACTTCTTGCTGATCAAATTTCTAGATTTTCGTTCACTGCACATTGTGATGATTGAGACTTTCGACACTCGTCACACACGATGACGTCGCACTACACGTTGCGTTTACGGCATCAAAAATTCCGTAGAAGAAACACCCAAATATTTTTTAAAAATATTTTAAAAAATATCCAAAAATACCCTCACAGTGGATTGTCGTGCACAAATTTTTTCATTTCTTGCCAGTATGAAGAGACTAGAAGTTACAACGACATGAATACTTTGTTTGGGGCCCGAGCATCCACCACCTAGAGGAATCGGTGGTGCAAAGATGAGACATCGATCATGTTGCGGAGCAGATCGGTGCCGACATGAAGTCACCAGATGACGTCATGACGAGCACTTCGGATTACCCCATTGGCGTGCGCACCCGAATAGTCCTCGACACTTCAGTACTCGTTGCAGATCCTGGATGTCTTCATTCCTTCCCTGGTTGCGATGTAGTTATCCCTCTCACTGTTGTGGAAGAGCTCGATGGTTTGAAAAGTCGTGCTGATGACGTGGGTCGTGCTGCACGAACTGCATTACGCACGATTGAGGATTTACGCCGCAGAGCTGGTGGTTCCATTCACCTTCCTGTTCCCCTGAATCAGGAACCAGGCGGGGCAACAGTCCATATTGAGGTAAACGGCATTCAGCGCCACCTGCTTGTAGAGAATGGGCTGAACCCAGAGATTCCAGATAACCGCATCATTGGTGCAGCGCTTGGACAATCACTGAAAGCCCCGACACAGATCATTTCGAACGATGCTGGTTTGCGAATCAAGGCAGCCCATTTGGGACTTGTCGCAGCAGAGCATCAGCCCGTCGGCAGATCTGCCCACACACGACCTATGGGTTGGTTCACTTTAGAAGTGTCATCTGCGGTTGTCGATGCTCTGTATGAACATGGCGAAATTCCGTCGGAGGCTTTTGATGCAGAGACTCACCTCACAACAAATGAATTTGCTGTCGTTCGTTCCGGTTCTCAATCAGCTCTAGTTCGCAGTAGAGGCGAAACAGTCGAACTTCTTGCCACTGCCTCGCCCGAGGCGTGGGGACTTCGTGCCAGGTCAAAAGAACAACGTTTTGCGCTTGAACTTTTGATGGACCCTGATGTCAGCGTTGTTGCTCTTGACGGGCGCGCTGGAACAGGCAAGACCGTAATGGCTATTGCAGCAGGTCTTGAACAAGTAGTTGAATCACGCACATATGAAAAGTTGGCCATCTATCGCCCGCTAGTTCCAGTAGGTCGAGCCGATGTTGGTTTCCTGCCTGGTGGGTTAGACGAAAAACTTGACCCGTGGATGTCTGCCATTCATGATGCGATTGTCGCGCTGACTGATCAACGTTCAAGCAACGACGCGAAGCGCCTCATTGAAGACCTCACCGCTCGTTCGCAACTCACACTTGAATCAGTTACCTTCTTGCGCGGCAGGTCGTTGCATCGCCAGTTTGTTGTGGTGGATGAGGCACAGAACCTTGAACCGACCACATTGAAAACAATCCTTACCCGCATCGGTGAGGGTACAAAGGTGGTCTTTACTGGTGATACAAGCCAGATTGATGCTCCCTACATGGGAGAGTCAAACAATGCCCTTGCAGTGCTGATTCACGCCTTTGCTGATCAGCAGTGTTTCGGCCACGTCACCCTTGCTGCCTGTGAGCGCAGTGAAGTGGCAAGCCTTGCAGCAGAACTTTTGTAGCGCCACATGACACAATCGTGTCATGACAACTTCTCATACGCCTGATTCGATGATTCGGGAATTCATTTCACTTCTCGTATCACGCAATCTTGAAGCTGCCGCTGCCATGGTCACTGATGATTTCGAATATGACAATGTGCCAATGGGTAAATCCTTTGGTCCCCAGGCCATCGAAGACACTCTCAATGGATTCTTCAGTATGTGTACAGGTATCGACTGGGAGATTCTTCGTCAAACTTCTAGCGGCACACTCGAATCAGGCACTGTGCTGAATGAACGTGACGACAGAGTAGAGATTCACGGAAGGTGGGCAACTCTGCCAGTTGCAGGTGTGTTTGAGATACGCAACGGGAAGATTTGTCTCTGGCGTGACTACTACGACAAGCAAACCATCATCGATGTGATGACACCACCAGCAGGTTGATGTCACATGATAGGAACATCACTCTGCCCCACCCCCGCTCTACAGTGCAGTCAATGACATCGCACGACATATCTACTGCTCCAGAAACGATGCACAACGTGTCATTTGCTGTCGTCGACTTCGAAACAACTGGCCTCAACCCAGAAACAGATCGAATTGTGCAGTTAGCAGCGGTCATCGTTAATGGCGACGGAGACATAATTGATTCATTCGACACCATTGTTAAGCCCGAAAGTCCGGGCGAATACCAGCACGGTGCAGAACATATTCACGGCATTACAGCCGAACAAGTCGCCAACGGGATGCCACTACGAATAGCACTTGAAAAACTGTGGGAGATAAACACTGGCAATGTCTTCACTGCCCACAATGCTCAATTCGATCTCGGATTTCTCCATGCCGAGTCGGAACGAGTGGGCATCGACGGCCATGTTGACGTCCATATCGACACATTGGAACTCTCGCGACGGATTTCAGGAGACGATAGTTCACGTCGCCACAATCTCTTAGCATTGTGTGAGCACTACGGCATCGAACGAGACAAGGTGCACGATGCAAAGTCAGATGCCACAGCAACTGCTCAACTTCTCATGCACCTAATGAAGGAAATAGGCGTTGAATTGCCTGATCAGGTAGCTGAACTGTTTGCGCCATAACGCGACAACACAGCGTTGGCAGTACGGGTTTGTACCGAAGTCATTTCACTAGGACTCACCACAGTAATTGCGCCACCGGCACGAAGAAGTAAACGCCCGAGCCAATGCTCACTGTTTGACACGATGTCAATGAGGTACGAACCATCTGGACGTTCTTCACGCACAGTGCACGGATATGTCTCCACCACCCACGCAGCAGAGGCTGCTACTTCAGCAGTCACCACCACACTTCCTGAAGCGTCGGCAAACCACACAGGAATTTGAGCTGTGGTCTCAGAAACTTCAACAAATTCATCTAGTGGGGTAACCGAACGAATGCGATCAACACGGAAATGTCGGCTGTCGTTTGATGCATCGTCATCTGCACGTATGTACCAATGTCCACGGTCAACAAAGACAGTGCGCACAGTGACGGTGCGTTCCGATTCTTCATTACGCGCTGGGGTCCAATACGTAATGCGCAAACGCTGACCAGAGGATGCAGCATCGGTGACAACTGACAAAAATGCAGGTGACTCAATATCAACGTCAACTAAGTCGTCGCCGAGCACCTTACGCAATTTCTTGACTGCGCTTTTCAAATCCTTACCCCGAGAAAAACCGGGCAGTTCCTTTGCAGCCGCCGCCATGAGGTTCAACCCAAAAGCCTCAGACGCCGTCAATTCCAAACTGCGTTCAAATCTCTTGTTCGCACCTACAAAGATGTAACCCTCATCGATATAGATATCAGTGAGTTCGAAGGGCGTATACGGAGGCACTCCACACATAGAGGCCATCTCAATGTCTTCAATAAGATCTGATTCTGACATTGAAAACTGCTTCGCCATTTTGGCTACCGATACACGTTCTTGTTTCATCAACCACGGCAACATACGCAATAAACCACTCACGCGCACTTCTGAAGAACGTGGACCACGCTTTGCGCTCATGATGCACCCCCTGCCAGACGAACCAAGTCAGCAATTACTTCATTTCGCACAGATTCAGGCGATACGACTTCCGCCCTATCGACCATTGCATATAGCCACGACCGAAAGGCCACACGATTGCCACATGCCACTTCAACATCAACAGAACCATCGGCTCGGACAGCAACAATTGCGTCATCTCCGAGTTCTCGAATGACACCAGGAGCAATACGGCTATCAAGGCGCACTATCGCAACTTCGGCATCAGAACCAGGAAACGCCTTTGCATCACGCTCGAATGCAGTTGCAAGATTGAAATCTGCAGGGCGAACAAAAGATTCAGGTGCGCCAATAGTGGCCGCTTCCTCAAAACGATCTACACGGTACGTAACTTGCGCTTGACGGTCGGTATCAAAAGCAACGAGGTACCAGAAACCATTGCGAGAGATAAGACCATACGGATACACCGTGCGAACACGACCATGATACGGAAACGAAATCTGGCAACTCTTTGCAATAGCCGACCATAACTGTGGCAACTCTTGTGAACGGGCATCAACGTGCGCGACTGTATGAGATGGCGATTCATCAATGTCTCCGCCGAGCCATTGAACAGCTTGCTTTCCCCATTGTGTATCGATCTGAACTAGTGCTGCCGCCTGCTGCAATGCAGACAACTCATCTTCAGTCAGATCGAAGTTAATCAGTTTGTATTCCGCACGGTCAATTGAATATGCAGTTTTGCCGGCGTCATTGCCACCGAGTACTTGCATAGTGATGGGAACTCCTAATTTGCGCAATGATTTTTTGTCGCGCTCGAATGCGGTGCGACGAGCTTCGGCTTTCACTGGGTATTGATGCTCCATGTAATTACCAATATCTTCCAATGTCAACGGACGATTGGATTCAGTTAGTAACGCAACAAGATTCAACATCCGTTCCGCTGAATTGATGATGGGCTTTGAAGATGCACTTGCCATTGCAGGCAGGTTATCCCCTTTGCTATTGGTTGCGTGGCAGTCTTTTTCGAATTGATATGTACCAATTCAGCAAGGGGTGTGTCATAGTTTTCGTGTCAAGTTGAGAGCCATCAGCAATCGCTGATGCAGCGTCAATTGCCAAGACTTTTCCCAATTCAACGCCCCACTGGTCAAAACTATTGATTCCCATCAGCCAGCCTTGAATGGTCACCGAATGTTCATACATCGCAATTAGCGAGCCAAGGCGACGAGGACTGAGTTCGTCGAGAACGAGAACACTGCTCGGACGATTCCCTTCAAATGTTTTGTGAGGTTCATTGTGGGTTCGCCCTGCGGCCAGGGCCTCCGACTGGGCAATCACATTTGCGAACAGTAAGTCATGGGCTTCATCATCAGTGCCGAGCGAAGCAGCCGTGGTCACGAACTCAACAGGCACCACTTGAGTTCCCTGGTGCAACATTTGAAAGAAAGCATGCTGACCGTTCGTTCCGGCTTCGCCCCACACAACGGGACTAGTGCCGCCGAGAACTGAACGGCCATCGACCCCAACAGATTTTCCATTACTTTCCATAACCAGTTGCTGTAGATACGCAGGCAATCTGGACAAGTCATGACTGTACGGAATAACTGCAACTGTCGGAAATGTGTGCAACGCACTGTTCATCCACCAAATCAGAGCGTGCATCAGCGGGAGATTTGCATTGCCAGGCGAAGTGACAACGTGGTGATCCATCTCTGACATTCCGGCTAGAAACTCGCTGAATTGATCTCCGCCAATTGAACACATAACGGGGAAACCAATAACGGATGACAACGAGAATCGTCCACCGACCCAGTCAAAGAATTCCAAGCAATGATCTTTTTGAATTCCCCAATTCAACGCAGCCTCAGCATGCGAAGTTGCGGCAACGAAATGACTAGCCCAATCTGAAACAGCCGCCTGTGTCCACTGTCGAGCGCGTTCTGCATTGTGCATTGTTTCAAGAGTGGTGAAGGTCTTTGATGAAATCACAAACAACGTGGTTTCCGGATGCGCACCATGCAATGCTTCATCAAGATCTGCGGCATCAATATTGGAAACGAATTTCACCACAGGTCCGTTAGCAAACCGACGTAAGGCACGCGCGACCATCGCTGGTCCAAGATCACTACCGCCGATACCAATGTTGATGACAGTCTCAATCTTTTTTCCAGTTGCGCCGACTGTTGCACCAGAGCGGATGCCGTCAGCCAATGTCTTTGCTCGCTCTAATTGTCCGGAAGCCTGCTGGGCCATTGGTGACGACGTGGCGGGCGCGCGTAATGCCATATGCCCAACCGAGCGACCTTCAGTGACGTTCATAATCTCGCCAACAATCATCTTCCCGAACGAACCTCGAATGTCAACAACATCAGCGGAATGGAGCAATGCTTCACAAAGAGACGCATCGATGCGTTGACGAGAGAAGTCTGCATGAATTCCACATGCATCGACTGTCAACCATTGACTGCGAGAAGAATCCTTCTGAAACAGATCGGAAAGTGAAGCGACACTGGTGGCCAGATTCTTCAGCGACTGAAATACCTCTGCGTCCATGACGCCAACTTACTTCTGTGCAGCAGTGTGAATCAGTCTTAAGAACGCAGCGGCCACCGCAACATGGCGTGATTGGTCGCCACGAGCACTCATTCTGCCTAAACCGGCCAAAACTGATGACACAAGATCGGCAAATGACTGCACCGTTGTGCCTTGCAAGATTCGATCAGTCTCTTTTGCCGTCGCGATGAGGTCAACAATGTTCCGGCCAAATTCCTTGCCGAATACATCAGTACCTTTCGATACTTCGGGATGCTTTTGAACTACAGCCGAAATGCCGGTGATGAAACCCACTGTGGAGGGTGCGCTCGCGCCGAGTGCACCAACTTCTGTAAAAAGCGCAACAAGGCGACCCTCAAGAGTGGTTTCAGTTGCCTTCACTCGTGCAAAAACATCCACGAAGATTTCAGTGATGGATTCACACACCGCAATGTAAATATCTGCCTTCGAAGGAAAGTAGTGATATAACGCAGCGCTAGAAACTTCCGCTGTTTCAGCAATCTCTCTATTGGTAGTGCCTTCGAATCCTTCAGCTGCAAAACGTTCACGAGCACATACAACAATGCGATCACGAGTATCTGTTGAGTCAGTATCAGCCGGACGACCACGCTTACGGCTGACCACCGCAGTCTTGTTCATTGATTGATCAGCCATAGCCAAGTATGACCCAAATTGAACGCAGGAGGCTCAGCGAGGTTTTGCGTTGTACAGGGCCCAGCCAACTGGACTCACCAGTGCCGCCAGAACCAATTTCACAGCGTCCCCCGCAAGGAAAGGTGCGACTCCGAGAGAGATGGCATTGGTGTCACCGGTGGCGACTGGAACACCAATCGAGTGAGCCAACCAGACGGCCCCAAAGACGTAAATCACAGCTGTACTCAAGGCCATTGCCGACAACGACATCACGAAGTTGCGGTCATTGCGACGGTCGGCGTACCAACCCACAATGCCGGCAGCAATAACGAAACCGAAGAAGTAGCCAAGTGTTGAACCTGTTGCGCGACTCCAGCCACCTGTTGCGTCAGCATAAAAGGGCAATCCGATTGCACCGAGAAGCCAATAGAGAGCCTGGCTAGCCATTGCGCGGCGTGAACCAAGTGCACCACCCATTGCAAGCACTGCGAATGTTTGACCTGTAATTGGCACTGGTGTGAAACCAAGATGCACAACTATCTGGGCGCATAGGGCGGTGAATAACGCCCCACCTATGACAAGCGTGACATCACGCGCCACTGATTTTTCCAAGATGCGTGGCATTGGAATGAGGTCTGTAAGAACGTTTGGTACTGCGTTTGACATTCCCGTTACGCTACTACTGTGACATTCCTGAACATAAGTTTTCCCGGCTGGACCATTGTCACAACATGATCTTTGCACCACGCATCATCGCCGCAATCGATATCGGCACCAACAGCATTCATATGGTTGTTGCAAAAGTAAGCCCATCAGGGTTTGAAGTAATTACCCGCGAAAAAGACAATACGCGACTCGGCGAAGGTGGCGGTGACATGAAAATGTTGAGTCCCGAAGCTATTGAACGCGGGATAGCAGCACTACGTAACATGCGCCGGATCGCAGATGCACACCGAGCAAGCGTCTTTGCAGTTGCAACAAGCGCAGTCCGTGAAGCGAAGAACTCGGCAGATTTCGTCGACCGAGCTGCCAACGAAGCCGGAATTGATATTGAGGTCATTTCGGGAGTCGAAGAAGCTCGCCTAATTCACTTAGGTGTTTTACAAGCTCTCGCCCTTTCCGACAAGCGTTCGCTCCTTATCGATATCGGTGGCGGGTCAACCGAAGTCGTTATCTTCGACCACACGGAAGAACTGTTCGTTCGTAGTTTCAAAATCGGAGCCGTGCGCCTCACCAACCGATTCTTCCCATTCGCTTCGACACATCCCGCTTCAGTTCCCTCTTGTTCAAAATTCATTGCATCCACAGTGGAGCCAGTAAAAAGAGAGGTTCTCAAACTCCGTCATGAGGTCGCAATCGTCTCGTCGGGAACCGGTGAGACACTCGCTCGAATGTGCTGGATGCTGACACACGATGAAACACCTCGATCAATGAACGGCGTCATCTTTACTGCAGACGAATTACATCAGGTCACCAAGATGATTGCATCATCAACGCTAGAAGAACGAGCAAAGCTTGACGGCCTAGATGCTGATCGTGTCGACATTATTTTGGCCGGTGCACTTATTCTCGACACCTTGGCCGACTCCTTCGCCATCACATCATTTATGTACTGCGACTACGCCCTTCGAGAAGGCGTACTGCTTGATGCCGCGCAGCGACTTGACCCAGAAGTCAACAACGATCTTCACAATGTTGCTATTCACAGTGCCCGAAAGTTGGCTGAGCGGTGCGACGATGACCCCTCCCACAGCCTTAATGTTTCGCGGTTGTCGTGCATGCTCTTTGATGAGTTGTCACAAAAGTATGAAATCGACCCCCATCACCGCTTATATCTAGAAGCCGCGGCAGTGCTTGCCAATGTCGGTCTAGTCGTGTCACACGCTCGTCATCATTTACATACCTATTACATCGTGCGCAATGCAGATCTTGTTGGATTCACAGATCATGAGATTGAGTTGATTGCACAAATTGCTCGGTACCACAGAAAGAGTGAACCCAAACTTCAACATGCTGCTTTTGCTGCACTGTCAGAACAAGATCAACATACAGTTCGAATGTTGTCAGCGATTCTGCGAATCGCTATCGGTCTAGACCGTACGCATGACGGGCGCACAACATCAGTGTCCGTCACTCAGAAAAATAAATCACTTCATCTCCTCATTGAGAGCGAGAAAAATGAAGACCTGGATTTGAACCTATACGCCACTCAACAACGCGTAGCTCTTCTTGCTGACGTCTTCCAATGCAACGTCACCGTTGCAATTTCTAATTAAGACGGAATAGTTGACGTCACCGAGGTAACCACCGGAGCGACAGTAGTTTTTGGAACAGTCGTCTTTGGTACTGCATTTGTTACCGGCGGAATTGTCACCACGGGCACAGTCGTCGTTTTTGGCAGCGTTGTTGAAGTCGTAGAGGTAGTCGAAGACGTCGTAGTGGTGTAATTCGGATCTTTCTTGTCCCACGGTGGTGTTACAGATCCGTACTCTTCAGGTTCTTTCACGCCATCAAACACAAACACGCGGTCGTTGTACTGCACTAACGCAGGAAAGTAGTTCGAAATAAAGATTGGAATGCGCACGCAACCGTGAGATGCAGGTTTTTTCGGAACCATCATTGCGCCATGAATTGCAATGCCGAAGTTGAAATACACCGGATTCCACATCGTGCCCAATTTGCTTTCGCGTAGTCCTAGTTTGCGGTTATAGAAGTAATAGATACCGCCAGGCGTAATCGCTTCTCCGCAAATCCCCATCTTGATAGGCACTGCACCTTTATTGCCTTCTTCGCCAGGGTCAACTGTCACTTCTTCACACCACTTCTCATTGGTGCCTGTCGAAATATGGGTAACGAGCAAAAGTTGTTGGCCCTTAAAGACAGCCATTACTTGCTCAGGCAAATACACCTCAACGTGGTTCGGTGATTTGGGCTGACGACGGGGAGTGATAGTTACATTTCCGCGCATTGATTCCCATAGAACGGGTGTCACGAAATCAACAATGGTGTCACGTGTCATTTTTTGCACAAGCGCTTGAAATGCCCACACCGCCATCTTGGTGTCGCCGCCATAGATGCCATCAATTCGGCCCGGATCAAAATTTAGATCTTTCAGACGCTGCTGCAAGCGACGAACATCAGCACCCTTCATGCCGTCGCGAATTGTGCGAGTCAATGTGTAACACGTGATTGGCGCATCTGGCGGGCAGAACCCTGGAGTTGTCACCGTCGTTGTAGTGGTAGTTGTAGGACTCTGATTGTTATTTGCGACTGCAACTCCAGTGCCGACAACCACAAAAATCACCGAAGTAATGACTGCTTGACGCCACCTCACCCACCACGACTGGTGCACAGGCATTGCAAGTTCGGGCTCAAGGGGTTCAGACACAGCACCAAAACGCTACCAACGCACGAGGCCGGACTGCCTTCAGCCTAAACAACGGGCGAAATGCCTCGTATTTCGCGTCGAAGCTGGCGAGCTTCCTTCAAAATCTTCAGGATTACAGAGGGAGACGACAGCGTCGAAACCCCACGTGTACGGGGGAAGTAGTCAACCCCAAATTGAATAACTGAGTACCCGAATTTCTGAGCCTTCACCACCAGTTCGGCGTCGATGAATGACCCTTCACTCTTCAAGTCAACATGGTCAAAGATACGTGTGCGACATAACTTGAAGGCAAAGTTGATATCCCTCATTCGAATTCCGAATAGCACACGAACCATGATGTTGTAGAAGAACGAATACACCGTGCGTACATAACCTTCTCCGGTGCGATCAAAACGGTATGCACTTACAACGTCTGCGTTGTAGTAGCGAAGAAGTCTCATTGCTTTATGAACATCATGCATGTCAAACGGCAAGTCTGCATCGGTATACAAGACTAAGTCACCAGTAGCGGCTGCATATCCGGACTTCATAGAACCACCGAGTTTGCGGTTCTCTGGGTGATGCACAACCTTCACTCGCGGATCTTGCGCGGCTAAACGTTGGGCAATTTCTAACGTGTTGTCAGTTGAAGCATCGTCGACAACAATCATTTCGTAATCAGCAATGTCGCCTTGTGCCATCAGGTCTTCGCACTCTTCACGCGCTGCATCAATTGCGCGCTCCATATATGCCTCTTCATTCCACATGGGAAAAAAGATCGACAATTTATTGAATGGCGACTTTTCCATACGGATGCAGGCTATCCATAGGTGTCGCTTCTCATGGAGGCTGGCTGAGTACGGTGGCGAGTATGGATTTCGACACTCCCCCCGAACCAATTGAGGTGCTCCCAAGCGACGGGTGGCGAACTGTCTCCACAATCACATGGGCAGGGGTATTTGGCGCCCTACTCGCAGTGGCCATTTCTAGCCGCACTATCGGGCGACCCATCTGGTGGCTAGGACCATCGTCAACACCTGCATCACCCTTTCTCATCACGATCCCACTTGCCATAATCCTTCTCCCACTGGTCGCCACATTGCGCTATCCGCGTCACATGACTACGACTAGTTGGGTGTGCTCGCTTGCACTAATTGCAACCGGAATTGCTGAACTCACGTCGAACCCAGCCATCTCCCTTGCTGTTGTCGTCATTGGCATCGCTGCCCTAATGGAATCCATCGCTGTAGTCGTGGTCATGCGCCAGTACCGTTAAGGGCATGTCAAAGGTACTTACCACCCTCCCAGCTGGCGAACGCGTCGGCATTGCATTTTCTGGTGGCCTAGATACATCAGCAGCCGTTGCGTGGATGCGCGAAAAGGGCGCCATTCCATGTGCCTACACAGCAGACCTCGGACAACCTGACGAGACAGATCTCTCTGGTATTCCCGGCCGAGCAAAAGAGTACGGCGCAGAGATTGCGCGCCTCGTTGATTGTCGCGAAGAACTAGTGCACGAGGGTCTCATTGCATTGCAGTGTGGTGCCTTCCACATCACCACAGCTGGCAAGACCTATTTCAACACCACCCCATTGGGTCGTGCTGTAACCGGAACATTGCTCGTGCGCGCGATGCGCCAAGACTCAGTCGATATCTGGGGTGATGGCAGCACATATAAAGGCAACGACATCGAGCGGTTCTATCGCTACGGCCTCATGGTGAACCCTGCACTACGCATCTACAAGCCGTGGCTTGACCCCACCTTTGTTGACGAGATGGGTGGGCGTACCGAGATGAGCGAATTCCTCACCGCTCGCAAGTTGCCGTACAAAGCCTCGAAAGAAAAAGCGTATTCAACAGACTCAAATATTTGGGGCGCAACTCACGAAGCAAAACTGTTGGAAGAACTGAACAACGGCATGGAACTTGTTGAACCAATCATGGGCGTTGCGCATTGGGACGAGAGCATTGCTATTGCATCAGAAGTTGTTTCCATTCGATTCCACGAAGGTTTCCCCGTTGCAATCAATGGTAAAGAATTCAAATCACAAGTTGATCTTGTCTTGGAAGCAAATGCCATCGGCGGCCGTCATGGTCTCGGCATGAGCGACCAAATTGAAAACCGCATTATCGAAGCAAAGAGCCGTGGAATTTACGAATCACCTGGCCTTGCATTGCTTCACATTGCATACGAACGCCTTGCTACTGGCATTCACAACGAAGCAACACTTGAGAACTACCGCACCATGGGCCGCCGCCTTGGTCGATTGCTATACGAAGGTCGTTGGTTTGATCCGCAATCGCTAATGCTGCGTGAACCACTGATGCGTTGGGTGGGTACTGCAATCACCGGTGAAGTCACTGTTCGCTTGCGTCGCGGTGACGACTACAGCATTCTTGACACGACTAGCCCGAACCTCACATACGCACCTGATCGTCTCAGCATGGAACGTGTTGAAGATTCAGCATTCGGGCCGCTTGACCGTATTGGTCAACTCACCATGCGCAATCTAGATATCGATGACAGCCGTGCGAAGTTGCAGGTTTATCGCGGTGCAGGCACATTGCCAAGCGGCGGCCTCTTGGCCATCGAAGACAATTCCTGACACAAGCCAGCCAATAACGCTGCACGTTGCGGCATCGTTGCAACCACAACATGCTCTGTGTCGCCATGTGCGCCACCACCGACTGCGCCTAAACCATCAAGTGTTTCAACACCAACAGCAGCTGTGAAGTTGCCGTCTGAGCCACCACCCACAACAACACCGTTGAGTGAACTGATACCAATGCGTGCCGCCACTGCAGTCGCAATAGGGAATAAACCAGCTGCTGCCGATTCATGCATTGGTGGCCTACCAATCTGACCAGACACAACGAGACGAGCTTCTGGGTGTTGTAGACGCAAGGCGGCGAACGCAGCTTCTACTCGTGGCTTCTCAGTTGGCACTGCAACACGCACATCAACTGCACACGTGGTGAGTGCTGGCACCACATTGTCCGCCGTACCTGCAGACGCAAGCGTTGGCGTCACAGTTGTACCCATCGACTCATCGGCGATTGCAATTATCTGAGGAATTAAGGCGGCTAATTCCACCAACGAGTTGATTCCCTTTTCTGGCTCTAGCCCTGCATGTGATGCGCGGCCTTCAATTGCCAGATTGATGGTGCCAGTTCCCTTGCGGCCAATCTTTAGTGCGCCGCCGTCTGCACTTGGTTCAAGAACTAATACCGAACCACATGCAATTGCTCGTTCTTCAATAAGTGCACGTGATGCGTGTGAACCAATCTCTTCATCTGCACTCAGCAAAATCTCTACATGTGAAGAATCTTCCAACGAAGCAACTGCGTAAATGGCCTGAACAATTCCTGCCTTCATGTCGAAGACGCCAGGCCCCGTTGCAATTCCATCGCGCACAGCAAACGGCAACCGTGCCAATGTGCCAGCTGGATGCACTGTGTCATGGTGGCCCAAGATAAGAACTTTCGGATCATTGCCTCCGCGCCAGTGAATATGTGAACCAACCGGTGAATCAATCAATGTTGGCGCAGAACCCAACATGCGTTCCATAAGTCCTGACAACAACTGCGCGTGAGCCTGCAAGCGTTCAATGTCGCGTGATGGCGATTCAGCTGACACCAACGCATCGAGGTCTGCCAGCATCGCATCAAGGCTGAACGTGTCTGAAGAACTCATGGGTGAAATCGTGCCACGAATCAGCGCTGAAACAACGTTTCAATTGTCACGCCATCACCAGTAAGCACCTCGGGCAATGGTTCAACGCCAATTCCCAGCCCCGCAGGAACCTGCAACATGCCATCTTCAAGTACAAAAGGCCGAGTGACATCAGAGGCGAAGTATCGGGCAGAAGCAGACAAGTCAGGCGTCAATGTGAACCCAGGCATCGCAGCAAGTGCCAGACACGAGGCTCGACCAATGCCCGATTCGAGCATGCCGCCGACCCATGCATCAACTCCTCGATCAACAAGCACATCGTGCATGGCGATCGCATCACGAATTCCGCCTACACGCGATGGCTTGATGTTCACTACATCGCAAGCGCCTCGATCTAGTGCATTCAATAACTGACCCATAGTGTTCACCGATTCATCAAGACATACAGATGTGGCAGAACGATGCAGCAGTTCAGCATGGGAATCTAAATCATCAGCCGCAAATGGTTGCTCAATAAACTGCAACGCAAACTTGTCAAGAGAAACAAGCAAGTCAACGTCGTCTGCGCCATACGCACCGTTGGCGTCAGCTTGTAGCGCGTACTCAACACCCACAGCATCTCGCACCGCTGCAAGCACTTCCACATCGTGACCAGGTGCAATTTTTACTTTGACCCGTGCATACCCTTGCTCAACACGCAACATCACTTCAGCAACAACATCGTCTATGGAATCATGCATTCCAACAACAACACCAACTTCAATTTCAGTTTCAACTGCGCCCAGCACTTCAGCCAGAGATTTTCCCTGACGACGAGCGTGCACATCCCATAACGCAGACTCAAGCGCATGCTTTGCGAAGTGTTGGCCTTCAATTCCCCACCATCCGTCAGTAAACAAATCAGCAACGGCCACGTCATGTTGCACCAGTTCAGGAATCAACAGCTGTGTCATCGCCGCATAAGAGGCTTCAGCATTTTCCCCGACATAGGCAACACCGCTAGTCGCGACATTTTCACCCCACCCGACGTAGCCATCTGAGTCAGTGATCTCAACTAGAACTGCTGAACGCGATTGATGCGCGCCATCAGAAGTGCGAAGTGGAGACACAAGAACGAGAGGCACACGCGCCACTCTGATTCGTTCAATACGCATTGTGCCTCCGAAGAACTGGTGCCCGGAGCGGGAATCGAACCCGCAAGAGGTTGCCCTCCGGGGGGTTTAAGCCCCCTGCGTCTGCCTGTTCCGCCATCCGGGCAAGAACGTATTTAGGCTACGCGCGTTGTGGCGTGGTCGTGGCGTACGCCATGAGGAGAATTCGACACTTCGTTTGAAATTTCTACTGTGAACTGCAACATGGTCCGCCATAACTGGGTGCGAGCCCTGTCGGCTTCGGGGGGTTCGAGGCGGTTGATGAAAATGACACCTTCAATCATGTCGCCCACAGCTGCAGTGAAGGGCCTGTCAGACAAGCGCACAGCCACGACACCGCCTTCACTATCGCGCGAACGCCTGATGCTGCGGTTGACGCCCACAATGCGAGGAGGGCTGCGAAACCCTGGCACCACCAGATCAAGTTCGGCCGCACGTTGGGCCAACACCCTGGCTGCTGCCGTGAACTTTGTGGTGGCCGATGGAGTCATGGAGACATGATGCCAAAAGGGTGTGGCACACTCTCCCCTTCTGCGACACTCCCGCGACCTATCGTTACTGCGTCGTGGATACAGAACTCAACCCGTTGCAACAGGCCGTCATTTCGGCACTTGGCGTTCCCACTGATTGGGAACCGTTGTCTATCGACATTGTGGAATCAATCGAAGAACAACTTGTTGAAGCGCTTGCTCCCATCAAAGATTTATTCACACCAGAAGATCCGTTACGCGTCAACAAGCATCACATTGCAACTGTTCACGGCTGCGAGAAATACCACGTACTGAATCGACAAGCTCAATTTGCGTGGAACATCAACACCGTGCGCGGCACCATTGCCCATAAAGGTATTGAGTTGTTGTTGAACTGGCGAGGTCCAATAATTCCTTCAGAAATTGTTGATGCAGCTATTACTAGCGTTGCGGAAAACCCGCGCGAGAGCGCATCTGATTTCATTATCTCTTTGCCTGCACATGAACTTGCTGAACTGCGTGGAGCAGTTGTCGGAGCTGTTTCAAATTTCCTTGAATGCTTCCCACCTGTCAAACCACAGTGGCGACCAATGGTTGAATACTCAGCGTCCTATTCACTTTTCGGTGGTGCAGTGTTGTTCACTTCGCGTATGGACTTAGTGCTTGGTGGACCAGGGCGCAAAGTCATCATCGACTTAAAGACAGGCCGGCTCACGCCCACCCACCGTGACGACCTTCGCTTTTATGCTCTTATCGAAACACTGCGCAGCCGCCAAGCGCCACGCAGACTTGCGTCGTATTCACTCGACTCTGCGCGTCTCGACGACGAGGACGTCACAGAAGGGTTACTGCAATCAGCTGTTCGTCGCACTGCACAGGGCACTTTGTTAATTGCAGATCTTGTATTGAAAACTCGTGAACCAGAAGTTCGTCCTGGTTTTCAATGCAGATGGTGTCCGGCAAATGATTCGTGTGAAGTTGGTGCGCAGTTCTTGCGACAACTTGCCGGCGAAGACGAAGAGTCTGACTAAATCAGCGTGTTGCCATGCCCGGCACGTGCGGGGTCATCATGGCAAACGGAACACCAAGCCCTGTTGCTCCGCGCACGGTTGAGATGTAACGGCCAGGTTGTGTTGCACGCTTTGGTGGCGACGCAATGGCATCACCTAATGATTCGCAATATTCAAATAAGTCATCAATGCTTGCGACCATGCCCCACAACGAGGCACCAACAGTGGTGACGTGTGGCCCTGTGACAACTTCAATAATGGTGTTATCAAGTTTGTGGAACCTCTGGACGACCCCATTACCGACTTCACGCTCGCGGCGCACATCAAGACCAAGAACAGCTTCAATAGCGGCACACGTACGGTCAAGGTTGTCGGTGTTCACGACCACATGGTCAAGGCCTGTGATGGTGTGAGAGCCGATCTGTGACGTGACGGACCGTTGTGGCGACGTGGAAACAAGTGTGGTGGGGATGCCATCGATCTCGCAGACTTCATCAACGCCAACATCAATGGTCCAGGAATGGAGCCCAAGAGGGTGGTCTGTGATGGTCAGGTCAACATCAGCCAACAGACAAGAGTTACCAGTAAATGAAAGCCCCAGCTTCTGCCAGGGTTCACGAGAGCCTCCTGCATGCAGTGCAACGAGGCGGCTCATATGGGTGTCGGCTTAGCCGCGACCCATGTTTGGACGCTTGCCGTGGTTGGCCTTGGAGCGGCGCATGCGCGCCTTACGCTTTTTGGTCTTCTTCGACATAGGAGTCAAGGCTATCGGGCAACAGCCCGAGCGCCACAAAGCAGTTTTACGCCGGGCGCCACATGAAATAGCCAGCTGCGTATGCCGTTCCATCTTTGCGCTGATCAGAGCAGACATACGGGACGCCCTGATACTGCCCGGTCTGGCCAAACTCGGCTTTCTTGCATCGAACTGGCTTCACCTCGCGCACTCCGCTGACGACAGCAGGCACCGTGGAGTCAATTGGGGTGGCGTTGGGGGTGGTGACTACGGGAGCCAATGTTGTGGCTGAAGCAACCGTAGGACTAGTGCCAGCGGTTGGCGGGGTCGTGACCGCTGTTGCCGGAGAAGCGGGCGCTGTTCCCCACGGCGCGATAGTGGACGTTGCACATGAGGCTGTGAGCAAGTTCTTGATGCGCCCAAACTCACTCTGATCCATCGACAGATTCCATCTGGCTTTGATAGCTACCCACTCAGACAGGTACGTGCATACGTATGACTTTTGCGGTGGGATCCAATTCGAAGGGTCGCGGTCGGATTTTGATCTGTTTTGCCCTGCGGTCACTGCAATAAGTGCACGCGGATCAGACAAATCATTTGCGAAAGTTTGGCGTTGAGCCGCAGACCATTTCCATGCGCCTGAATCCCAGGCTTCCTTCAATGGAATCATGTGATCAATATCAAGATTGCTTGGGTTTGTGTGCATCACATTGTCGTATGGCGACAACCAGTCACCTTCTATGACTTTGCAGCCGTACGCATCAACTTGGGGCTTGCTCTGGGACTCTGCAATCAGCACTTCTTCACGCGTATCGCACCCATTTCCGTTGGCATCGATCCAGTGTTTAAACAACGAATGTGAGTACCCGGTCTTGTATTCGTTTTGCACAGTAATAGTTGCCAGAACTGACAACGCGGTTGAATCGCTAAGTACAGCACCTTTAGCAATAGTGGTAGCAGTCACCACCTTTTTCTTCTTCAGTGTTGTAGTGGTCTTCTTTGCATCAGGAGATGGTGCTGCGCCAGAAGAACTAACACAACCGACCGTGACTACAAGTGCGAGAGCGGGAAAGACGATTAGTGATCGATGTAAACGTCGAGAAATAGTGTTGGACATTTTCATAAGTACCTCTCATGGAGACCGTACTAGGAACGAGTCGCACTCATTGCTTTTGAGTTCAGTTGTGGCGTGTGCCCCAGCGCTCAAGGTCTTGAAGAATAGGAACCAACTCGAGCCCCTTCGCAGTGAGGTGATACTCGTAGCGTTCTGGCTTTTCCGTGTACATACGTTTTTCCAAAACGCCACCAGCGACAAGAGTGTTCAGACGATCAGTAAGAATGTTGCGCGCGATGCCCAATGAATTCTGAATGGATTCAAAACGAAAGGCTCCGCTACTTACAGCCATGATGATGAGCGGAGTCCACCATTCACCCATCACTTCCAACGCATCTGCGAGGCGATGATCGAGATGCTGGAAGTTCTTGCGTGGTGCCATTCGGTTCACCTTAGAGTCTGCATGTGCCAATCAAAAGCGTTTTGTAAAGGACTTAATTCGTTTCGTTACGAGATTGACTACGAATTCAATTCAGTTTTGTGGTGAGAACAATTCACTACAAAAACAAATCAATCCTCTATCTCTACGAAGATGCATTCACCTGGACACACGTCAGCAGCTTGCACTACTGCGGAAAAATCACGAGCCACAACTTCAGCTAACGAACCTGCACCGCCTGGATCGTTGAGAGGTTCCCCCAATTCAGCAACATATGCAATGCCGTCTTCAAGTTGCACGAATACATCAGGGCAGTGATCAACGCACAAACCGTCACCTGTACACAGGTCCTGGTCTATCCATACGCGCATAACAAAACGGTACCGCTTCCCTGCCCTTATCCTGCATTGCATGACATCGAATCTGCCCATTGCGCCACGGCGCCCACATACATGGGTACGACCTACTGGCGACGTGCAGGACCCGTATGCGTGGCTGTTGCAGAAGGATGATGCCGCGACATTGCAATATCTCAATGAAGAGAATGCATATTCACAAGAATGGTTTTCCCAACACAAGTCTGTGACAGATGAGATTTTTTCAACCATCAAGTCACGCATACAAGAAGACGATGCATCACATCCAGTCAGTCACTCCGGATGGTGGTACACATCACGCACCGAAACCGGCAAGGCATACGCAATTCATTCCCGCGGTCGAACAGCAACTACGGCAACAGAGAACATTCTCATTGACGAGAACGTCGAGTCAGATGGCCATGACTATTTCTCATTGGGAGGCTTCGAAGTATCAAACAACACTCGTCATCTTGCTTGGTCAAGCGACATTGATGGTGGCGAGTATTACACATTGCGAATTCGAGACACCGAAACTGGTCTTGATTCAGCGGACAAAATCACCAACACGGCTTTTGGTGGCATTGCCTGGAGCACGAATGACGACTGGCTGTTTTATGTGACTCCCGATGAGCAAATGCGGCCATGGCAAGTGTGGCGACACAAGGTCGGTACTCCGGTCTCTGATGATGTCATGGTGTATCAAGATGCAGATGAGCGCTTCTTTGTTGGTGTTGCAGCCAGCCGTTCAGGGCAACTAATCATGATTGAATCCGCCAGCAAAACATCTAGTGAGACATGGATTCTTGATGCTTCAAAACCCACAGACCCGTTGCTATGTGTTGCCCCACGTCGCGACAACATTGAATACACAGTTGACCACTGGGGTACTGATTTAGCCATCACAACCAACCTTGATGCAGTTGACTTTCAGGTCATGACAGCATCTATTGCTGCTCCAACAGAGTGGAAGCCGTTCCTTTCTCACGTGGCCGGCGAACGCATCACCCAGTTCGAATGCTTTTCTTCATTTGCCGTGATGCAGCGATGGGTAAACGGACAGCAAGTGATTTCAATTGTGAACCGCGATGGCAACGTCTCGCACGTTGCGATTATCGATGAGCCCCATGAAGTTGAACTCGACACCAATCCAGATTTCGATACAGACGGCATTCGTCTGTCGTATCAATCACTCACAGTGCCTCACATCACCGCATGGTATTCACTTGCTTCAAACGAAGTGTCAACACTGAAGCAAGTGCGCGTCAACGCGTGTGACTTATCAATGTATGTGTCAGAACGTTTATGGGCTACATCAGATGACGGCACTCCAGTTCCCGTTGACATCGTTCGTCATCGCGATACCCCGCTGAATGGCACTGCGCCAGCAATGGTCTATGTATACGGCTCATATGAAATTTCTGTTGCACCGTGGTTCTCGGTTGCACGACTGTCACTACTTGACCGCGGCTGGATATGGGCACTCGCCCACCCTCGCGGCGGTGGCGAGATGGGTCGTGACTGGTACCTGCAGGGTCGCTTAGAGCACAAGCGCAATACGTTTACAGACACCATTGCAGTTGCAACACATTTGGCAGACAGTGGTGTTTGCGATGGTACGAAGATGGTTGTTCGCGGCGCAAGTGCCGGCGGACTAGCGGTAGGCGCAAGCATCACGATTGCTCCAACACGTTTTGCAGGTGCAATTGCAGAAGTTCCGTTTGTTGATGTTGTCAGCACAATGAGCGATCCGTCATTGCCCCTAACTGTTACGGAATGGGAAGAATGGGGCGATCCGCGCTCAGAGCCGTTCGCCTCATACATTGCTAGTTATTCCCCATATGACAACACTGTTGCTGTTGACTACCCACAGCTATATGTCACCGCGGGCTTGAACGATCCACGTGTCAGCTATCACGAACCTGCCAAATGGGTTGCACGTATGCGTCATGAATCACCACAAACAACAGTGGTGTTCAAATGCGACATGGGGGCTGGTCACGGTGGACCTTCTGGCAGATACGACCAGTGGCGTGACGAAGCACAAACTTTGTCGTTCGCTATCGATTGTGTTCAATAGTTTCTAACTAAGGGCAGCGGCAGTAAACATCAGCGCAATTAATCCGAGATTGCGCACCACATCACGCCATGATGGCGGGCGATTCACATTGGCCCCGAAACATGCACATGGCACTTGAGACTTTGTCAATACTTGCATAGCTAAAAATGAAGTGAACACAACCAACAACAATGTTGCAAGGCCCAGAACGATGGGCGTCGGCTTCAAAACAAACAATGCAGCACCGAGCAATAGTTCAATCGCAGGAAGCGAAATAGCAACAATTTTCCAGAGGTGTTGTCGACGCGCATTCAAGAGCCATTGATTCCACGAAGTGAATTTGCCAGCTCCGGCTAGTGCCAGTGTTGCGCCAACAACTGCGGCACAAATACGGGCGGTGATTTCTTTACTATCCACCGTGCTTCACGCTTGAGACTTTGCCGCGAAAGAACACCATGGCGTTCTCAACTTCTTCTGCATGATCAAGCGAAGCAACACGACCAACAACACATGTGTGGTCTCCCATCACCGTTTCCGAGTCGATCTCGCAATCAATCCATGCAATCGAACCTGGCAAAACAGGACTGCCGCCTTCTGATGGAAGCCATTCAACACCAGCAAACTTGTCGTCGCCTTCTTTTGCAAAACGCCAACATGCTTCTTCTTGGTGTGAACCAAGGACATTTACGCAAAAGCGACCAGATTCACGAATTGCAGCCCATGACTGTGAACGGACACCAGGGAAAAAACCAACAAGCGGTGGGTCAAGCGAAACAGAGGCGAACGAGCCAATAGTGATGCCGAATGGTGACCCTTGCGCGTTTAGCCCGGTTACGACAACAACAGAAGTCGGTACATGGCCTAGTACGGCGCGAAACTGAGCAGAATCAAAAGATGCAGACATGATTTCAGATTAGACGCAATGGGTCACAAGTTGATTGTTGCGCCTTCACGGGCCACAAAAATTTCAACGCCAGCAGAATCTGAACATGCCTTCGTGGCATCGAGTTCCGCATCTGTGCGCTCAGGGTCATGATGGAACAGGGCCAGTCGCTTTGCGCGACAGGACATTGCAACACCAACAGCGAATTCCGTGGTGCAGTGGCCCCAGTGAGCCTTGGTGACAAACTCGGCAGGCGTGTATTGAGCATCATGAATGAGTAGGTCGACGCCTTCAACTAATTCACGAACTCCGTCTGCAATGGCGAACGACCCATCAAGCGGTTGTTGATGATCAGAAATGTATGCGACCGAGACTCCGCCAAACTCAATGCGATACCCAACCGTTGGTCCGATGTGCGGAACCAAACGCGACTTAATGGAATAACCATCTATTGCAAAGTCATTATCAGCAACATCATGAAACGAAAAACGTCCGTGCAAACCTGACAGGTCTACGGGAAAGGTCGGCGGCCGAACAATGTTCTTTACAGACTCCATGAAACTGGTGCCATCTTCTTGAGCGGGCCCATACATTTCAAGACGTGCATCTGGTTTCAACACAGGTGCAAAAAATGGAAGCCCTTGAATGTGGTCCCAATGAAGATGCGTTACCAATGCAACTGCATCGACAGATTCATCTTTTCCAACAAACTGCTTACCGAAATAACGAAGGCCAGTTCCGAGGTCTAGAAGAAGTGGGCGTTGACCATCAGCCTGTACAGAAACACATGAAGTATTGCCACCGTATTTCACAGTGGTTGGACCATGGCATGGCGTTGAGCCCCTGACGCCGTGAAACGTGACGCGTAGTTGTTCTGCCCCCATTTCTCTAACGCTACGCATATTCGCTCGTGAAGTACACAAATTCTTAGAGTGACGCGTGTCGCACCACACCCGAGTACCGTTCGGATATGGCTCATGAGATCACCACCCATACCGTCACCGCTAACGGCATCGACTTCACCTACCTAGAGTGTGGCACCGGCCCTCTAGCCCTCTGCCTGCATGGCTTCCCTGATTCGGCCCATAGCTGGCGTTACCTCATGCCAGAACTTGCAGCCGCTGGTTACCGGGCAGTAGCCCCATTCACTCGCGGCTATGCACCAACGTCAATCGCGCCAGACGGCATGTACCAAACAGGTGCCTTATCTGCAGACGCCAATGCATTGCATGAGGCACTCGGAGGCGACGGCGACGCAGTTCTGATCGGACACGACTGGGGTGCGCCAAGTGTCTACGGTGCAGCAGCGAGCGAGCCGCAACGTTGGAAGCGTGTTGTCGGAATGGCAGTGCCTCCGGGTGCTGCAATGGGAATGTCGTTTGCCACCAACCTTGAACAAACAAAACGCAGTTGGTACATGTTCTATTTCCAACATCCATTGTCTGACATGGTGGTACCTGCAAACGATCTTGCATTTATTGACATGTTGTGGCGCGATTGGTCGCCTGGTTATGACGGCGCAGTTGATTCTGAAAACTGCAAAGCGTGTTTGCGCGACCCTGCACACATGGCTGCTGCGCTTGGTTACTACCGCGCAACTCTTGGCGCTGGTGCACGTAGTGAGAAATACGATGCGATTCAAGCAGCTGGTGGCGGTGAACTAACTCAGCCAACGTTGTATCTACACGGATCAACCGACGGATGCATCGGAATGGAAGTCGCAGAGTTGGCACGCGCAATGTCACCATGGGCCACAGTGCAAATCGTTGAAGGTGCTGGCCACTTCATGCAATTAGAAAAGCCTGCAGAAGTGAACAAACTGATTATTGATTGGATCACGGCAAAGTAATTGTCTTGCCGGTGCGCTGAAGTAACCCTTCGTCCACAAGTGACGCAATCAGTTTTTCTGCACGGCCCTCATCAACACGCATTGCTGCAATCACATCAGCGATTTGTTGGGAACCATCCCCCACTGCACGCAATGCACGTCCACGTGCCTGACGGTCAGACCCTTCGAAGCGGGGCTGAGGTTTACTGACTCCGGCAGACAACTGCGCCGGATCTTCTCCGTTGCCCTTGTATTTACACTGGGCTCGCACTGGACATGAATCACACAATGGTGAACGCACAGTGCAGTGCCGTGCGCCGAAATCCATCATCACCTGATTCCATTCCCATCCGAGTCCTTGCGGAACTAGCTCATCTGCGAAATCTTGCAGGGCGCGGGCTTTCATTGGTACGCCTTCAAGTCGCGACAACACACGCGAGACATTGACATCAACAACTGCAACATCAGCACGATGCGCAAATGCCAACACGGCACGCGCTGTGTACTGGCCAATGCCTGGGAGTGTTAGCAACTCATCAATGGTCATTGGCATTTGGTCATTGAACTGCTCGTGGAGCACCACCGCAGTTGCCTGCAGATTGCGACACCGCCGCGGATACCCAAGACCAGACCACAGACGTAATGCATCACCTAATGGAGCTTCTGCAAGCGCACCTGGTGTTGGAAAAGCTTCGAGGAAGGCCTCGTATTTTGGCATGACTCGCGCAACAGATGTCTGTTGCAGCATCACTTCGCTAACAAGGACACGCCACGGGTCGTTTGTACGACGCCATGGAAGGTCTCGCAGCGAACCGCTGCCCCACTGAATCAAATTGGCCGCAATGCGGTCATTGCGACTTAGTCGGCCCACACGTCCTGTCCGTCGTATGGACGGCGACGGCTTGGAGCAAACTCACGCTTCCACACCATGACGCGGCGACGGAAGTAGCACACTTCCTTGCCGTCTTGGTTGAAACCTTTTGTCTCCACCAATACTGTGCCGCGATCGTTCTTTGACTTGCTTTCAGTCGTCTCGAGAACTCGTGTCTCAGCATGAATTGTGTCGCCGTGAAACGTTGGGAACTTGTGCTGAAGTGTTTCCACTTCAAGGTTTGCAATAGCCGCACCACTGATATCCGGAACACTCATACCGAGCACCAACGAATACACAAGGTTTCCTACAACAACGTTGCGTCCTTGCACGCTCTCCTTTGCGAACCAGTCATTGGTGTGCAATGGGTGGTGGTTCATGGTGATCATGCAAAAAAGATGATCGTCATACTCAGTGATTGTCTTGCCTGGCCAGTGACGAAAAACGTCTCCAGGAACAAAATCTTCAAGGCAGCGACCAAAGGGGCGTTCATGTGTTGTCATGACTCCAACGCTACTCAGGTTTTAACGTGCCATCCGTATCGTCATCTGAGAATTCAAGATCTGTAGGGTCAAAGACTGGCATCGGAAACTGTCCTGTGCGGTCGCGTGGAGCGAATTTCTCCACCCAGTCGACGGTGGTGAGCCCACGTTGAGCTTGCGATGTGGCAACACGCGGCAATGGCCCCAACTTATGTTTGCGGTCAATAGAAAAGGGTCCGACACGTAATGACAAATAGCTCAACCAACCGACGATTATTGGTAGCCAATATTGCGCCACGCGATACGAGAGAACTCCAACGGTGGCTAGGGGACGAGGTAAACCAAATCCGACAAGAGTCGGAATGTAAATACTCTCCATGATTCCTAATCCGCCAGGCGTAATCGGGATGACAGAGAAAACGTTTGCAATTCCGAACGACACAACAAGAGCATCGAAACCGAGTGTTCCGCCAAATGCCCGAAGGAACACCCACAGTGACAACGCATCAAGCGCCCAGTTCAATGTTGCCCAGCCAACTACGCGCCGCAACAATGCGCGGTCTGTAAACAGTCCTTCAATTCTGTTGCCTAAATGCTCAAGAACAGATGCTGCGTGGTGCTCATCGAATCGCAATCGTCTGGCAATGGACCGCACCAGACGCTCTGAACGCCCTTGACCTTCAACGAGACCGAAGATGACAAACCCAGCAAACGCCATCAAGAGAATTCCGACAATTGCGGCAGATCCGTATGCAGCGTTAACACCTCTAGTAGGAATTGAGATAATCAAACCGAACCACAAGATGAAGTTCAATACAACAGCTGAACCAACGCCTGCAGTTGCTAATGCAAACGCAGCATCGGGTCCTTTGACACCACACATTGTGATGAGGCGATATCCGAGCGCCGTACTTGCAGCACTTCCTCCAGGAACAATGTTTCCTAGCGCCTTAGTACTCAGCTGAATCCGGAACAAACGCAAAACACTTATGTCTGCTCCGTGATCTCCAAGGGCAGCTCGTGTCAACATGGAATATGCAAACAGCGAAAAAACTTGCAGACCAATTGCAACGAATAAAAGATTCGGATCGACGTTTTTCAGATCTCGAACTGCATCGCGGAAACCTGGGATAAGCGGCAACACAAAGAAGTACACAATGGCGCCGAGCACCACAAACTGCAGTGCCCTACTGACGCGCCAACGGCGCTGTACTTCCTCAGCCATAGTGACCATCGTTGCCGATATCTGACCCTTGTGTTGGGAATGCGTGAACAATCTTTGATAATTCAGCTCTCAATGAAGGTGCATGGTCGGCATTGGTCTTTCCAAGTCTCACAACAACAAGGTTGCGCTTAGGTGACGCCCACGTGAACTGTCCTTCATATCCAAGTGCCGCAATAGAGCCGGGGTCATTCGGAAACATCCATACATGTGCGCCGTAGTCAAGGTCGTTGTCTGGGTCGCGAGCGATTGGAGTGCGCGAATAATCCACCCAACCTTCAGGCAAGAGCCGTGAACCATTCCACATTCCATCGGTCATATACAGATATCCGAATCGTGCAAAGTCGCGAGCGGTGGCGTACACATATGACGAGCCAACAAAATTACCTGAAGCATCAAAACGCGGAACCGCTGAATGCATACCCAATGGATCGAACAAACGGTCTTGCATGAATTTCGACATTGCGTCTGTGGAACCTGGCTTTTCACCTAATGCGCGAGACAAAATCCTTGTCACCAAGTTTGTTGTGCCAGATGAATACACATACTTCGAACCAGGAGCGGCATCTAAGTTTTTTGATGCCGCGTATGCCGCATGGTCGCCAACAAACTTTTCACTACCGAACAACATTTCAATCACATCAGACGACTTGTCATCCACGTAGTCTTCGATCCACTCAAGACCACTAGACATATTCAATAAATGACCGAGGGTGATGTTGGCGCGCTCATCGTTTTCCCATTCGGGAAACAGATGATCGTCCTCAATCGACAGCAGCCCGTCTCCCATTGCCATCCCCACCAGTGCCTGCGTGATGCTTTTCGCCATCGACCATGAAATCAATGTGGTCGAAGCATCAATTTCGGGGCCATAAAACTCACGAACTATTCGACCGTTATAGATAACAACGAGTGCCAAAGTTGTGGCCAAATGCGGCGGCTGTGAGGCCAGTTCTGCAATGGCGCCATCAAGAGTTTCCGCGTCAACTGATGGGGCAAGTTCGCCATCAAGCCAATCGAGCGCGGGAAAAGTGTCAAATGCCACATCAAGAGACTAGGCGTGAGGGCCTAAACAGACATCACGGGTGCTCTGAACCCCTTACTTATTCACTAGCGTTTAGGTCATGAGCACCATTGCCCCTGATATCCAGACAGCCGCTTCGGTTATTTCCATCGCATCTTCGATGGTTGACAAAGCAATTACTTCATTGATCGCGCTAGGTGGACCTGACAAGAATCAAACTTTGGCATACGACCTTGCTCATGTGGCAGCAGCAGTGTCAACAGCTGAGTCACTTCTTGCATATGGCGCGAAGGGTGACGTTGAAAACAACATCGCATGTGCATTCACAGCCGACATGGTGCATGACTTTGTCTCTCGCCTCATCGGACGTGAAGAATTGTGGGGAGTCGAAGCATCACAGTTTGAGCCAGTACAGGGTTTTGTTCAGAGATACCGTGCGCCAGAATTTCTGGCATCACTTGCAGAAGTTCAAGGGCCTCGCCATTTGGCAAGCGACTTCGAAATGGTGCAAGACACTTTCCGTTCATACGCAAACAAAGTCATCGCGCCTCAAGCCGAGCATGTACACCGTCACAACGGTGATGTTCCAGAAGAAATCATCGCTGGACTTGCTGAAATTGGCGCTTTTGGTCTCAGTGTTCCGGTCGAGTACGAAGGTTTTAGTGAAGGCGGCGAAAGCGAATACATGGCATCAGTCATCGCAACTGAGGAATTGTCACGCGGTTCGCTTGGCATCGGTGGATCATTAATCACTCGTCCTGAAATTCTTACGCGCGCACTTGTAAAGGGCGGCACAGAAGCACAGAAACTTGAATGGCTTCCAAAACTTGCCAGCACAGAAGTTATGTCAGCAGTTGCAGTTACAGAACCTGACTACGGTTCGGATGTTGCAAGCTTGAAGACAACCGCAGTTCGCGGCACAGGACCTAACGGTGAAGCTGGCTGGATCATTAACGGAGTAAAGACATGGTGCACATTTGGTGCACGTGCGAACGTGCTGATGCTTCTTGCTCGTACAGACCCAGACCGCTCAAAAGCACACCGCGGATTGTCACTGTTCATCGTTCCAAAACCACTGGGTGATTCACACGGATTCACATTCAGTCAAGACGGTGGCGGAAAGATGGACGGCAGTCCTATCGACACCATCGGTTATCGCGGAATGCACAGCTACGAAATTGCTATCGAGAACTGGTGGGTCCCTGCTGCAAACCTCATTGGCGAAGAAGACGGACTCGGCAAGGGTTTCTACTTGCAGATGGCTGGGTTCGAGAATGGTCGTTTGCAAACAGCTGCTCGCGCAGTTGGCGTTATGCAGGCCGCGTACGAAGCAGCAGTTGACTACGCGAACAACCGCACAGTTTTCGGACAACCCATCTCGCAATACGAACTCACGCAAGTGAAGCTTGGACGCATGGCCGTCCTTATTCAGGCGTCACGCCAGTTCTGTTATTCAGTAGCTGGCCTTATGGGTAAGGGTGAAGGCGCGATGGAAGCCAGCATGGTGAAGGCATATGTATGCCGTGCAGCCGAATGGGTAACGCGCGAAGCTCTCCAGATTCATGGTGGTTACGGCTATGCAGAGGAATACAGCGTCAGTCGTTTGTATGTCGATGCTCGCGTGTTGTCAATCTTTGAAGGCGCAGACGAAACTCTGTGCCTGAAGGTGATTGCAAAGAACCTTTGCGACGCTAAGAAATAGTTACAACAGCTCGAGGAGCGAGATAATTCTGCGACACGTCACAAAGTCTGCAGCATCGTCATACGGGTCAACCAGAATTGGGATGAGTCCTGCTGCAGTTGCTCCACCGACGTCCATCACCACGCTGTCACCGACGTATGCGATACGTGACCGATCAATGTCGTCAAAGAATGGCAGCGCGAAATCAAAAATGTGTGGGTCAGGCTTGGCTACCCCAACAACGTGACTATCAACAATGCACCGAACACTTGCTAACGGGCCATCACCCACTTGACAAATGCCACTGCGGGCAAGAATTTCCTCTATCTGCCCACTGGCGTTACTGACAATTCCAATCGGGACTCCGGCAGCGTTTAGTCCGCGAAGTGTCTCGGCGGAACCTGCAAGAGGCGCACGCCATAAATGGGCGTGACGAGTTCGAGACAAAACAAAGGTTGCTTCTTCTCGGTTGTGTTCTGGCACTCCCACCAACTGCACGTATGCGGTGTTGTAGTGCGACCAATCATCTTCGCCGGAGCCTTGTCGCGATTTTGCTGCCATCGCGCCGTAGTGGGCACGAACATAAGCGTCATGGTCAGAGGTGGCTCCGTAATAGGCCAGTGTTGGCGCCAATACAGCTGGGTCTGGAATGAGGAACACTCCCCCAGCATCAAAAAGAATGGCGTCGTATTGCTGGCTCATGCCAACGACACTAGGAGATTTGGCCTGCTGGCATGATCCATTCAGAACGTTGACCAGTGACGTCAGCAATATGGTCGAAATCAATGTCGTAGTGCAGCAAAATGAGGTCTAGTTGTTCTGCGACTGCAGCAATGATGAGATCCGGAATTTTCCGACCGCGTTGAGACTTTTCCGCGAGAATTCTTTGCACCTGTAGAGCACGTGTGAAATGTTCAGGTTGAACCTCAATGTTGAAGAAACGCGATAACAAATGCGAAGCACCTTCCCATTCGTCTTCATTGCGCGCGGAATACAGATACTCGAGGTCAGTTATTGAGCACCGTGCAATTTCTCCGTTCAATGTCAACGCTCGAACTTTCGTCAAAACCTCGTCACTCTTTAGACGGTGAAGAACACTCGTATCGATGAGGTATTTCAGCGCCATGCGCTCTCATTGCCGCTCGTGTCGAATGTTGAACCGAACTGAAGTGCTTTGTCGAGTTCATGTTCGGCTTCTGAAACGGAATTCATAAGCGCCCGATTGATGGTGTCTTTCATGGTGGCGGTACCGAGAGCTGCTTGGGCAGCCACGAGCAGTTCATCAGGTATTTCCACTAGGCGTTTGGTCATAGATTGCAGTATATCTATAACTTCTATGTGTATATATCGCCATCTCCATGGCAATGTTTCGCCAGACTCAGTCCCCGCATACGATTAACACGTGCGCCCATCTCGTGACTTTTTCAAACCCCTCGCCGCCGGAGCTCCTGCCCCAGTTCAAGAGATTCCTTTTAAGCCCAGTCGTGTTATTCACTTCTTTCCCCCTCACAACGAAAAGATGGTTGCAAAGCTTCCTGACACCATTCCAAATGTCGACATCATTCTCGGCAACTTGGAAGATGCGATTCCGATGGCCGACAAAGCTGCAGCGCGCGCAGGGCTTATCAAGGTTGCCAACACACTCGACTTCGGCACCACACAATTGTGGACTCGCGTCAACAGCCTCGACTCTCCGTGGTTCCTTGATGACATCATCGACATCGTCACACAAGCCGGAGACAAATTCGACGTCATCATGATTCCAAAGGTGGAAGGCCCTGAAGACATTCACTATGTCGATCGCCTACTTGCACAACTTGAGGCACGTGCCGGATTGAAGAAGCCATTACTTCTTCATGCAATTCTTGAAACAGCTCGCGGCGTTGCAAACGTTGAAGAAATTTGTGCTGCATCTCCACGTATGCAGGGAATTTCACTCGGACCTGCAGACCTTGCAGCAAACCGCCGCATGAAAACCACCCGTGTTGGTGGTGGCCACCCCGACTACATCGTTCGCGCAGACCCAGAAGGCGACAACTACGAAGGTGCACGCACCGTGTACCAACAAGATTTGTGGCACTACACACTTGCCCGCATGGTCGATGCCTGCGTGATGAACGGAGTGCTTCCGTTCTATGGCCCATTCGGCGACATCAAAGACACTGTTGCGTGTGAAGACCAGTTCCGCAACGCATACCTCCTTGGTTGCGTTGGTGCATGGAGCCTTCACCCAGTACAGATCGATATTGCAAAGCGCGTGTTCAGCCCTCGTCCCTCAGACGTATTGCAAGCTCAGCGCGTCATCGACGCAATGGGTGACGGCACTGGTGCTGTCATGCTCGACGGCAAGATGGAAGACGATGCATCTGTAAAGCAGTGCAAAGTTGTCGTACAACTCGCTCGTCAATTGGCAGAGCGCGACCCCGCACTTGCCGCTTCATACGGTTTCTAAACCCCCACAACACTGAGGAGACTCCATGTCTGCACAACGTCCACGCCGTTCCGCTTTGTATATGCCCGCCGCCAATGAGCGCGCGCTAGAAAAAGCCAAAGGAATTCCAACCGATGCGATCATCTTCGACCTTGAAGATGCAGTGTCACCAGATTCGAAAGACCTTGCACGTGCACAAGCAATTGCAGCAGTGAACTCCGGCGAGTACGGCAAGCGCGAGCTCACCATTCGCTGCAATGCGCTCGCAACACCATGGGGCCATGCAGATGTTGCAGCAGCTGCAAAGGCTTGCGTGTCAGCAGTTGTTATTCCGAAGATCAACTCTGTTGCCGAAGTGAATGAAGTATCAGCAGCTCTTGATGCCGCTGGCGCACCAAAAGAGATGATGATCTGGGCGATGATCGAAACCCCAACCGCAATCTTTGATTGTCGCGAGATTGCCGCACACCCTCGCGTTGCAGTTCTTGTTATGGGAACCAATGACTTGGCAAAGGAATTGCGCGCAGCGCAAGTACCTGGTCGCGCTCCGTTGTACCCAAGCCTTCACACCGCACTTCTTGCAGCACGTGAAGCAGGAAAGACAATTCTCGATGGTGTCTACAACGACATCAAGAACGCAGACGGATTCCGTGCAGAGTGTGTTCAAGGTGCAGAGATGGGCTTTGACGGAAAGACCCTGATTCACCCTGACCAAGTTGGCGTTGCTAACGACGTGTGGTCACCAAGTGAAGCCGAAGTGGAACACGCACGCAAAGTTATTGCAGCATTCGACGAAGCACTTGCTGCCGGCAAAGGCGTTGTGCAACTTGACGGTCGCATGATTGAAAACCTGCACGTTGCAAACGCACAGCGCGCTATTGCAATTGCTGATGCAATCGCCGAACTTTCCTAACCCATTACAAATTTACGAGCTGTAGCTCCGCGTAAAATCAGTTAATTCTCATACCTACTGAATAGCTCTCGCGCATTCGGTTCCATTTCTGGTCCGAGAAGAGACATCGCACGAATGCGAGCTGGGGCTTCTTCATCTGGTCCTTGCAAAGTGACGAGCCAACCGATAGCGCGCTGAACATCAACTGATCCGTGCCGCAACATTGACTCGATATCAACCCAATCTTTACTGCGGTTAAATAGTGCTTTCAAAACGGTGAGATGAGTTGCCGAGATATACGGAAGTTCTCGATCGCCAAATGGACGTCTTGACGACATCATGCGCATCTCGTCATGGAATACATGTTCTGCAAGAAAGATGTCGAGGGGGTATCGGCCGACAAGCAACCGCACTTGACCATCTCGCTTCAACAATGCAACCTGTTCTTCAGTGGCTTGAACTAGCGGGGACAAAGCTTCAATGACGATTTCGGCGTCATCCTTAAGCACGCTGATATTGACATCAACGTCCCAAGTCGTACGCGGCTCGGCCACATAATGCATGAGCGCGAGTGCGCCGCCAAAAGCATGTTCTAGACCGGCATCATCCAAGGCCTTGTGGGTTGCAAAAATAAGTTCAGCGAACAACATCTTGAAACCTCGGAAATTTTAAGTACGGATCGGCTGGCCGAATGTCGACCATGTCAACTATCGACAAGAGATCCGCCATCATCTCGCCACGTTGCACTAGTTCTGGTAACACCGGAGTGAGATGCACTTCCACTTCCCAACCCGCAACGCGCAAAATTCTGTTCAGGGTGTCGATCGTTGGGGATGATTGCCGTGCTTCATATTTCACGATGGCAGCGGGCGACGTACCCGCACGACGAGCAAGTTCCCGTTTGGACAAACCTGACTTTTCTCGAGCTTCCCTGATGACCTGTGAAACGTCCATTTCCCCACTTTATCAGGTGTTATCTATTTAGATAACACCTGATAAAACCCATACAGGGCAGGGCTTAGAGATTCGCGCGGAATAGCGCGAGAGTGCGATCCCACGCAGTTTTTGCAACTGCAGCGTCGTAGACCTCAGGACGAGTGTCATTGAAGAATGCATGCTGTGTTCCGGGATACACATGGAACGTCGCGTCCTTGCCTTTGGCGCGCAATGTGGCTTCCAGTTCTTTCACTGCTTCTGGTGCCGCAGTGCCTCGGTCTGTTGCGGCGTAATGGCCTTCAACAACTGCTGCCAAGTTGTCCCATTCAATAACAGTGTCTGGGCGCATGCCGCCGTAGAACGGTGCAGCAGCCGCAATTGCATCTGGACGCAAACATGCAGCCATCAGAGCGAGCCCGCCACCCATACAGAAACCAGTGACGCCAACTTTGGTGCGACCAGTACGTTCTTGCAATAAATCAACTGCACCACTGAGATCTTTTCCTGCTGTTGCAAGATTCATGCTCATCAGTAACTTGCCGGCCATGTCTGGCTCGTCGGTCATTTCGCCGTGATACATATCAGGTGCAAGCGCAACGAAACCTTCTGCAGCGAAACGATCTGCGATGTCAGTGATGTGTGGAACTAAGCCCCACCACTCTTGAATAACAATGACACCGGGGCCACTTGTGCCAGCAAGATAGCCAGTGCATGTTCCGCCGTTACTTTTGAATTCGACCATTTCGCCCATCGGAAAACTCCTTGTTGATTCGTGAGTCCCAAACTAGACGGAACGGTCACACAACACTGCGCCGAAGAAGTTCATCGGCAGCAGGGCACGCCTTCGTGCGGGCAAGAGTGTCAGCAGTACCTGACGTAATGGTTGGGGCAAATACGGAAGTGACGAGTGCGTGTGGCACAACATCAAACCCTGACGCCCATGGGTCTGGACGATCACGCACTCCGGCAACCATTGCTGTAAACAATCCGTCTGGCAAGCGTGTGCCTTCAGATGCCACCATCCACACCGGTTGCTCGACGCAATATGCGACAGTGGCAAGCGCCAATGAACCACCTGCGCACAACACACTGTCATTGCCGACTGCGAGTGCGGACAAAATTGTTGCGTCAGCGCATTCAGCTGCCGATGCAAGACCTTCAGGTGCGACTAGTTCGCAATTCACTTCGCGACGAGACAAGTAACGCAGTGCGTCTTGACCGTCACCCAATGAATCGACAACCAGTGCGTGTATGTCTCCGCGTCGTGCCAGTGCATCAACCAAATGACCAGACCAACCAATCATGCAAATGGTTGACGCACCATCAAGTGCGTCAACAAGATTTGTGGCTGTGGGGTCATTCGCAATTCGACGCGCCAAATCGTCAACGTCTCGGTACGGGTCCATTGAAGTCACTGCATGAGCACACACAGACCACAACGGAGCGTTTGTGGGGTGATGTTCCACCAACCGACGAGCGGCCACCAAAGCTGCAGCCGGGTCGCGGGAAATGCCCGCGAGAGCGTCGGCCGCACCCATGGCAACTTCCACCGGGTCTGCCCCGTGGGCTCGCGCCACATAACGGAGATGCTCGATGGGGTGCATGTTCTCAACGCTACTGAACTAGCGTTGAAGCCGTGGCAACCGCATCTCTCCCCAACCCCAGCATGGACCTCACCCTCACCCCCCTCAAAGGTGACGCGAAGACTCTTCAACAGTGGCTCACCACTTTTCACCTTGCTTCTGTGGTTCTCGACCCATTCACGAACGAGAGCTCGTGGATTCTCGAAACCGCTGTCCGCATTCTTCGTCAATTCTCTGGTGCCGCAGTTCGTATCAACTTCATTGTCACCTGCGAAGCAAGCGATGCTCGCGCATTCCTTGGTCCATACGCCGACGAGTTCTTAGTCTTCTGTGATCCAGATCGCGTTGCGGTGAAGGCACTCGGATTATCCGAACTACCTGCATTTGTTCTCATCAAGTCTGACGGATCTGTACCGAATGCAGCGCAAGGCTGGACATCAGCTGACTGGAAAGAAGTTGCCGCAGCCGTGGCAGCCCTGACCAACTGGTCTCGACCCACCATTCCTGCGCCCGGCGACCCTGGTTCATTTCGCGGCACACCCGCACTTGTCTGATTCGTTACCGAACACAGGTCTCCCTGTTGAAGAGGCCATTGCCGAACTAAGAGACGCACTCGCCTCTCGTCGACATTCTGTTCTCATTGCTCCACCTGGTGCAGGCAAAACAACTCTTGTTCCTCTGCGTCTCTTTCATGAGAATTGGGTAGCAGGCCGCAAAATAGTGATGCTTGAACCGCGTCGACTTGCTGCGCGAGCGGCAGCACAGCGTATGGCACACATGCTGGGCGAAAAAGTAGGTGACACGGTTGGATACCAAACTCGTGACGAGCGAAAGATTGGTGCCAACACACGTATCGAAGTGTTGACCGAGGGAATTCTGACGCGGCGTTTACAGAATGATCCGACACTTGAAGGCACTGCACTAGTGATTTTCGATGAAGTACACGAACGCAATGTGCCAACTGACCTTGGGCTTGCATTTCTTCTTGATGCAATCAAGACATTTTCTACAGACGTAAAGATTTTGGCTATGTCTGCCACCGCCCAAACACAATTGTTTGCTCACGTGCTTGCAGATGACAGGGGCGATGCACCAATCATCACTTCTGAAGGGCGAACATTTCCGATTGATGTTCGCTACGTGCCACGCCAACGTAATGACCGACTTGAGAATGCAATTACAGATGTAGTTCTCGGGGCACTCAACACTGACGACGGCGACATTTTGGTGTTCTTGCCTGGAATTGGTGAGATCAACCGAGCGCAAACACTGCTGAAAGAACGCGTGGCAGGCAACGTTGACGTGTTGCGACTTGCAGGCGCTCTGCCATTTTCTGAACAAGACGCGGCTCTCAACGCCAGTGGTCTTGGACGTCGTCGCGTGGTGTTGTCCACCGATATTGCCGAGACTTCTCTTACTGTTGACGGAGTCCACATCGTGGTTGATGCTGGTATCGCACGAGTGCCACGACTTGATTCGCGAACAGGCCTTACCGAATTAGTCACTGTTACATCATCGCGAGCGTCTGCAGACCAACGCAGTGGCCGAGCAGGACGCGTACGTGAAGGTGTTGCATACAGAATGTGGAGCCGTATTGAAGACTCCACTCGCCTTCCGCATCTACCGGCCGAAATCACCCAGGTCGACCTGTGTGATGTTGCGTTAGAAGTTGCCGCATGGGGAACACCGCTTGCGCAGTTGTCGTTTCTTGATGCACTTCCCGAGAAATCATTACGCGTAGCTACTGACACGTTGACCATGTTGCACTTGCTGAATAATGAAGGCCACATCACCCCACTTGGTAGGTCTGTACTTGGTTTGCCACTTCACCCACGCCTTGGCACCATGGTTGCTCGCAACCGAGACCTTCACCCTCACGGTTGGATTGCCTGTGTGGTTGCCGCGTTGCTGGAAGAGCGCGACATCATGCGGGGCAAACCAGATACGTTGCCAGCTGACCTTGCACTTCGAGTGAAAGCCGTGCTTGGCATTGCACATCATGACGCAGCGGATCGCGGTGCTACACGCCGTGTTCTTGAAGCGGCACGCGACATTGCACGACGGTCATCAATTCATACAGATGACAATGTTTCTGATGACGCCGTTGATTCATTGTGTGGCGTTGTCCTGTTATCGGCCTACCCCGACAGGCTCGGTATGCGCAGATCGTCGCCAGGCCAGTTTGTGATGCGCGGCGGTGGCGGCGTCACTATGGATTCGAAAGATCCAATTGCGCGCGAGAAGTTTGTAGTTGCAGCCGATATTGATGCTCAACGTTCCACTTCTCGGCTTCGTCGCGGTGCAGCAGTGGATATTGAGTTCATTGCGACGGTCCTTGGAGACGATGTTGAACTGGAGTCGTACTTACTGTGGGACAAGTCTCGCGACGACCTTGTGCAACGCGTAGTGCGCAAAGTAGGCAGTATCCGCATTGATGAGCGTGATCTGCAACCCACACCAGGCGACGAGACAACCGATGCTCTACTTGAAAGAGTTCGCGCAACGAACATGGCCGTGCTTGGTAACGGTTCTGCAACAACGTTTCGGCAACGCATTGCATTTTTGCGCCACCATCAGGGCGACACATGGCCAGAGACTTCCAATGCACATTTACTCGCAACTCTTGAGGAATGGCTTGTGCCCTTCCTTGCAGGTGCAACTTCACGCAGCGACCTTGCCAAAGTAGACGTCACAATGGTGTTGCAATCAACCCTTGGTTGGGATGCAAGTTCGCAACTTGACCAACTAGCGCCTCCACAGTTCTCTCCGCCGCGTGGTCAACCGGTTGACATCAACTACGCAGACCCAGCTGCTCCGATGATTTCCATACGTGTGCAACACCTCTACGGCGTCACCACTCACCCATCTGTTCTCAACAACACCATCCCGCTTCGCATTCAGCTTTTGTCGCCTGCACAACGGCCCATTCAGATCACCGCTGACTTACCTGGCTTCTGGAAAGGCTCTTGGGCAGAAGTGCGCAAAGAGATGGCCGGCAGGTACCCAAAGCACGATTGGCCCATCGACCCCAGCGCATAGAGCGCCCCGAGTGGGTTAGTTCTAACCTAGGTGCATGCCAGATTTTGTCTTTTCAGAGATCTTCCCCCTAGGGCCAGATACCACCGAATACCGTTTGCTATCGAAAGAAGGAGTCTCAGAAGTCGAAACCCCTCTCGGCACTTTCCTGAAGGTCACACCTGAGGCCATCACACTTCTTACGCAAACAGCAATGCGCGACATTGCACACCTCTTGCGCACAGATCATCTGCAGCAACTCAGCAACATTTTGTCTGACCCTGAGGCAAGCTCAAACGACCGCTTCGTTGCTCTTGACCTGTTGAAGAACGCCGGCATTGCAGCTGGCGGTGTTTTGCCAATGTGCCAAGACACCGGCACTGCAATTGTGAAGGGCAAGAAGGGCCAATTTGTTATGACTGGCGGAGGCGACGAAGAGGCAATCGCTCGCGGTGTTTTCAATACATACCAAACAAGCAACCTTCGTTACAGCCAGATGGCTCCCATCACCATGTACGAAGAGAAGAACACCGGCAACAACTTGCCAGCCGAAATCAAGATTGCATCAGTTGATGGCGACTCGTACAAGTTCCTTTTCATGGCCAAAGGTGGCGGCTCTGCAAACAAGAGCTACCTGTTTCAAGAAACAAAAGCGCTACTTAACGAAAAGGCGCTTTTGCCCTGGGTGTTTGAAAAGATGATCACACTTGGAACTGCAGCATGCCCGCCGTATCACTTGGCAATTGTCATTGGTGGTACTTCTGCCGAACAAGCGGTGGAGACAGCAAAATTAGCAAGCGCTCATTACCTCGATTCACTCCCCACACAGGGCAGCGAACTAGGTCATGCATTCCGTGATCTTGACTTAGAGCAAAAAGTTCTGAAGTTGTCGCAAGAGACAGGTATCGGTGCACAGTTCGGTGGAAAGTATTTCTGCCACGACGTGCGCATCGTTCGCCTTCCACGTCACGGTGCCAGTTGCCCAGTTTCGTTTGCGGTGTCATGCAGTGCTGACCGTCAAGTACTCGGAAAAATCACACGTGATGGCATCTTCCTTGAAGCGCTTGAAACAGACCCAGCACGTTTCTTGCCAGAGGTAACCCATGAGGACTTAAGTGAGGAAGTAGTCCATATTGATCTCACCCAGCCGATGGATCAGATTCGTGCCACATTGTCGAAGTACCCAGTGAAGACACGCGTCATGTTGACCGGACCAATGGTTGTTGCGCGTGACATTGCACACGCAAAACTAAAAGAGCGTCTTGATGCAGGTAACGGACTACCGCAATACATGAAAGACCACTGCGTGTATTACGCAGGTCCTGCAAAGACACCGACCGGAATGGCGTCTGGCTCATTTGGGCCCACTACTGCTGGCCGTATGGATAGCTACGTGTCAGAGTTTCAAGCTGCTGGCGGAAGTTTTGTGATGTTGGCAAAAGGCAACAGGTCGCGCCAAGTTACTGAGGCTTGTCACACCTATGGCGGGTTCTATCTAGGTTCTATTGGCGGCCCAGCAGCTCGACTTGCTCAAGATTGCATCACCAAAGTTGAAGTTTTGGAATATGAAGAACTCGGCATGGAAGCTGTGTGGAAGATTGAAGTGCAAGATTTCCCAGCATTCATCGTGGTCGACGACAAGGGCAACGACTTCTTTGACCAGGTCGGCGGCACCGGCACCCCGGTCCACCTCCACTAACTATTCAGCTTCTGCGAAGCCTGGCCAGTTACCCATATAACCAATAAACGATTCACTAAGACCTTCTGCGCGCAATGTGGCGCGTGGAACCGGCAATGTGCGCATTGCAAACGCAGGGTCTTTTGCAAGACGTGCGAAATCATGATTCGTAATGGCGGCTCTACCAACGGCAACAATATCTGCACCTGCATCGACTGCACGTTGGCAATCGGCAGCTGAATACAACTTGCCGGCAACGGCCAGCTTGGTCGCTCCGCGTTCAAGGTTGGCGAAAATATCAATGAGAATTTTGCCATCGCAGTCCTCATCAACAGCGACTTTGAAACAGTCCCACAGAGACATATCGATCATGTCTACTTTTCCGGAATCAACAAGCCGGCCGTACACCTCAACTATTTCTGAAGTTTTCATACCGAAACGTTCAGGCGAAAGACGAACTGCCAGGTTTAAGTCGGCACCACAGCGTGCGCGGATGCCGTCAACGATGTCAAACAACACACGCGAACGGTTCTCTAACGAACCTCCGTACTTATCGGTACGAATATTGAGTTCAGAATTCAGGAATTGGCAGATGAGATAGTCATGAGCACCGTGAAGTTCCACCCCGTGGTAGCCGGCTTTCTCACTACGCACAGCTGCCTCAATAAACGCTTCCACCATCTCTTCCACTTCGCCAGTGGTCATGGCGCGTGAATCCATCTTTTCGTCGACGCCAGAACTGAGTGGCTGCCCTCCAATCAGTTCTTTCGGTGAACGACGGCCCGCATGGTGCAGCTGCACAAAAGACAAACTGTCTTCTTTGTTGATGGCATCAGCGAGCCGCGTCAGGCCCTCAAGGTGTTGATCACCGAAGCAGCCCAGCTGGCCAGCAAAACCTTGACCAACCGCTTGCACGTGTGAAGCACATGTCATGGTGAGTGCAAAACCACCCTGAGCGCGCATTGTTAGCCAGCGGAACTCATCATCTGACAAGGTTCCATCCACGTGGCTTTGTTGGTTCGTAAGCGGAGCCAACATAAAACGGTTCTTCATAGCTGGGCCATGAGCAAATGTCACTGAATCAAAAAGGGAAACCATGACTACAGCATTACCTTTCAGCAATGCATAACAAGAATTGAAGGTTCAGTCGTTGATTTCGGTGGCTAGTTCACCCAAACGAAGTTCACCTTCGCGAGTCTGACCACCACGTTCCATGAAATTATTCATGGCAGCAATTGCTCGTGGGTCTGACAGAAGAGCATTGAACTCCCCGGCTTCTGCAAGCAAGTCTTCAACCACATGATCATCACTACGCAAGATCGAACGCTTCGCGGCTTGTACGGCGGCGGCAGGAAACGAAGCAATACGTTGCGCCATAGCCAATGAATGCTCAACAGGATTATCGACTACGCGATTCACCCATCCCCACTTTTCAGCAGTCATCGCATCAATATCGTCACTGCCAAGCACTACTTCAAGAGCACGAGAGCGGCCCACTAAGCGAGCCAAACGAACTGTTCCGCTACCCCCAGGAATAATACCCAATGCCACTTCAGGCTGATTAAACACTGCGCGTGGAGATGCAAACCTCATATCCATGCTGAGAGTTACTTCACTTCCGCCACCGCCAACACGACCATCTATTGCGCAGATTGTCACTTTGGGCATCGTGCGAAATGTCTCACACATAACGTGGAAATGATTGAGTTCAGTTGGCGCAGGTTGCCCAGTAGGCAGTTGCAAAATTCTTGAAACATCGAAATGAGCGATGAAGAACTCCGGGTTTGCAGACGACACGACCACTGCACGAACATCTTCGTCATCGCGCAGTTGGGCGGTGAGCTTTGCCATTTCTGGGTACAGAACCAAATCAAACAAGTTGATCGGCGGATTATCAATGATGACGTGGGCTACCCCATCCATCAACTCAACGGTTAATGATTGAAAGCCCGCGTAGTTCATTTCTACTTCAGCAAACCCTTGATTGCATCACGAGTGTTGGCAATTTCTTCAGGTGTTGCACCGAACTCCACAGCGGCGAAATCGGTGACCCCAATGTCTGCCAGTGCAGCAACCCTGTCTTGCACTTCACCAATTGAACCCATGATGGCGATATCTGCTGGGCCTGCTGCACCTTCACGGTCGAGCATGGCTCGGTAGCTAGGCAATGTGCCGTACACCGCGAACACTTTGGCTGCACGTTCTGCTGCAGCAACTTTGTCAGTTGTTACACACACCGGAAGCGCTGCGATGATGCGAGGTGCTGGTCGATCGAATTCGTCTGCTGCTTTTGTGAT
>JANQYF010000029.1:61966-63253 GCA_030729045.1 Ilumatobacteraceae bacterium
ACTGCTCCACCAAAAATTCCGTATTTCATAGTGGCTGACCGTATCAGGGGGACATTGTTGTTACCGCAGAAGCAATCCAAGCACCTCAAGAGCGTCTCTCACATCTTTGATTTATGTTGTCGCATCATCATCGAGCAAACCTCTACCAAGCCGACCATGGCAAGAATTCTTAGCTTTGTACCCACATTGTGGGTACAACATGGGTAAAGTGCCTTGTATGGCAACAACGACCGCATCATCAGAGATCACTTTCAGGGTCTCTCAGGAAGACAAAGAACTCATCAAGCTTGCAGCTGAGATTGAGAATTCAAGTGTCAGTGATTACCTTCGCACCCTCGCAGTTAAACGCGCAATGGAGTTGGTGTCACATTTACGCCTCCGCGAAGTGACTGTCATTCCTGCGACACAGTTCAACGCCCTCATGGCAAACATTGACGAGCCAGACGAAATTTCACTGCGCTTGCGTTCTGCATACGACAACCTGTGGAAACTAGAACTCGATTGAGCCCATCACTTCCGTCACCACGTTCGGTTGCGTACAGTCCTTCGATTCATAACATCAACTCTTTCGATTGCGGCAATGAATCACTCAACACTTGGTTGATTCGCGATGCACATCATGCTCGTCTTATGGGAACAGCCAATACATACGTATTCGCTAGGGACTCCCAAGTCATTGCGTATTACTCATTGTCTGCGCATCAACTTCAATCAGATGAACTGCCAAACCGACTAGCGCACGGCGCTCCCCTAGCCATTCCGGCATATCTGATTGGGAAACTTGCGGTCACGAAAGAAGTGCAGAATCAGAAGATTGGTGGGTCTTTGCTTATCGATGCACTATTGCGGCTATGCCGAGCCTCTGAAGGCGGACCAAGTGCACGAATCATTACGGTTGATGCAATTGACGATGCTGCAATCAACTTTTATCGCAAGAATCATTTCGTTTCTTCACCAACAGACCAAAAACAAATGTTCATGAAGATGTCCACGGCGCGACGAATTGTTACGAAAGACTGACGAGGTCGAGCCATTCCTTGCTGAAGTAATCCACTTGCCCATCAGGCATCAGGATCACTTTTGTGGGCTTAAGCCTCTGTACGAATTCTTCATCGTGGCTCACCATGATGATGGAGCCTGGCCATGATTCAAGTGCATCAGCTACTGCCTCACGACTTGCAGGGTCAAGGTTGTTAGTTGGTTCGTCGAGAAGCAGAACGTTGTTGCGACCCACCATCAACATGGCGAGAGCGAGTTTGGTTTTTTCTCCACCAGACAATGAGCCGG
>JANQYF010000030.1 GCA_030729045.1 Ilumatobacteraceae bacterium
ACGGGTGGGCGATAGTACGGAAGTACGTCACCTTCTAGTGCAGAGTCTGGAATCTCTTCTTGTAAGTGCAGGCGATCACGCATGGCTCGCAATTGATCTGTATTCAGCTTCTTAATCTGATGCGTGGCGTTACGGCCTTCGACTTGTGGTCCAAGAGTCCAACCCTTAATCGTCTTTGCCAAGATAACTGTGGGTTTACCAGAACCAAGATTGTCGACAGCTGCTTGATATGCAGCAAACAACTTGCGGTAGTCGTGGCCACCACGAGGCAGGTTCACTAATTCATCGTCAGACAAGTGTGCAACCAACTGCAAAAGGCGAGGGTCAGAGCCAAAGAAGTGTTCGCGAATGTATGCACCGCCTTCAATGGAGAAACGCTGGAATTCGCCGTCGACAGTGGAGTTCATCTTGTTGAGAAGTAATCCATCAACATCGGCTGCCAATAGTTCGTCCCACTTTGAACCCCACACAACCTTGATCACGTTCCAACCAGCACCGCGGAACACTGCTTCTAGTTCTTGAATGATTTTGCCGTTGCCACGTACGGGGCCGTCGAGTCGTTGCAGGTTGCAGTTCACGACAAAGACAAGGTTGTCTAGTTTCTCTCGTGCTGCAAGTGAAATGGAACCAAGAGTCTCTGGTTCGTCTGTTTCGCCATCGCCGATAAACGCCCACACCCGACTTGCTGATGTGTCGTCGATTCCTCTGTTATGTAAGTAGCGATTAAAGCGCGCGTGGTACAGCGCAGTGAGTGGACCTAAGCCCATTGACACTGTGGGGAATTCCCAGAACTCTGGCATAAGGCGCGGGTGCGGATAGCTAGAGAGTCCTTTTCCGTCACGCCCGATTTCGCGACGGAAATGATCAAGGTCGTCTTCGTCTAAACGACGTTCAAGAAATGCACGCGCATAAATTCCGGGCGCGGCGTGACCTTGGAAATACACGTGGTCACCGGCAGCGCCATTGTCCTTGCCATGAAAGAAATGGTTGAAACCAATTTCGTACAAGCTTGCAGAACTTGCAAACGTGGATAAGTGACCGCCGATGCCTTCTGCAGCATGATTTGCCCGCGTCACCATGACTGCTGCGTTCCACCTGATGTATGCACGAATGCGACGCTCTAAATGTTCATCGCCCGGGAACCACGGTTCATTGTCCGCAGTGATGCTGTTGACATATGGCGTCGACACGGTGGCCGGAAAGTTCACATCAGTCTGTTGTGCACGCTCGAGAAGGCGAGACAGTAAGTAACGGGCACGTTCAACGCCATGGCCGTCGACAACAGAATCAAGAGAGTCGAGCCATTCCTGAGTCTCTCCCGGATCAGTGTCGGGGAGCTGATGCATTGAGCCGTCGAAGATCACGGGTGTCATTCTCCCATGATTTTTCTCAAAAGCCTGTCGTTACCCCGTCCCATGGTGAACAATCGTTGTCATGGAATTATCCGACGACGTAATCGTGATTTATACAGATGGTGCGTGCTCGGGTAATCCTGGCCCGGGTGGCTGGGCATGGGCCGTGGCTCCGTCTGGCGACATCAACGACAGTGGTGGCGAAGCCAGGTCAACGAATCAGCGAATGGAAATTATGGCCGCCTACCAAGCTGTCATCCACTTTGAAGATGACCCGCGCATCATTCGCATTGTTTCTGATTCCACGTATGTCGTGAAGTGTTTCAATGACGGCTGGTGGCGTGGCTGGCACAAACGTGGCTGGAAAAATTCACAGCGTCAGCCAGTTGCGAACCGTGATTTGTGGGAGCCATTTATTGAGTTGGTCATCAACCGTGGCCGAGTGGAATTCGAATGGGTCAAGGGTCATAGCGGCAATCGCATGAATGATTATGTTGATGCTCTTGCGGTGGCGCACACCCAGATTTAGGCCAATTCTTCACTCCGCTAGGAAGTCTGCGACCTGATTGCGTAGCCTGTAGGGATGGAACTTAAAGGCGTAAGCGCAATTGTCACAGGTGGAGCATCCGGTATCGGAGCAGCTTCTGTTCGTCTCCTCGCAAAAGGTGGAGCAAAGGTCGTCATCGCCGACCTTGATCGTCAGCAAGAGGTCGGCGAGGCCCTTGCTAAGGAAGTTGGCGGCGCATTTTGTGCTGTTGACGTCACCAACACAGACGACATCATCAACGCAGTGGAAATGGCAAAGTCCATGGGCCCACTTCGCGTGTTGGTGAACTCAGCAGGTATCGGTTGGGCACAACGCACCATTGGTAAAGACGGTTCGTACGATTCAGCTGCCAACATCGAAGCTTTCAAGAAGGTCATCGCGATTAACTTGGTCGGAACATTCGATGCAATTCGTATTGCGGCAACCGCAATGAGCCAAACAGAGCCACTTGAAGATGGTGAGCGTGGCGCAATTGTCAATATCGCATCTGTTGCAGCATTCGATGGTCAAATTGGTCAGAACGCTTACTCAGCGTCAAAGGGCGGAGTTGTCGGTATGACACTTCCTATTGCTCGTGACTTGTCAGCATCTGGTATTCGTGTGAACACTGTTGCTCCAGGACTCATCGACACACCGATCTACGGACAAGGTGACCAGAGCGAAGCATTCAAGTCACAACTTCAAAAGGGTGTGTTGTTTCCTCAGAAGCTTGGTCGTCCAGACCAGTTGGCTTCAATGGTTCTCGAGTGCATCACGAACAGCTACATGAATGCTGAAACCATCAGAGTTGATGGTGGCATTCGTATGCCGCCTAAGTGAGCACCGTTTTTCATAACGACCCATTTACGCCGTTTGATCGGCAACCGATTATTTCGCACGATTCCCCGAGCTCCGGCTCGGGGTTTCGTCGTTCTATAGCAATTCCCGATTCGTATCTGCCTGTGCCTGCAGATGCTGCTCGGTTGCGCGTTGCAGCTCGCGCATTAGACATTGATCAATGGGTATCAACTCGTGACGATGACTGGTTGCCGACCATCGAAATGAAGCGTGCCTTAATTGAAGAACGTCGCGATGAAGTTGTGGCATGCCTTCCTGGTGCTGAAGCAGCCTGCGAAGAAGTTGCGCGAGGCGTCATGAGCTCAATAGGTGTTGCACCTACAAGTGCACGCGGTGTTGATGCGCTTGTTGATGCAGCATTGTGCGTTGCTGATGATTTGTGCATCATGATGTCTGATGCCGACGGAATGCCACGACTAGTTGCTGCCGTGTTGTGTTCGCCTGGTCGGTGGCGCCTTGCCGAAAAGATCGGCGGCACAATGGCTTCTATTCACGTGCCCGTTGCTCGGTACGACATCGACCTTGATTCGCCTGTGAACGCAGTGCTGAAACGAATGAACGTTGAGAAACCAATGTGGCGCACCAATTGGGGAATTAGCAATCATCCAGCACTCTTTCAACCTGATAATCCGCCACATACACCGGATATGGATATTGCTGACATGTGGTTTCGAACGGAATGGCAAACATTGCGTCGCTTGCCCGAGACCGGCGCGATTCTGTTTACTATTCGCACGTACGTAGAGAAGTTAAGTGATTTCATTACTCGTGACTATGCAGTCGTGCATGACATCGGTGACATCATTAACAAGATTCCTGTAGACGTCGCGCAGTACAAAAGCATTGCGCCGTATCGCGAACGAATCTTTGAATACTTCAGCGCCCGCTAGCTACGTGGTGTAGTCAGCGTTGATACGTACGTATCCGTCGGTGAGGTCACAGCCCCACACGGTTGCAGTTGCTGAACCAGTCTGCAGTGATACATGAATTGTGACATCGTCGCCACGCATGTATTGACTGAGTTGCTCAAGTCCTGATTCGTCAACACGAGTGGGGTACACCTCTTGTGTACCAAAACGGATAACTACTTTTTCCTGATCAATGTCTGTGTATTGGCTGCATTTACCGACGGCCATTGCAACGCGACCCCAGTTTGGGTCTGCGCCATGCACGGCAGTTTTGACAAGCGGTGAGTTGACAATGGACTTGGCTACGGTCTTTGCTTGTTCAGCATCACGTGCATTGTCAACAGTGACTTCAATGAGGGTTTCTGCACCTTCACCATCGCGTGCAATCGCTTTAGTTAGGTCAAGAAGAACAGTGTGCAGTGCTTCAGCAAGTGCAGCGTCATCAACGGTTCCTGCTGCGCCACTTGCCAACACAATTGCAGTATCGCTGGTGCTGGTATCTGTATCAACTGATACGCAGTTGAGTGTTTTGTTGATTACGCCCCGAAAGATGTCGTTTAGCTTCTGTGAATCGACTTTTGCATCGGTGAAAACCATTGCAATAAGGGTTGCCATGTTTGGCTCAATCATGCCGACGCCCTTGGCTACGCCAACCACGCGTGCTGTAGAGCCGGCGATGGTTGTAGATGAGATCTTGTACATGGTGTCGGTGGTCATGATGCCGCGAGCTACATCGTCGGCGTCGTTGTTTGGCAATGGAAAAGGAAGAGATGCGATTCCGGCACGAATGTTGTCGATGGGGTAGAGACGCCCAATGACTCCGGTTGAAGCGATGAGGACTTGGTCGCTGGAAAGTCTGAGCGCAGTCGCAACTGATGACGTGACTTCTTCTGCGTGGCGCATTCCTTCTTCGCCGGTTGCCACATTTGCGTTCTTTGAAATCACCACAACTGCTTGTGCAGACAGATTGGCCACGTTGCGCCGAGAAATAACCACACTGGGGCCAGCAAATCTGCTCTGCGTGAATACTCCTGCGGCAGAACATGGGGCATCAGCCATGACGACCGTGAAGTCTTTTGTTGTGTCTTTCACTCCGACATTGGTGACGAAGGAGGAAAAGCCGAGGGGAAGAGCAGTAGTCACGACAATCGTGTTTAGCACCCCGAAGGCCCCTTTGGGGGTTTAGATTTGATTCGTGCGCACAATCGTGGTCAACGGAACCGTTATCAATGCTGAAGGACGGGTAGCCGCTGATGTGGTCATTGAGGGCGAGCGCATTGTTTCTGTAGTGCCACGCTCCGCTAACGCCGTAGTGCCAGGTCCGGATGACACGGTGATTGATGCCACCGGTTGTTTCGTGATTCCTGGCGGAGTTGATGCCCACGTTCATATGCAGCTTGATACTGGCACCACGGTCTCGTCTGATTCATTTGAGTCAGGCACAATTGCAGCCGCTCACGGCGGCACAACCACCATTATCGACTTCGCTGAACAGCGATTGGGTGGCCAAGTGCTTACTTCATTTGAGCAGCGATTCGCAGAAGCAGAATCACAGTGTGTGATCGACTGGGGTCTGCATCAAGTTCTTGGTGGCGTTGATGCCCAAGCTCTGATTGATACGCGCTCACTTGTTGAACGTGAAGGTGTTGCCTCTATCAAGTTGTTCATGGCATACCCAGGGCGTTTGTATTCCGATGACGGACAAATATTGCGCGCATTACAAATGTGCGCAGATACCGGGATGATGGCAATGGTGCATGCAGAAAATGGTTTAGCCATTGATGTGCTTATTGAACAAGCAGTTGCTGCCGGCAATACAGGGCCCGAATTTCATTCGCTGACTCGTCCGCCAGAACTTGAAGCAGAAGCAGTGCATCGTGCTGCAGTGCTGGCACGAGTTGCAGGCAATGCGCCTTTGTACATCGTGCACTTATCTAGCTCGCATGCATTGCGAGAAGTTGTAGAAGCTCGGTCGCGCGGTACAAACATTTTTGCTGAGACATGCCCACAGTACTTGCATCTCTCATTAGAAGAACATTTAGGGCAGGGCTGGCCAAACGGAGCTGGGTTCATTTGTTCCACGCCGTTGCGATCTCGCCATGACCATCATCAGGCTGATCTTTGGGAAGGTCTACGTATTGACCAGCTCGCAGTAGTCAGTACCGACCATTGTCCGTTCTGTTTACGCGAACAGAAGTTGGCGAATGGTGAAGCGTTCAACGTGGTGCCAAACGGAATTGGTGGCGTCGAGCATCGAATGGACTTGGTGTATCAAGGCGTTGTCGCAGGGCATATCAGTGAAGAGCGATGGGTGGAAGTGTGCGCCACTGCACCTGCTCGGTTGTTTGGCCTCGGCGCGAAAGGAGTTCTCGCACAGGGCTTTGATGCAGACGTTGTTATTTATGACCCGAACGCCACTTCAGTGATTGGTGCCGCAACGCATCACATGAATCTTGACTATTCAGCGTACGAAGGCGTCAGTGTGCAGGGCGGCGTACGAACCGTGTTGTCACGCGGTGAAGTAATTGTTAACAACGGAACGTTCCTCGGCCGCGTTGGTCGCGGAAAGTATTTACGACGTGACGTGTCACGTCATATTCGCTAAGCGAACTTCTTCACCAAGTTTTCGAGCGTCTTCTCCATGAATTTTGCATTTTCCTGAGGTGATTTACGTAGTTTCAGAACGAGTGGTGACTTTGACTTGTTCCAGTCGAACTGTTCAGTAACTTTTGTTCCGCCATCGGCTGGTTCCAAGATGTATCGCCAGATGTGCCCACCGAAATGACGCCACGCAATTGTTTTGTTTTCTTCAAACTCAACGACAGTATTAGTAATTTTATACCGAACGCCGATTTTCATCTGCATGCCGAATGTCGCATTTAGAGACAAACGTTCTGGCGCATTGATTTGCGCAGACTGAATCGAACCAGAGCCGTCAATTTCGCCGTGACGACGTGGATCTGCAAGCAAATCAAAAATCATCTGTGCCGGAGCCGGGACGATGGTGGAGCGAGAAACTATTTTTGCGGGGTCAGAAGTCATGGCTGCAGTCTGACCCATTCAGACACCTCTTCTGCGCATCGTCTGCCAGAGAACATTGCACCTTGAATGGAGCCCGTGTCTCGGTGATCGCCACATACGAACAGACCGTCGCCCAATGACACACGTTGTCGGGGATTGAATGGTGGGTCTTGGTTTGGTTGACCATGCGCAATGCGATAGGTGCGCAAGTGTCTCCATGAATCAACAGTCGGGCCCCACCAACTGCGCAATTGGCGTCGTGCGGCTGCTTCAAGGTCGCCGTCTGCAAGTCCTGGCAATGCAGCAGCGATGAGGTGTTGACCACGAGGTGCGAAATGCGGACTGACGTGTGACATCACTGCCACGTTGTATACGGGACCTTTCCCTTCACCGTCAAGAACGACATAGGCACCATCAATCGGTGCGGTAGGAGCTGCAAAGTACACACACCCTGCACTGCGTGAACCGACTGCAGGAATTCCGAGCAACTGAGACGCAATTGGTCCTTCCGTTGCGACAACTACGGCTTTGGCTGCAATGGTGTGTCCGTTTACCAGCGTCACTGACCCTGGTGTTGTTGATGCAACCGGTGTATTGAGAAAGAGGGGAGTTGTGTGCAGTGACGCTGCAAGTTGTTCTGTAATTTTCCCCATGCCGTGTGCTGGTACTACAGAATCACCGGTAGCAAGAGTGCGAAAAATAATGTCGAACATTCGGCGAGATGAACGCAACTGCGGATCAAGTTGAATTCCGCCGACAAGTGGTCGAAAGAATCTGTCAATCATGGTGGAAGAAAACCCAGCTGCACGCAAAGCGGTGATGGTGTCTACGTCGTCTCCGCGTAACAATGCCTGTGGGTCAGCTGATTTCACCTTGGCACGCAAAAGAGCAATACGTGCTTTGTCTGCCCATGTACCAATGGGTGCAAACGTGGTTGATGCCAATGTTTTTGGACGACGAAACGGATCACCAACAACAGTTCCTTTTCCTTCGCGCCACACCAGTGCGCCAGGTTCGAACGCGCGAAAGTCGAGTGCCGGGATATCGAGATGTCGGTGAATTTCTGGGTACGCAGTAAGCATGACTTGAAAACCACGGTCAAGAATGAAGCCATCTACTTCATCGCTGCGCACGCGACCACCGACGCCGTCGGATGCTTCAAGCAATACCGCTGATACTCCGTGTTGTTCAAGAACCCGAGCAGCAGTTAGCCCGGCAAGGCCGGCACCAACGATGACAACGTCGACAGACGACGGAAGGGCTGCTGTGGTCATTTGTTCAGCAGTGCCCGCAATGCGACATCAAGAGTTGGATGCGCAAAGTGGAAGCCGTCTGCAACAAGTGCGTTCGGCACAACGCGTTGACCAGTGAACAACAATGCATCTGCAAGTTCCCCACCGAGCAACAGTTTTGGTCCGAACGAAGGAATTGGAAGGATTGCTGGTCGCGACACCACACTGGCAAGAACGCGAGTGAACTCAGAGTTAGTAACCGCGTTTGGTGCGGTGAGGTTCACAGCACCCGAAAGGTTCGATGTGAGTAGGTGAATGATTGCGTTCACTTCGTCAGTAATCGAGATCCAGCTCTGCCACTGTTTGCCGTTTCCAAACTTGCCACCAAGACCCAATTTGAACAATGGAAGTTGCTTCTTCAGTGCGCCACCCTTTGGTGACAACACAATGCCTGTGCGTAACAAAACAGTGCGAATGCCGGCAGCAGATGCAGAAGCTGATGCAGCTTCCCAGTCACGACACACGTCTGCAAGAAACCCGGTTCCGATTGCGGCGTCTTCGCCAAGTTCTGTGTCGTCACGTACGCCATAGATTCCGATTGCAGATCCAGAAAGAAACACTGATGGTTTTTTGTCAAGCGAAGCCATGGTGTCTGCCAACAACGCAGTTCCCAGTGTGCGGCTCTGCAGAATTTCCATTTTGTATGCGTCGGTCCAGCGTTTGTCGCCGATACCAGCACCTGCCAAATGCACAACTGCGTCTACGCCGTCAAAAGCAGAAGGAGACATTTCGCCAGTGGTTGGGTTCCACTGCACTTCGTCGTTGCGACGAGGTTCGCGTCGAACAGCGGCAACTGTGGTGTGGCCAGTTGCGTTGAGTTGTTTTGTCAGGGCTTGTCCGATGAGGCCAGAGGCGCCAGTGATGAGAATCTTCATATGGTCTCAGTCAACCGTGAACCACCGCTGATTGTTCCCGAATCTTGCGTAGCCTGAAGGTTCCTATGAGCACCCGCAAACTCATCCTCTCCGCCATTGCCTGTGCATTGGTCATCATCTTGGCTGGAGGCGCAAAAATCTTCCAGATGTCTCGCGACACCATCACGGTGGAAGTGTTTGCTCTCGGAACTGAACGCACATTGGCTGATATGACCGTGACCGTTCAATCGGTCTCCCAGAACGCCAATGCCACGATTGCCCGAGTCACGATGGTCGGAGTCGAGGGCGCTGACGCCTCAGAGGGCTGGCGGCTTTTGGCGGGGGGCACAGTGATGTCTCCGATCGCTCTTCCGGTCGGCACGCTTGGTGTGCCCTGTGCCACTACAACAGCCGACGTTGTGGCCTCGTGCGACATGGCATTTCCTGCATCTGAAGGGTCCGTGACCATTGCGTACCTTCGAGCAGGGCTGCAATCTCAGTGGTCTCGCCAGTAAGAACGGCTACCGTTGTAGGTGAATACAACGGCGTATTCAACTGATTGGAGATAACCCCCATGGCTGAACCATTTGATCTTGTGGTCGTTGGCGGCGGACCTGGCGGATACGCGTCTGCGTTCTATGGCGCTTCTGCCGGCTTATCAGTAGCACTTGTCGAAAAAGACACCATCGGCGGAACATGTCTTAACCGTGGGTGCATCCCAGCTAAGGCATTTCTTGAAACCGCAGCGGCTCGACGTCATGTTGAACATGCAGCAGAGTTCGGAATTGCAGCAACTCTTGGCGCAACCGATTTCGCAGTTGCTCAAGCTCGCAAGCAAAAAATTGTTGACGGCCTAGTGAAAGGCCTCACTGGTCTGGTGAAGGCGAAGAAAGTCACGTACGTTCTTGGTATTGGCGCATTGAATGCCGACAACTCGGTCACCGTTACTGCTGCAGACGGCACTAAGACTGAACTCGCAGGAAAGAACGTCGTACTTGCTGCCGGAAGTGTTCCCCGCGTTATTCCTGGTTTTGAACCTGGTGGACCCGTGATGACATCTGATGAAGTGTTAATGCTTGACCGCATTCCTGCACGCATCGCCGTTATTGGCGGAGGCGCAATCGGATGTGAATTTGCTTCAACGTTTGTTGACCTTGGCGCAGAAGTCACCATTTTGGAGGGCCTGCCAAAGATTCTTCCTGGCCTTGATGCCGACCTTGCAAATGTTGTGGTGCGTTCTTTCGGAAAGAAGAAGATTGCAATCAAAACTGGCGTTGCAGTTACAGGTCACACACCAACAGGCAGTGGGTCGACAGTTGTTTCATTCGGTGATGGCGAGACGCTTGAAGTTGATGCAGTCATTGTGTCTGTTGGGCGTCGTCCGTTTACTGATCAATTAGGACTTGCGAATACCAAGGTTGCAGTCAGTGATCGTGGATTCGTAGAAGTTGATGAGTACTGCCGCACAAACGTTGCAAATGTGTATGCGGTTGGTGACCTCATCAATACGCCACAACTTGCGCACGTTGCATACGCAGAAGCAATTCTGGTGGTGAAACAAGTTCTTGGCGAAACAGCAATTCCTGTTGATTACGACCGCGTTCCATGGGCAATTTATTGCAGCCCTGAAGTTGCATGGGCTGGCCCTGGCGAAGAAGCCGCAAAAGCTGCTGGATACGACGTTGTTGTTGCAAAACATCAGTTCCGCGCCAACAGTCGCGCAATGATCATTGGTGAAACTGATGGTCTTGTGAAAATCATCGCTAAGAAAAACCCAGATGGCACTGCTGGTCAAGTTCTCGGAGTACACATGGTCGGACCGTGGGTCACCGAACAACTCTCTGGCGGTTACTTGGCCGTGAACTGGGAAGCAACAGTAGAAGAAATTGCTCATTTCATTCAGCCACATCCGAGCCTTTCCGAACTATTCGGAGAGACCGTGATGTCGCTCACCGGCCGAAGCATCAACGCGTAACAATCAGGACACACACAACATGGCAGAGATCACACTTCCTCAACTTGGCGAAACAGTTACCGAAGGAACCATTACGAAATGGTTCAAGAAAGTCGGCGACAGCGTTGCACTCGACGAACCACTTTTCGAAGTGTCTACAGACAAAGTTGATACCGAAGTTCCGTCGCCAATTTCTGGTGTTCTCACAGAGATTCGTGTAGCTGAAGGGGACACCGTTCCTGTCGGCACCGTCATCGCCGTCGTCGGCGACGCATCTGCCGCTCCTGCCGCCGCAGCTCCTGCCGCTTCGGCACCTGCGCCCACCGCCGCACCCGCCCCTGCTCCAGCTCCTGCGCCTGTCGCTTCGACCCCGGCAGCCGCTTCGTCGACTCTCACAAGTTCGAACGTCTCCGAATCAACTCCGGCGTCCGCGACCGGTTCGTCAGGTACTTCGGCGGTGTTGTCGCCGGTGGTGCGCAAGCTCATTGCGGAGAACAATCTCAATTCTGCGTCAATTACAGGCACTGGTCCTGGTGGTCGCATTACGCGTGATGATGTTCTCGCTGCTATATCCCGCGGTGGTACAACAAGTGCACCTGCACCTGCCGCAGCGGTAGTTCCAACAGCAAGCGCACCACAGCGTGCTGCTGCTCCGAGGGCAGTTGCTGGTGCTCGTGACGAAGTTGTCGCGTTGTCAAAGATTCGTCAGGCAACAGGCGCACACATGGTGGCAAGCAAGGCAATTAGTCCTCACGTTCTCAGCGTTGTCGAAGTTGACTATGCAAATGTTGATGTCACTCGACTTCGTGTCAAAGAAGAGTTCAAAGCACAAGAAGGCTTCAGCCTTACCTACTTGCCGTTCATTGCGCGTGCAGTTGTCGATGCATTGGCAGACTTCCCACACATGAACTCGTCTCTTGGCGACAATGAACTCATTGTTCATCGTTATGTTGACCTGGGTATTGCAGTTGACCTTGATTACCAGGGTCTTTTGGTGCCGGTAGTTCGCGATGCAGAGGGCAAGCGCCTTCGTGCGTTGTCACGCGAGATCAATGACCTCGCCACACGCACACGTAGTCGTCACTTATCTCCAGATGAAATCTCAGGTGGCACCTTCACCATTTCCAACAATGGCTCTGCAGGATCTGTTTTGACTATGCCTGTTATCAACCAGCCACAAGTTGCAATTTTGTCAACAGATGCGATCACTAAGAAGCCTGTTGTGATTGAAGTTCCTGGGTTCAGCGAAAGTATCGCTATTCACCCTGTGGGCAACTTGGCAATGGCATGGGATCATCGTGCGTTTGATGGTGCGTATGCCGCTGGGTTCTTGTCACGCGTCAAACTGATATTGGAAACTCGCGACTGGTCGTCCGAGGTCTAGAGACCAATCGGAACGCGGTGTGCCAATGACTAACAGCACTTCGCCGTTACACGTTCGGTGGCTTGGTTCTGTTCCGTACACCGATGCATTGGCAATTCAAGATTCAATGTTCCGTCACGGAACAGACAATCGATTGTTGTTACTAGAGCATCCACACGTTTTCACCTACGGACCATCAGCTGATTTAGAAAAGAACCTGCGATGCGACCCTGCTGTGGTCGGCGCAGATTTTGTTGCAGTAAAGCGCGGGGGAGACATTACGTATCACGGCCCAGGTCAATTGGTTGGTTATCCGTTACTGACATTGCAGGGAAAGAACGGCAATGACACCCCGCCAGATTCTCCGGCGTATGTACATGCAGTTGAGCAAGTCGTTATTGATGCATTGCATGAAATTGGGCTTACCAATGCGGCCCGATTCGATGGCTACCCCGGTGTCTGGCTTGATGTTGACTCCGCAACGCCGCGCAAGATCTGCGCAATTGGTGTTCGTGTTGGCCGTGGTCGCACGATGCATGGTTTTGCCATCAATGTTCATACTGATCTTGAGTACATGACAACCAACATTGTTCCGTGCGGAATTGCTGAATATCCGGTTACCTCAATTGCTGCTGAAGGCATTGATATGACAATGAAGCAAATGGTTGATGTGGTCACTACACATGCAGCAAAAGCATGGGGTGGTGCCATTGCAGAGCGTCAAGACATTGCATGGAAACACACACCAGATGACTTGTCGGCGTTCTCGCGTGGGGAAGGCCCCGGAACACCAGTGCGTATGTTGAGCAGGCTTGCTCGGGCGGGCGTGGAAGATGCCATTGAGTTGTCAGAACGTAAACCTGATTGGATTCGTCCGCGCGTATCACTCGGCCCTGAAGTCATGGATGTTAAGAAGACTTTGCGTGACCATTCGTTGGTGACAGTGTGCGAAGAAGCTGGCTGCCCGAACCTGTCTGAATGCTGGAGCGATGGAACCGCAACATTCATGGTGCTTGGTGAGCGTTGCACACGAGCATGTGGGTTCTGCCTCATTGACACCAGTAAGCCCCAGGCACCAGATGCTGATGAGCCTGCACGAATTGCAGCTGCAGTTGCTGAGATGAAGTTGTCGTATGTGGTGCTGACCATGGTGGCGCGTGATGATTTAGCCGACGAAGGCATGGGGCATATTGCGCAATGTGTTGCAGCAATCAAAGATCTTGATTCTTCAATTCAAGTTGAAACACTTATCTCTGATGCACGAGGAACAGTTTCGCTTGACATCATTTTGGATGCCGCACCTGACGTTCTGAATCACAATGTGGAAACAGTGCCGCGTTTACAACGCGCAGTGCGGCCATCGGCTGGGTACGCACGTAGTTTGTCGGTTTTGGCACGTGCAAAAGCACACGGTCTCACTGTGAAGTCGGGTCTCATTGTGGGAATGGGCGAGACCGATGATGAAGTGCTCGGAGTTCTTGCCGACCTTGCTGCAATCGGAGTCGACATTGTGACAATTGGCCAATACCTTCGCCCAACGTCGCATCACTTGCCCGTGTCGCGTTGGGTAGAACCTGCAGTGTTTGATTCGTACAAGCGCGAAGGGGAGTCGCTCGGTATTGGGCATGTGGAGTCAAGTCCGTTAACACGTTCTAGTTATCACGCAAAAGAGTCTGCTGCGCACGCCGTACCTGTCAAGATTGGTGCCCGATGAGTTCCTCCGTTTCTGAATCAACATTCCGCAGTCGCTTAGATAGAGCTCGTGCTGAAATGGCACGCACTGGTGTTGACGCACTGATTTTGTCACTCGGTCATGACATGCCGTATCTCACGGGCTATCTGGCTATGCCGCTTGAACGCTTAACAATGTTGGTGGTACCACGTGAAGGCGATGCGTCATTGATTATCCCGCGGTTAGAAGCTCCGCGAGTTACTGAGATGCCAAGTGTTTTCTCTCTTGCAACGTGGAACGAAACCGATGACCCTGTTGCATTGGCGCACAAGTTGCTCGGCTCGGCTCGCACCATTGCTGTTGGTGACCAGATGTGGTCGCGCTTCCTCGTTGATTTGTTGAAGTTCCGACCTGATGCGAAATACGTGCGTTCTGTTGTAGTGATGGAAGCACTTCGGTCTCGCAAAGATGCTGCTGAAATAGCTGCATTGGTAGCAGCGGGCGCTGCTGCAGACAGAGTTGCTGCGCAATTACATGCGGGCGATATTCCACTGGTTGGTCGCACCGAAGCCCAAGTATCTGCAGACATTTCAGCCCGTCTTCTTGCGGAAGGGCATCAAGTGGTGAACTTTGCAATCGTTGCTGCTGGTGAAAATGCTGCGAGTCCGCATCACCATGCCGGTGATCGTGTCATTAAGCACGGCGAAATTGTGTTGTGTGACTTTGGCGGCACGATGAATGATTACTGCAGCGACATCACTCGGTGTGTGCATATTGGTGAACCACCATCTGACATTGCCGAGGCGTACAGCGTGTTGTTCGAGTCACAAGCTGCAGGTGTTGCGGCCGGACTTATTGGTTCATCGTGTGCCGGCGTTGATGCTGCATCACGCGGCGTTATAGATGCAGCTGGGTTTGGCGAGTGGTTTGTGCATCGCACAGGCCATGGCATTGGTATGGAAGCACATGAAGATCCGTACATGGTTGCTGGAAATGACACTCCTATTGCGGTTGGACATGCCTACAGCGTTGAACCAGGGATTTACATTCCGGGCAAGTGGGGTATGAGGCTTGAAGACATTGTGGTGGCCACGGCTTCTGGCCCTCA
>JANQYF010000031.1:0-11557 GCA_030729045.1 Ilumatobacteraceae bacterium
GTTGCCAATACTCCGTGCATATTGAATTGGTCGTTGCACACTGCTTCAAGTGCTGCGATAACCCACGGCATGTATTCAGGAAGACAACCAGCCATTACTGCGTTGATGGCAATCTTTTCAACAGTGAGCTCCACCAAGTCAGGTGGCGCAATTGCAACCACGTCTTGTGGGTGACGAGTAGTACCTGTCAGCATTCGCAAGACGCGTTCACGTGTTGGCGGGATTACAGGAAAGCCATCGGTCCAACCGCGTGCATACATTGCTTCGAATTCATCTTCAGCATCTGAGAATTCAACAGTGCGCGCGATAACAGGCGAGTCGGTGAACTTGGCACGCAACTTGTCGACAATGTCTGGGTCAACGCTCATCGAACCACAACCGGGCCGCATGGCAGGAAGACCTGTTCCGAGTTCTGGAATTTCAGTGATGCGTTGCCAGTCAGATGCCAACCATCCGAATGTGCGATCTACTTCTTTTCCGTTCACAACTTTGATCAGTGTGGGAACCGTATCGATGTTGTTGTGCCAGGAGACTGCCAAATCAGAGTCATGTATGGCAGAGACTGATTCTGGAAATGTTGGGTCATCTTGTGTATAGACCGTGAGTGGCGTGCTGTGTGCAGAAATGTCTTTGAGGACTGGATCAACCATCTGGCACGTGGCGCACTCGCGTTTCACAACGACTACAAATCCATCGGGAAGTACCGGCGCAACAGAACTCATGGCCGAACGCTACTCTGACAGCGGAGGCGTTTGAGTACCTGGTGGGCTTCGCTGTCTTCAAAACAGACGGAACGGGCGAACCCCGTTCGGCGGGTTCGATTCCCGTCCGCCTCCGCCATCACCAGGCTGAACCAGCCACGCGCAGATCACCCTGCCGTTTTGTCAGTCCCATTTTGTCGAGGCAGTTGCCCAGTGGAAGAGCGTGTTTACGAGTGATGCTGAGGGAGTCTCGAAGATTGGCCATTGTGAACCCTTCTGGATGTTGCGTCCACAACTGTTCCAACGTGGGGCGCAATGACGAAAGAGTCTCGGCATGAAATGCAATGTTGTCGTGCTCGAAAAGAATCTTTTTCTGCACTAACTGACGAATGATGTTTCGATCAAGCTTGTCGGCATCAGGAGTAGTCACACCTGCCTGCAAGAACATCGAGACATAAGGATGGCTGAGTAACGGATCAGATTCACCTCGCACGGCAATTCCGTTATTGATACGCACTCCATCGATTGTTGCCATCACATCGCGTTCATACGCCGCAAGTAGCGAAGTATCGATTGACTGTGATGTTGCTAACTGCTGTTCAAGTGCTGCAACCGTAGAGCGAAGCGTCTCGGTACTTGCAACCCACGTGCCAACAATCGGTGCAATGTCTTGTCCTGTTAGTTGACGAGCTTCGTCAACTGTTAGCCATCCTCTGTTATTCAGAATTTGCTCGGCACTGCCATCAGGCGCGGCATCTTTGACACGTCCACGTGGATCAACATCAAGAATGACTCCGCCACCCACGGTGGCACCAATGCCAGTATCACGCAACAAAAATCTGTCACCTGGAACTAGCGGTAATGAGTTTTCAAATCGAATACGCACGAGACCAGATTGGCCAGGGTCAATACTGTCTGATTGCAAGATACGAATTGTTGCTGACTGTGAACGCGTGCCGACATGCAATGTAAAACTCCCACGATGCGTGAGTGCATGTAGTAGAGCAGGTAAAACATTGAGTCGGGCATCAAACGCGTTGCTCATGTACCAATCGTTCTCGCGAACAAGTGCATCACCACGTTGTAACTCATTCGCATCAATTCCTGAAAGATTGATGGCACACCGCGAGCCCGACTGTGCAACAGCAACAACAGAACCATGAGTTTGAATTTCTCTAATACGCGCGGCAGAGCCTGTGCGCGCAACAACTAGAGAACTTGCAGCCTCTAAGTTTCCACCTTCAAGAGTTCCGGTCACAACAGTGCCCGAGCCCTTCATGGAGAAAACACGGTCAATGAACAATCGTGGCCGGGTGTTATTGCTGTTCGTCACTTGAGCCGCAACGAGGTTCTCAATCTGTGTAATTAGTTCAGAGATGCCGGTGTTATTAATGACAGATGTGATCACCGTGTCATGCCACGTCACTGAACTTGTCGCAAGGCGGGCGGCAATCTGTTCTTTGCGCTGCTGAAGAGTTTCGGCATCAACTTTGTCGCTTTTTGTCAGCACCACAATTCCTGTGGAGATACCTAGTACTTCAATGATGCCGAGGTGTTCCTCTGTCTGTGGTTTCCATCCTTCATTGGCATCAATAATCAACATGACGATGTCTACTCCGCTGACACCAGAGATCATGGTGCGAATAAAGTCTGCATGCCCAGGGACATCAACAAAACTCAACACTGTGCCGTTACTAGTGGTGCAGTGTGCAAAACCAAGGTCAATGGTCATTGCACGACGTTGTTCTTCTGCAAGTCGGTCAGGGTCAGTACCCGTGATTGCACGAATCAGCGATGACTTGCCGTGGTCAACATGGCCAGCTGTCGCGATAACCGTCATGGTTTATCGCAGTGAAGTAAGTGCAGCCACAACGATGTGGTCATCTGCAGGAGAAACACTGCGCATATCGAGGTAAGTCACTTTGTCGAATGTGCGAGCGATCACGGGGATGGTTTGGTGGCGCAAAACCTCGCGATGATCACCAGTCAAAGCAATGCCAAAAGATGCAATTGTGGAGCCAGGAGCAGAACCGGCACCCACGAGGGAATCCAACTGCACTACAGAACCGATGCCGGCTTCAGAAACAACTGCTGTAGCCCGTGCTTCAAGATTCGCTTGAGACATTGAAACCATCTTCCAAAACGGAATATCTGTGCACGCTGTTCGAGAACTGTAGGAAAGCAACACTGATTGCAACAAGGTCAACGTGTGGCCACCTGGGCGTAATGCACGCATCAGTGGGTGAGAAGCGCATGCATCAATAAGGTCAGCGCGGCCGGCAATGATTCCGCACTGTGGTCCGCCAAGAAGTTTGTCTCCACTAAATGTGACAAGGTCAGCTCCGTCAGCAAGTGCTTGGCGTGCGGCAGGTTCTCCGGTTATCCACGTAGGTACTTGCTCTGTGAATCCGTGAAGCCACGGGGCAGTGTTATCCAAAAGACCAGAACCAATGTCTGCGACTACCGGAACTTCAAGCGTTGCTAATTGCGCAATTGAAGTGTCTTCTGTAAAACCTTCAATTGCAAAGTTCGAAGGGTGCACTTTCATTACTAACGCAACGTCATTGCGGCGCGAGTCAATTGCGCGTGCATAGTCACGCAGTCGAGTTCGGTTTGTAGTTCCAACATCCACAAGTCGTGCTCCCGATTGTTCCATCACATCAGGAATACGAAAACCGCCACCGATCTCAACGCTTTCTCCGCGCGACACTGCAACGTCTCGTCCTTCGGCAAGCGCGGCTAAAACCAACATCACTGCTGCGGCGTTGTTGTTGACAACAATTGCATCTTCAGCACCAATCAGATGTGAAACAAGTGCTGCAGTGGCATCTTGACGAGACCCACGTTCACCCGTTTCAAGATTGAATTCAAGATTTGTTGATCGGCCGCTTGAGTTCATCACCAGAGGTGCGCGTCCCAAATTGGTGTGTAGTAAAACACCCGTCGCATTGATGACATCTTGATGAAGAGAAGTTTCAAATTCTTGTACCAATTCTTTGGCAGTAGCAATGGTGTTATCAGAGCCTTCGGCCACTGCTCGCCTGGCACAATCCACAAGGATGGCGTGCGGAAGTGATGACGTTGTAGTCAATTCTCGCGCAATGGCATCAATGGATGGCGGGTAAGTCGCCTTAGTGTTCACGAATGTCAACCTAGTAGTTTTTTCTATATGAACACCAACGAGAGCCCGATCAAGTTGACTGAATGGACCTCATGTGGCGGGTGTGCTGCCAAGTGGGGCGCGTCGTTGTTGTCAGACATGGTGCAACAATTGCCCACCGGGTTTGACCCCTCATTATTGGTAGGGCTTGCACCATTTGATGACGCAGCGGTGTATCAGTTAACTGACGACATCGCATTGGTGAGCACAACAGATTTCTTTCCACCATTAGTTGATGATCCGTCAGACTTCGGCGCTATTGCCGCAGCTAATGCTTGCAGCGATGTTTTTGCAATGGGTGGTCGGGTAGTTCTTGCAGTGAACATCGCAGCGTTTCCTGAAGAGTTGCCGACCGATGTGATTGCTGCAATCTTCGCTGCAGCATCTGCAACTGTGTTGGAAGCTGGCGGCACTATTGCGGGCGGCCACACCATTCGCAACCCTGAACCAATTTTCGGTCTTGCAGTGCAAGGCGTTGTTGATCCGAAGCACATCTTCAGAAAGAGCGGCGCACAAGCAGGTGACGTAGCAATTCTGTCGAAACCACTTGGAACAGGTTTGGTCACAGCTGCCGGTACTGAGTCGCAGAAGAAGGTTGCGATTGCCGGAATGCGAACGCTTAATCGCGCAGCGGCTGAACAACTACGCGAACATCAAGACCATGTTCACGCAGTCACCGACGTAACGGGTTACGGACTTGCAGGCCATGGCTGGGAAATTGCAGAGCGTTCTGGCGCCACGTTGGTTATCAATGCATCCGCATTGCCGCTGTATCCCGGCGCACTTGATATCGCTCAGTCAGGTCATCGCACAGGCGGCGACCCTCGTAACCGCCTATATGTAGGTAACCATCTCACTGCAACTGCCGATGATGCGCATGTTGCTCTCTGCATGGACCCTCAAACATCAGGTGGGTTGTTAGCAGCTGTTCCACAAGACATTGCTGACCGATTGACTGCATCTGGAGCATGGACTGCGGTTGGACATTTCGCTGCTGACGGGCCAGCGCTCGAAATCTGCTGAGCCCTCACGGGCAAACAACCAGTCCGAGTACCCTGACATACATGGCCACGGTTCGTTTCTTTGCTCAGGCTCGTGAGGCCGCAGGAACCGGAACCGCCACTATTTCTGGGGCAAGCGTTGGCGAAGTCCTTGATTCCGCTGTTGCCCAGTACGGCAGCCAGTTCGAAGCGGTGCTCGGAATGAGCAAGGTGTGGCTGAACGGGGAAGAAGTGTCACGCGAGCACCCCGTGACCGATAAAGATGAAGTAGCGGTGTTGCCGCCTGTGTCGGGAGGAATCTGATGTCAACTGAAATCCCAGGCACATTGGCCGAGATTCGTGCACAGCGCAATGCATTGAATATGGAAGAAGATGCCATTTCGTATGTACGTCGACTTGCACAAGGTCGACTTGATTTAGTGCAAGACGAAGAACGCCGTAGAGCTAGTGGTGCTGATGCACCAGTCGGTTCATTGGCTGATCGGCTTGCAGATGTATTTGGACAACAACATGGTGGTGGCAGCGCCCGTCCGCCACGTGAAACAAATGTTGCTGGTGATCATCCGTTGGTGAAAGAGCTTGATGAACTGTGCGAGCACTATCAGTTCGAATCACTTGAGAACATTGATGATCGTGCGTTGTCAGACCTTGCTGGTGCATTAGGAATGTTTGAAAAATCTTGTTCACAACAGCGTCATGATTTGTTTGAACGTATCGATGCGCTTACTGCAGCACTAGTAGCGCGTGTGCGTGAAAGTGGCGCCGGTGCCGTAGTGAAAGATTCGTAGGGCCATGCCTATTCGTCCAACTGAAACTTTGCATGATGTCGGAGAGTTCATTCGCCAGCAACGCGAGAACGCACAAAAGAGCATTCGTGATCTGGCACGTTCTGCCGGCGTATCGAATCCGTACCTGTCGCAGATAGAACGTGGCATTCGCCGACCTTCAGCTGACATCTTGCAGCAGATTGCTCGGGCACTCGAGATATCCGCCGAGACCTTGTATGTCAGAGCGGGCATCCTCGATGGGTCACCCCCGACGGCCAGCAGTGTTCCTGAAGCTATTAATAACGATGAGCGACTCACGGGAGAACAAAAGCAAAGCCTTTTGTCCGTGTATCGGTCTTTTGTTGGGCCTGCCGCCACTGAATAGACACCCTTAGGGAATGAGACGAGCCCTAGATAGGTTGAGTTCTGCATGCTTCGTGTAGCCGTCCTCTCACTACATACGTCGCCTCTTGTTCAGCCAGGTGTTGGCGACGGAGGCGGAATGAACGTGTACGTGCGCGAATTGGTATCTGCTCTTGCACATGCCGGAGTTGACTGCACCACTTATACGCGTACGTGGCGTGATGACCTGCCCTCTGAAGTCATGATTGAACCAAACCACAAAGTGGTGCATATTCCTGCGGGCGCAATTGACATGCCAAAGGGCGACATGATTTCAATTGTCCCTCAGTTCACTGAAGGCGTTCTTGATCACATCAATGCACACGGCGGCACCGACGTAATCCATGCCAACTATTGGCTTAGCGGTCTTAGTGGCCATTCACTGAAGCATGAACTTGATGTTCCATTAGTCAGCACTTTTCATACGTTTGCTCGCGTGAAGGCTGAAGGCGGCGATCCAGAATCTGAATTCCGTGAGCAATCAGAAACAGAAGTCATTGGTTGTTCTGATGCCATCTGTGTCAGTTGCACAGAAGAAGAGCGTCAGTTCCTATCTCTGTACGGAACTCCTCCTGGGAAAATTGAAATCGTTGCACCCGGAGTCGAGCATGCTTTCTTTGCTCCTGGCGATAAGCGTGGCGCACGTAAAGCACTTGAACTTGGCAGCGGCCCGGTGTTGTTGTTCGTTGGTCGCATTCAGCCACTGAAGGGTGCTGATGTTGCAGTGCGTTCACTTGCAGAATTGCGACGCAAAGACGCCGTGCTTCTTATTGTCGGTGGTGCAAGTGGCACTGAAGGTGAAACAGAATTAGCCCATGTTCATTCGCTAATTGAAGAGCTTGGCGTTGAAGGTCAAGTGCGATTTGTTGAACCACAACCTCACCACATTTTGTCTACGTATTACCGCGCTGCAGATGTTGTTCTAGTTCCAAGTAGAAGTGAAAGTTTCGGACTTGTTGCGTTAGAAGCAGCAGCGTGCGGAATTCCAGTAGTTGCTACTGGGGTGGGTGGGCTTCTCAACATTGTTGAACATGGGCGCACGGGTTTCTTAGTGCCAGATCGTCAACCAGATGTTTTCGCACGCCATATTGCAACCATTCTTGATGACCCATCAGTTGCTGCAAATATGTCTGCACAAGCAGCAGAACATGCAAAGGCATACACCTGGAGCTTTGCTGCAGCCCGTTTGCGTCGTGCGTATACAGATCTCACGTCGCGTGACCGAGTTGTGTGTAAGTAGAAACAATCATGAGCGAGCTATTCGGTAACACGCATCTTGAACTACTTGATCGTCAAATTACGTCGTGGTTGATGTCCATGATGGAACGCAACGACACAATCGTTGCAGTTGACCGTGGCGAACCAGACGAGCATCGTTGGTATGTGCGAATGCATGGTGAAGAAAAAGAGTTCACTACTGTGTGGTTCACACTTGGCCAACGAACACTTCAATTCGAAACATACGTGATGCCGGCACCGGAAGAAAATGCTGAACAGCTGTATGAACATGTTTTGCGTCGTAATGAATCTCTAGTGGGTGTTCATTTCTCCATTGGCATTGAAGATGCAATTTTCTTGCGCGGTGAATTACCTCTGCGTATGGTCGATGAAGACGAACTCGATCGAGTGGTGGGCACCCTGTATGCCACTGTCGAGCGCATTTTCCCCACCATCATCCGAATTGGTTTCGCCAGTCACTTTGCTGACTGAGTAATTGCCAAACGGCGTCAGTCTTCGCCCACATCTCAATTGCCGAGGGGCGGGGAGGTCGGGGAAGTCAGCCCCGTCCTCGGCACCATCGCCATTAGTGTTGGCATATGACTTCACACACACCACGGCTCGTCATTATCGGCGGGGGCAATATGGGCACTGCAATAGTCAGTGGCTTGGTGGCCAATGGGTGGGAAGCATCGAGCATCACAGTTGTTGAACTAGACGCAGATAAGCGTTCATCGCTGGAAACAACATTCAGGGTTCGCACTAGCGCAACTGTGGTTGCGGGCGAAGGCGCACTTATTGCAGTGAAGCCGGGTGATGCAGCAGCAGTGTGCGCATCAGCAGCTGCGCTTGGAATTCCGCGAGTTCTTTCCATTGCCGCGGGTATTTCTGTCGCAACATTGCAAGATGCTGCAGGTACAACAACTGCCGCAGTACGAGCAATGCCTAATACGCCAGCGTTAGTTGGTGAAGGTGTGTCTGCGATCTGTGGCAGCGCACAATGCACCGAAGCTGATCTTGCATGGGCAGAGTCTTTGTTGAGCGCTGTCGGCATTGTGGTTCGTGTGGATGAATCACACATGGATGCAGTGACGGCGGTTGCTGGTTCAGGCCCTGGGTATCTATTTCTCATTGCCGAGTCACTTCTTGACGCGGCGCTGGCCGAAGGATTACCTGGCGATATTGCCGATGCTCTTGTTCGTCAACTCTTTAAGGGTGCTGGCGCCTTGCTTGCTGAATCAACAGAAAGCCCAGCCACGTTGCGTGAGCGCGTGACGTCGCCAAACGGTACAACCGCTGCAGGGCTTGGTGTTCTGGAGGCAGCAGGCATTCGTGAAACTATGCACAACGTGGTGAAGGCAGCCGCCGCACGCAGTGTTGAAATGGGCAAATAAACCGCTTCATTTTTTGTAAGGGGTATTTAACTTTTTCGTGACAACAGGTGTATGGTTGTGACACAGGTCACCAGCACCGGGAAACTAATGCTGGGAGTCGCGCTCAGCAATGAGCTGCGCCGAGAGGGCCGGTGCCGTCGGGGGGTTGGCACCGGTCCTCCCGTATGTCTGAGCTCAAATCGCTTCTCTTCCAATATGGTGAACCAATGCACTCACATGTGTCTCTCTTAACTGACTACGGACTTAACGATGAATTCGTTGGTGTGATGAAGTGTGTCATCACAGACATGGCACCGCATGTACGCATCACTGACATCACGCACGGAGTTCCTGCATTTGATGTTCGCGCTGGTTCATTAGCGCTTGCACGTGCGATTCAATATGTGCCACCAGGAATTGTTATTGCAGTTGTAGACCCAGGTGTTGGTACTTCACGTCGTGCAATAGCAATAGAAGTATCTGATGGTCGTGGCGTATTGATGGGACCAGATAATGGTTTGCTTGCATCTGCTGCTGCAATGGCTGGCGGAGCAGAACGAGTTTTTGAACTCAGTAACGCAATGCTTCATATTGAAGCACCGGGCACCACGTTTGCTGGTCGCGATATTTTTGCTCCTGTTGCTGGTTTCCTCTGTAACGGCGGCGCCATTGAAGAAATTGGCGAACAAATTGATTCAGCCAGCGTGATGCCAGGGCTCGTGCCGATTCCCACGAACGAGACCCATACAACATATGGCGACGGAGTGCGGTGTGAAGTCACATGGGTTGACGTGTACGGCAACTGCCAACTGAACATCGGACCAGAGGACTTGGTGCATCTTGGCCCTGTGCTGCGTTTAGTTATTGGCGAAGACGTGCGTAGTGCACGGATGACATCTCATTTTGCTGACATTGATGGCGGGGCTATTGGTGCTGTTACAGATTCCTACGGAATGGTGGCTTTGGCTGTCGACAGAGGGTCTGCCGCAGAAGTGCTGCGGGTTGGTGCCGGCGACGGTGTCTATATCTATGCGGGACAAGCAGATGGAGCCACGTCTGCAGTGTCCATCCGACCAGCGAAGTAAGGTAACGGCGTGCGCCCTGCAACAACTTTGACCGTCGCCCTCCTTATTGGGGTCATTATGGCATCGGGCATAATCAGTCTCTTGATGATGAAATAAGGATCACAACCAAATGAATCTTGCTCATATTTTCGACGGTCATCCTGATTCATCTACTGCTTTAGTGAGTCGGGGTCGCAGCACCACCTACGGAACATTGCGTCAACAAATTGCAAGTATGCGCGGTGCATTACTGCGTGAAAATGTAGGCAAGGGCGATGTTGTTGCGCTGTTATGTGGCAATAGTCGTTATTTCGTTGTTTCGTATTTTGCGGCTATCGGCATCGGCGCAATCATCGCGCCACTGAATCCCACTAGTCCTGCACCTGAAATTGAAGGCGAATTACTTGTCATTAAACCAACTGTTGTTGTTATCGAACCGTCGGCAGCTGCTGCATGGGAACTCATTCCAGCGGTTACTTCATCCGCAGTGCGCATCGTTGTTAGCACGGAAGGGCATTCCATTCCTGGGGCTCTCACGATTGATGACATGTTGTCTGGGCCGCCTGCCGACATCATTGAAGTTGAATCATCGCACCCTGCCGCCTACATGTTTACAAGTGGTACTGCTGGTTCGCCTAAAGCTGCAGTGTTGACGCACAACAATTTGCTTACCAATATTCGTCAGGCAAATGTTGCCGAACACATTGGGCCTGACGATGTCACGTTTGGCGTTTTGCCGTTGTTCCATATTTTTGGTCTGAACGTTGTCCTTGGTACAACTTTTGCTGGTGGCGGTTGTGTGGTTTTAGTACAGCGCTTTGATCCGGTGTCGGCGATGGAGACAATTGCTGAACGCAAAGTCACTGTGATACCTGGTGCTCCAAGTATGTGGATGGCGTTAGCGCAGCTTGATCACCCAACTCCAAATGGATTTGCCGGAGTACGTATTGCTCTATCTGGGGCTGCAAAATTACCGGAGCAAATCAGTCAATCGATTAGCGCTCGTTTCGGACTTCAGGTGCACGAAGGGTACGGACTTACTGAAGCTGCACCTGTAGTGACTACATCAATTGGCCTCGCATGGATACCTGGTTCTATTGGTCGAACCGTTCCCGGAATTGAACTTCGCTTAGTCGATGAAAACGGTGATGATGTTCTTGTTGGAGACAGCGGAGAAATCTGGATTCGTGGCGAAAATATCTTCGCTGGATATCTCGATGATCCTGAAGCAACAGCTCGAGTGTTAACGCGTGACGGTTGGTTGCGTACTGGCGACATTGCTGTTGTCGACGAAGACGGACATTTGTACATGGTTGACCGATTGAAAGACCTCATCATCGTGTCAGGCTTCAATGTCTTCCCAGCTGAAGTAGAAGGCGTTCTCGCCGTCCATCCTGATATTGCAGAAGTTGTAGTTGTGGGAACACCACACCCACATACGGGCGAAGCCGTGCGCGCGTATGTTGTCACTCGCAATGGTGTGCATCTTGATGAAGATGCGATTATTGATTACTGCCGCACAAAGTTGGCACGATACAAGTGCCCATCAAAGGTGTTGTTCGTTGATGCGCTGCCGCGCAATCTCACCGGAAAAGTTCAGCGCTTCGCTTTACGGTAGGTGACTGAGTGGCTGTACTTGCCACCAAGAACCCCGCAAACAAAATTGCAATGCCCACCATGAGCGTTACAGCAAATGCTGTGTCTTTGCCTAGGCGACCAGACAAAGTTCCACTGGCAGACAACGTGGCTGCACCGAGTGCAATAAGAGCATTGCCAATTGCAAGTTTCGGAGCAGACGTCACATGTCGTTGAACTGTTGACGACAGTGCAGGGTTTGCGCCACGCAGTACGCGCCACACCGACCAGATGGC
>JANQYF010000031.1:11657-14836 GCA_030729045.1 Ilumatobacteraceae bacterium
TTGACGACAGTGCAGGGTTTGCGCCACGCAGTACGCGCCACACCGACCAGATGGCACCACCAAAAATGACGAGAGCGGGAATCGATGATCCGACAGCGGCAAGAACACGGGGTAGTGCCGAAAAGAGGTCACTGCCCTTAGGCATCTCTGTTGGATTGATGGCGTCCTTCATTGGTGCAGTCAGGATGATGCCGGCTGAAAATCCGCTGAAGACCAGAAGGCACTGCGAGACAATGCGGCCAGTTCGTTGGCCAGCCAAGAGATAGATGGTGCCAAGTGCGAGCCACGGAACATTGATGACGGCTCCGAAGAGGAAAAAGACTCGAAATGAGGACGAACTCCAGCCCCGAGCTTCAGCCCACCACAGCGCTAGAGCAGCGATGGCGAATAGGCCGAGAGCAATAGTCCAGGCCAATTCGTGGGGGCGATGCCTACGTAACCAGCGATCAAAGGTGCTGAGACCAAAGGCCACAGCGATAATGAACGAGGCTGCGGCAAGGGCCGTATTGAGGGTCACGGTCCCAATGCTAGGCGTGAGGCTACGGACTTCGTGAAATCATGCACGAAGTAATAGCGTGGAGATGCATGTCGGAATCCCCCCGCCGCCGAATCCCAGAAGCTGCCCTCGGGCGGCTTCCCATATATTTGCGCATTCTCGTTGAACTCGGCCACGAAAATGTTGCGCAAGCGTCAAGTGAACAACTTGCTGAACTAGCAGGAGTCAATGCTGCAAAGGTTCGCAAGGACTTGTCGTATCTCGGCACCTATGGCACGCGAGGCGTTGGCTATGAAGTGCAGTTTCTTACTGTGCAGATCCAGCGTGAACTTGGTCTGAACCAGGCATGGCCGGTTGTCATTGTCGGAGCCGGAAACTTGGGCCAAGCAATGGCGAACTTTACTGGCATCGCAGAGCGTGGCTTTCACATCGTTGGTGTTGTCGACAAGGACGAATCAAAACTCGGTACGCACGTAGGTGGCGTCAGCGTGACTCACGTTGACTCGCTCACCCAGTTAGTACAACTGCACAAGGTGAGCATCGGAATCATTGCAACTCCGGCCGCTCATGCTCAGGATGCAGCTGATGCATTAGTGCGTGCAGGTATTGGTTCAATCATGAACTTTGCTCCGACAATTTTGTCTGTTCCCCGTGATGTGCACGTGCGCAAAGTTGATCTGGCACTTGAGTTACAAATTCTTAGCTATTACGAAGACTGCCGTAACGGCAACTTGCGCGACGTTCCTACCGATGGCCGCATAGATCCGGTGAGCGCGTAACCCAATATGTCAATTGTTGTCCTTGGGGTTAACTACCACACGAGTCCGGTCACATTGCTTGAGAAAGTAATGATTCCAGTTCCCGCAATGTCAGAGGCACTGCGTGCTCTGTCGAACCACAGTGATATTCGTGAAGTTGTAGTTCTGTCTACCTGCAACCGCACTGAGGTGTATGCAGTAGCCGAAAGATTCCATGCTGCCCACACTGACATTCTTGAATTTTTGTGTGAGACGAGTGGATTAAGCGCTGACGAAATCACACCGCATTTGTATAGCCAATTTGATGATGATGCAGTGGTGCATCTCTTTGAAGTTGCGGCCGGAATTGATTCAGCAGTTCTTGGTGAAACGGAAATTGTTGGTCAAGTGCGTGATGCATGGGATTTTGCAATGAAGCAAGGCACAGCGCGCAGCACTTTGAATCTTTTGTTCCGTTATGCACTTGAATCCGGAAAGCGTGCCAGAACAGAAACCGGAATTAGTCGTTCAACGGCGTCAGTTGCACATGCAGCTGTTGAGATGGCCGAAGAAATTCTCGGAACGCTCAGTGGTAAGCGAGTACTTGTTGTTGGCGCTGGTGAAATGGGCGAAGGAGTCGCTGGTGCCTTGTCTCGTGCTGGCACCGAGAGTATTACCGTTTTGAATCGCACTGCTGCTCGGGCAGAAGCACTCGCAGAAAAGATCGGTGCTCGAGTTTCTGATTTTGAAAGACTCGAAACCGAATTAGTTGAAGCCGATGTTGTTTTGGCGTGCACCGGTGCTGGTGGAGTCATCATTGATTATGAACTTATGACTCGCGTTCGTAATGGAGTATCAACTCCAATACTTGTTGTTGATATTGCATTGCCACGAGACGTTGCCGCCAGTGTTGCAGAGTTGCCAGGCGTGACATTGCGAGACCTTGATCATCTCAGTGATTGGGCGCAACGAGGTATTGATAAGCGAGCCTCTGAAGTTGGCCAAGTGCGCGAGATTATTGGCGAAGAAGTGAAGCGCTTCCTGCTTGATCAAACACAACGTCAGGCAGCACCACTTGTTGCTCAATTGCGTGAGGTAGTCGAATCAATTCGCACAGCCGAGATGGACCGATTCGAGTCTGCCTTGGCAGCAATGACCCCAGAGCAGCGGGAACTTGTGGAATCCATCTCTCACGGCATCATCAACAAGATGCTTCATGCTCCTTCCGTGCGCCTTCGTGAGGCTGCCGGAACTCCACAAGGAGAACGACTGTCAGCTGCGGTCCGAGATTTGTTTAGTCTCGAATAAGAACTTCTATGACAACTATCCGCATCGCCACACGTTCCAGTCTGCAAGCGCGCACTCAGGCCGAGGCTGTTGGTGCATTATTGACTTCTGCCCGTGCAGGAGTTGTTGTGGAATACGTGTTTGTTGATACGCAGGGCGACATCAACGCCACCACGCCATTGCATCTCATGGGTGGCCAAGGAGTCTTTGTAAAGGAAGTGCAACGCGCAGTGCTTGAGAACCGCGCAGATGTTGCTGTGCACTCTGCGAAAGATTTGCCATCGCAAGATGCTGACGGCCTATTCATTGGTGCAATCGGCGAACGGCGCACAGCCAATGATGCATTGGTAGGAAAACGATTAGCGGAACTTGCAGTTGGCGCCACTATTGCCACAGGTTCAGTTCGTCGTCGTGCGCAACTGATGCGCATTCGCCCGGACCTGCAATTCATAGACCTCCGCGGAAACATCCAAACTCGTTTGTCAAAAATTCCTGATGGTGGGGCAATAGTTATGGCAGTTGCAGCACTGGAAATTCTTGGCATGACTTCTCATGTTGCCGAAGTTCTTGATCTTGATGTTGCTGTACCGATGGTTGGACAGGGCAGTGTTTCCGTTTAAGCGCGAACTGATGACGCAGATACCCGTGCGATTCTTGCG
>JANQYF010000032.1 GCA_030729045.1 Ilumatobacteraceae bacterium
ACAGATTTTGTGAAACCAAATGCATGTGTACTTTTGGCAGACATGCTGGGAGACGCTGTTGTCTGGTTTGCACTGGTGCCCTCAGATGCGCTTGCCGGCCGTGAGTTCTTAACTTTGCCAGGCTTAGTAGACATGCGTGCAAACGGAGATGAAGGAATACTTCGAAATGGTTGGGTGGTGAAGTTAGCTACGCCAGTGAAGAGAGAGTGTGGCGATTCGCCAACTTCGTCACTACGTGATTTCATCACACGCTTTCCTGATCAACTCAGTAAGACAATTATGAATCTCACTACAGACAACGTTGTGTCTGTGAAGTGCAAATAGTTATTTGCTAATTGCAGCGCGAGGCTTGGTGCCTACGGCGCCTGGTTTTTCAGCAAGCATTGCGAAGTCTTTTTCAATACTGTCGAAAGTTGAACTTCCAGCTTCTAAGGCTTTGAAAATTTCAGAATCGGGTGAACACCATGTCTCGTACTCTGACATCCACTCTTCGCTTGCAGGATCTGCACCAGAAGTGGTGTAGCGCACATGGCAAACAACTGAGAGAATTTCTGCTTCAGTAAGAGCACCACCAACTGTTTCGCCTTGCATTGGCATCGGGTTCCCGTTGTATGACAATGGCGCGTGGGCACCACCCTCACGCTTCGGATTGCCGTAGAGCTTGAGGCCAGCAGCGACGTACTCTTGGCTTCCGGTGTACACGAAGTTCAACATGTCTTCGATGTGTGGGAATGTCTTCATGACTTCACCTTGATACAAAACACGACCTGCTCCACCAGCACCGTCTGCTCCGTGACAACCTGCACATGAACCGAAGGTGGTTGCACCAATCGCCAATGGACCAGCAACCACTTTTTCAGCGGGCTTCAGTGCAATGAGGTACAACATTGCCCAAGCGGGGAGTAGTGCCAAAGTCGTCATTGCCCAGAATGGGATCTTCTTGCGTGTCTTTGCAGCAACAACGTAGGCAGGATCTTGAACAACAGCCTTTGGAGCCGGAGCTTCTTTTGCCTTCGCTGGTGCAGCTGATGCTGCGGGTGTTGCCACTGCTGGTGAGCTGTCACTTGTGCTCTCACCAGACGCTTCTGAACGTCGTGCTTTAGAGCGATTCAGTAGGTGCTCGGGAATCTCGGTCACTGCGCTTACCTCTCGGGGAGACCTGTCAGGCCTCTAAGAAGGCGGGGTGCCCTCAGATGCAATGCCTGACCCCTCCACGATAGACAAACATCCCCTCGTGTGAGTAATCATCTGCCAAGAGTCGGAAAGTTTGTTTCGGGAACACGACCGAAAGCCCCAATGAAAAATGCACAATGGCACAACCTCGACGCGAAGAATCGGTCAAAAATCGTGGGAATTCGTCACATCCAGAAAATGGGACTTCTGCCTCGGCGATGACTAGTCTTTTAGGTACTTCGGAACTAGCCCCATGACCCAACCGTCACTAGGTTCGATGTAGAAGAATCGGTCATGATCTCGATTGACATACTCAGATGGCCAGGAGTTAACCAGGCTTTTTTGTTTTCTCTTGTCATCACAACTGCGATGGCTCTCATTGTGATTCCATTCGGCAAACGACGCCCTGTTGGAACAGACACAACATGGGGTGAAGCCATGATCGGCTCGGTTTATACCTTTTTCGTTTTGTTTCTTGCATTTGGTGTTGTGCCTCACCAGTTCCTTGACCATGCAGACAAGGACCTCGGTTGGCGCAAAGACAAACTGCTGCTGGGGCCTTTTGACATCTTGAAACCAAAGGCTTTCGGCGGAAATTTCCCGATGACTATTAGTTATGAAGCTGTGCGCGACATTCTGGCCATTGTTATTCATGGGTATTTCATCGCCCTCATGATTTTTCTGTTTGTTTGGTGGCAAAAGCGCGGAGAACGTGGCGCGAAAGAACTTGAAGTATCAACGTATGGTCGTCCATTGGTGAAGAAGAGCTAGAAACCGATGGCACGTACAGACGCAAACCCGCCAATGCCCGAATGGTCAACTGAGTATCAACTCGTTGAGGTGGATGCTGATTACCTCGGCAAGGCAGTTAAACCAAAGCAGTTCATTCACATTGATCAAAGTGAATGCATCATGTGCGAAGGTTGCGTGGATATCTGTCCGTGGAAGTGCATCCACATGGTGACGCCCGATGCAATTTCAGAGGCGCAAGACACAGAAATGCCGGGTTCAGACCCCTCTGACAACGTTCTCTTCATCATTGACGATGATGTGTGCACTCGCTGCGCACTCTGTGTCGATCGTTGCCCAACAGGAGTAATCATCTTGGGCAAAGTTGGCGCACCAGATCCAGATGGCGACAGTCATGTTCGAACAAATAACCATGGCTATGGCTATGGAATGAGACTCTGAGGTAAACACAAATGGCAAAAGTTCTTGACAACCCTCGTCCCACTCTCAAAGAGCGAGCTGGTCAAATCGGGGCACAAGTTCAGGGAAGTCAGGCATGGAATGCAATTTTCCGTCCTGGCTCAATCTTCCGCAAGGGCTACACAGACAGTCCGCGAAACCGCTCGTACGTCATCATGAACTCGGTGCTCTATCACTTGCACCCAGTCAAGGTAAAGCGTCACGCGGTCAAGGTCAGTTACACGCTGTGCCTTGGTGGTCTTAGTTTCTTCTTGTTCATTTTGCTAACAGTTACAGGCATTTTCTTGATGTTCTTCTACCGACCTACAGGTGCTGCAGCGTGGCAAGACATTCAAACGTTGCAGACTTCTGTGACGTTCGGTCTTCTTGTTCGAAACATGCACCGATGGGGAGCGCACCTCATGGTGCTTTCAACATTCCTTCACATGTCTCGCGTGTTTTACCACGGTGCTTACAAAGCTCCTCGTGAATTCAACTGGGTCATTGGTGTTGTGTTGTTGACACTCACCTTGCTCCTTTCATTCACTGGTTACTTGTTGCCGTGGGACCAGTTAGCTCTATGGGCTGTAACCGTTGGTACCAACATGATGGGTTACACACCAGTGTTCGGATCGCAAGTGCGATTCGTATTGCTAGGTGGAGTTGAAATTGGTTCCGAAACATTGCTTCGTTGGTACGTATTGCACGTACTACTTCTTCCATTCGTCATCGTTATCTTTATGGCCATTCACTTCTGGCGTGTTCGTAAAGACGGCGGAATTTCCGGACCTTTGTGATCGAGAGGACATCCAATGACTGAAATCCCTGAACATCTTTTAAAGCGAGCAAAAGCAGCTCGTGACAAAGCGGCTGATGATGCTGCTGCACCATCAGCCGACGCTGGTGACTCACGCATTCCTGACCACTTACTCGAGCGCAGCAAAGCAGCTCGCGGAGATGGCGGCGCGGTAGCAGTGGCAGAAAAAGCCTCAGCAGTTGTTACTGCGGCACCTTCAGCTGGTTTACCAGTTGGTGCTGGTCCTGGCGGACATACGCAACGTTTATTGACTGTTGTTAAATCTGGTTCTATTCAAGAAACTAAAGCAGCACCAGTAGACAAAGTTCATACGTGGCCTCACTTGTTAGCAGTCGAATTTGTTGCAGCACTCGCATGCACTGCATTTTTGTTCGTCTTTTCGTGGGTTGTGAACGCACCACTGATGCATGCAGCAGACTTCAACAAAACCCCTAACCCATCAAAGGCTCCTTGGTACTTCCTCGGATTGCAGGAACTTCTCACCATGTTCCACCCGCTGGTTGCTGGTGTAACGCTTCCAGGAATGGGCCTTATTGTTCTGATTTTGGCGCCATTCGTTGACAAGAATCCTTCGAACAGACCAGAAGATCGCAAGTGGATGACATCAATGTTCACCTTGTTCCTGATGTTCTGGGCAGTACTCGTGATTATTGGTTCATTCTTCCGTGGTCCGGGTTTCAACTTCGTCTTTCCATGGCGTGACGGAATCTTCTTTGAATTGTGATGAAGACAATGAATACCCCCAACAAAATTCGACGTAACAATACTGAAGCAAGGAACAAGAAGTCATGAGCACCGGAATTGTCATCGCAATCGTTGTCATCGCAGCGATCATCTTTGGTCTGATTGTTGTTCTTACAACGTCGCGTACTTCTGAAGTTCGCGGCGCAGGCGCGCTGTCTCGCGAGACTCGTTCTCGCAACTCAAAGGCAAACATTTCAGACGCCGCACCAACCGGGCGCGAAGTAGAAGCGCAAGCTTCTGTTCGTTCAACATCACTTGTCAAAGCAGCACCTGTTGAAGTGGCTCCGTGGGTTGCACCCGATGAAGAAGCACTTGGCGTCTCACGTCGCATGTTCTTTAACCGCGCAACTGTTACCTTGCTGTCTGTCAGCGTTGGTGCTTTCGGAGCTTCGGTAGTTGGCTTTCTCTGGAAAGGTGCTGAAGGCGGCTTTGGTTCCAAAATTAATGCAGGAAAAGTTGACGACGTCATTCAATCAATTCGTCAGAACAAGGGTTTCTTATATTTGTCGGAGGCACGTGCATGGGTGACCGAATACCCCAAAGATGCTCTCGGTAAAGGGCAAGCTGTTTACAGCGGTCAGGCTCCTGTGTTTACTGGAATGCAAGCGGGCATTGTTGCGCTGTATCAAAAGTGTCCTCACCTTGGCTGTCGAGTTCCTGAGTGCAAGAGCTCGCAGTGGTTTGAATGCCCATGTCACGGTTCTCAGTACAACCGTGTGGGTGAAAAAAAGGGTGGACCAGCTCCTCGTGGAATGGATCGTTTTGGCGTAGGAATTACCAACGGTGTTCTCATGATTGATACCGGAGCAGTGTTTGCTGGACCATCAATTGGAATCAACACCACTGGTCAAGAAGCCGAAGGACCACATTGTGTCGGCGGAGGACACTAATCATGATTGCATCAACTAGTACCTCGATTGCTTGGGTAATTCTTCTCATCTCGCTTGCGGGATGGGCGTTCTACGCCTTTTCTAACATTCGGTCATCGCGTAGCGAAATTGGTTCAGAACAAAAACTTGCTGCGAACCGCAAGCCCTATTACGACGACGAAGTTCTCGAAGGGCCGCGTCTCGAGCGTGTTCAAATTCTGGGTCTTTTGTTCCTCGTCATTATCACTATTTCTTTGCCTCTCTATTGGGTCCTTGAACCTGGCCGCACAGCCGGCGCGGAATTCGGTTTCGAAAAGCGTTTCACCAAATGGGGAGCAGAGATTTTTGCTTCTACTGCTGACGGTGGGTTCAACTGCGCAGGTTGTCACGGCGGCATGAAAGCAACCGGTGGTGTTGCCGAATATGCAATTACTGATCCAAAAACTGGTGAAGTGAAGTCAGTGTCATGGAAAGCGCCCGCTTTAAACACAGTGATGTATCGCTACTCAGACGATGAATTCCGCTTCATCTTGAACTATGGTCGTCCGTTCTCACCAATGTCTGCTTGGGGAATCATTGGTGGCGGTCCACTGACTGATCAGAATGTCACGACAGTTCTTGAATACGTGAAATCAATTCAGATCCCGCAAGATAACTGCGTGGAGACACGAGGCCCGTTCAACCCAACATGTGTTGACGGAGAATTGCCTGAAGCAGAAAACAAAGCGATTATGGCCGAAGCACAGCGTCAAGTAGATAGCGGTGCCCACGCAACTATTGGTGAGGCACTTTTCAATCTCAGTCTTAATTCGGGCGCTTACTCATGCGCCCGTTGCCATACAACGGGATGGTCGTACGACGATCCGCAAGCAACCGGAGGCGGAGCTTTTGGGCCCAACCTCACAGGTGGTTCTTCAGTTCGCCAGTTCCCGAATCAGGCAGACATGATCGCGTTTATTAGTAACGGCTCAGAATTGGGCAAGCGTTACGGAGAACAAGGTCAAGGAGGCGGTCGAATGCCAGCCTTTGGCCAGGTGTACACAGACGAACAACTGAAGTTGATCGTGGAATACGTTCGGAGTTTGTGATGTTGTCAGCGCTACTTGCAGTCAGTTGGGAACCAGAGATCCGCGGATGGATCATCGTCATCATCAGCGTTGTGGTTTTGATGGGTTCTACGTATCTCATCTTGGGCACAAACCTCGGCGCACGCCTTGGTTTTTTGGTGGCTCTGACTGGACTTGCCGGATGGATGATGTCGATGGCCATAGTTTGGGCTATCTACGGAATCGGATTAAAAGGACCAGAGCCGACATGGCATCCGAGTGAACCAATCACCATTGTTCGTGATGGAGCACTTCTGAACCGAACAGAAATTGTGGAGGGCTCTAGTGACCTCAAGGGTCTTGGCTCTGTCGCTGCAGCAAAAAAGATTTCTGATCAACTAGTGGCTGAAGGATGGGAATCTCTTGCGGAATCTAATCCGCAGCGTGGCCAGGCAGTCGCCTCAGCTGATGAAATCATTCAGAATGAAGCAAAAGAATTAGCAGCCGGAGAATATGTAGCAGTTGCTGTGTATGACAAGGGTGGCGAGCGGTTTCCGAAACTCGGAGACTCTCTTGACTTCTTGGCGTTCAAGCACAAACCGAGGTATGCAATTGTAGAAATTGCACCGCTAGTTCCTCAGCGTGCAGAACCTGGTCGCGCACCTGCACGTGCCCAGATTGATGAAGCTCAGCCTCACCGCTACGTAGTGATGATTCGTGATTTGGGTGCAAAGCGTCGCCCGGCATTCCTCATCGGCTTTGGTTCAGGACTGATCTTTTTCTTGTTGTGTTGGCTCTTGCACCGCCGCGAAGCATTGTTGCGCAGGAATCTTGCACTCAAATCTTCGGTGGCCTAGATCATGGCCCAGTACCTTCCGATAGTTGCGTTGACTGTGCTGGCAATTTTGTTTGCTGTCATCAGTCTTCTCGCTTCGAAGTTACTTGCACCTAATCGTCCTAACTCTGCAAAAGAAGCGCCGTACGAATGTGGAATCGTTCCAAGCCGTGAACCGCCCGAGCGGTTCCCTGTCAGTTTCTTTGTTGTCGCAATGTTGTTCATCATGTTTGACATTGAAATCATTTTCGCCTACCCGTATGCAGTTGAGCGCGAGTTTCTCGGCGTGTACGGATTCCTAGAAATGGTTTCATTCAGTGCGGTGTTCTTCGTTGCATTTGTGTACATGATTGCGCGTGGTGCGCTTGATTGGGGTCCAATCCAGCGCGCAGGCAAGCTTGAGACGCAAGAGTCACTTGGTTTCACTACAACTAGTTCTGTGCGAGTTGTTGGTTCTGAAGGCAGAGCTGCCTAATGGGTGTTGTCCAAAACATCGCTGACGACGGTCTCGGGGGCATGGACCACAACTTCGTTACTGCACGTATCGAAGACTTGGTGAAGTGGGCACGCTCGCGTTCAAGCTGGGGAGCCTCGTTTGGTCTTGCATGTTGTGCAATTGAAATGATGGGAACTGGTGCATCGCATTACGATCTTTCGCGATTCGGAATGGAAGTGTTCCGTGCGTCTCCTCGCCAAGCAGACATCATGATCGTTGCTGGTCGAGTTAGTCAGAAAATGGCACCAGTACTTCGTCAGGTGTACGACCAGATGATGGAACCCAAATGGGTCATCTCAATGGGCGTATGTGCATCAAGTGGCGGCATGTTTAACAACTATGCAATTGTGCAAGGTGTTGACCAGATCGTTCCTGTTGACGTCTATGCACCCGGTTGTCCACCGACTCCCGAAACTCTTATTCATGCAATTGAGACCTTGCATCAGTTGATTGAAGACGGAGAAATCATGCGTCGCCGCGTTGCTAACAATGGCGGGGCCGGTGTTGAACTTTCATCTGAACTCGCAGCGCATACTTCTGTCACCATAGGTACGAAGTAATCATGAGTGACGCAGTAGACACAATGGAGAATGCTGTAGAGACTCTGCATGGTTGCCCTGTGCAAGATTCTCACGGGCAGCGAGTACTTCATGCCTCGCGCGATCAGTATGTTTCGGTAATCAAGGCTCTCGCCGACGAAGGGTACGAGATGTGCGTCGATCTCACCGGGGCTGATTACCTTGCAATGCCACAGCGCACAATTGGTTTCGGAATTCAACCAGAGCGTTTTGAACTAGTAGTGAACTTATTGTCCTTGTCGCAACGCAAGAGAATTCGAGTACGAGTTCAGGTTCCAGCAGATGATGCCACTGTTCCAACCTTGTTTGATATTCATCCAGGTACAGAAGCTCACGAACGTGAAACCTTCGACATGTTCGGAATAGTCTTTACCGGTCATCCTGACATGACGCGAATCCTGATGCCAGAAGACTGGGACGGTCACCCGTTACGTAAGGACTACAGCCAGGGTTCTATTCCTGTGCAGTTCAAAGGTGCTCACTCATGACCATCATTTCTGCAGGGACCGCAGAAGGCGGACAAGAACTACTGTCACGTAGTGAACTCACAGCGAAAGAATTGCTCCGTGAAGTCGGGTCTGTATTGCGTCTGAGCGAAGCTGAAGCTGCATTGCTCGCCGAAGTAGAAACCGACGCTCCTGAAGATCAAACCATGATCATCAACATGGGGCCACAACACCCAAGCACTCACGGTGTTCTGCGTCTCATGCTTGAACTTCAGGGTGAAACAGTTTTGCGTTGCAAACCAATCATTGGTTATTTGCACACTGGCATGGAAAAAACTGGCGAGGCACTGACATACATGCAGGGCGGAACCAACGTCACCCGTATGGATTATTTGTCGCCGTTGAACAACGAACTTGTTTTCTCAATGGCAGTCGAAAAGTTGCTAGGTATCGATGGCGATATCCCAGAACGTGCTGTATGGATGCGCATGTTGCTTTCAGAATTGAATCGCATGAGCAGCCATCTATTGTTCCTTGCCACCAACGGTATGGACCTCGGTGCAGTCTCCATGATGTTGTACGGATGGCGCGAACGTGAAGAAGTTTTGCGCTTTTTCCAAAAGGTCACAGGCCTTCGTATGAATCACAACTTCATTCGTCCTGGTGGTCTTGCAGCGGACTTGCCAGCAGGCTGGCGTGATGATGTTCTTGCAATTCTTGAAGGGTTGCCTTCGCGACTTGAGGAATACGACACCTTGATGACTGGTCAACCAATTTGGCGTGAGCGTCTCCAAGGTGTTGGCGTCATTACAGCGCAAGAAGCAATCGCTCTTGGTGCAACCGGACCAATTCTTCGTTCAACCGGAGTTGCATGGGATCTTCGTCGTGACATGCCGTACCTGCATTACGACAAAATGGAATTCGACGTCATTGTTGGTCAGTACGGCGATGCCTATGACCGTTACTCAATTCGATTCAACGAAATTCGCGAATCAATGCGCATTGTGTATCAAGTTCTTGAGAATATGCCTTCTGGTGACTTCCGTATTCAGAATAAGAAAGTCACACCACCACCTCGTGCACGTATTGACGAATCCATGGAAGCACTGATTCACCATTTCAAAATCTTTACCGAAGGCTTCAAAGTGCCAGAGGGCGAAGTGTACGTAGCTATCGAAAGTCCACGCGGCGAAATTGGTTGTTACATCGTCAGCGATGGTTCATCGAATCCTTATCGCATGCATGTTCGTGCGCCGTCATTCGTGAACATTCAAACTATGCCGCACATGATGCGTGGTGGGCTTGTTGCTGATGCTGTTGCAGTTATTTCATCAGTTGATCCGGTACTCGGGGAGGTTGATCGATAATGGCTCGGCTAACAGAAGAAAACATTCGCCTTGCTCGCGAAATCATTGGTCGTTACCCAAAGGCCCGTTCAGCAACTATTCCGTTGTTGCACTTGGCGCAGGAACAAGACGGATATGTCACCAACGAAGCTATGTCACACATTGGTGAATTAGTCGGAGCATCGTCAGCTGAAGTATTCGGCACAGCGTCGTTCTACGAGATGTTCAAGTTTGAACCAGTGGGCAAGTACCTCATCAATATCTGCGGCACTATGTCGTGTGCATTGATGGGTGCAGAAGAACTGATGCACCATGCAGAAGAGCGACTTGGTATCAAGATGGGTTCCACTACTGCAGATGGGAAATTCACTCTTGAACGAGCTGAGTGCCAGGCCGCATGCACCGAAGCTCCGTGCTTGCAAGTGAACTATCGCTATCGCTATCGCGTTACACCAGATCAACTTGACACACTCATTGATGATTTGTCAGCTGGAACATTGTCATCAGAAATTCCTGCTCACGGTGTTGTCGCTTCTGTACGTCAGCACATTCCTGCAGAGCGCGGCGTTGGCGCTGTGGCACCAGGGTTAGTGACTGAAAATCCCGTGTGGCTTGATGGAAAGGCGGCGCTATGACCGGCGGTACCTGGAAACATGCACCTGGCTTTTATGCCGGTGATCGTCCTCAAGTAGTGACATCACGTTTTCAATACGAAGACTCGTACACCCTCGAGCGCTACCTAGCCACTGATGGCTATAAAGGTTTGCGTTCAGCACTCGCTCGCCCTGCCAGTGAAATCCATGACGAAGTAAAGAACGCCACCGTTCTTGGCCGTGGTGGTGCTGGTTTCCCTGCGGGCAATAAATGGGGACTAATGCCACAAGGTGTTTGGCCTCGGTATCTCGTAGTTAATGGTGACGAAAGTGAACCAGGCACATACAAAGACCGCCTGTTAATGGAACGCGACCCTCATCAACTTATTGAAGGTTGTCTCATTGCTTCGTATGCAGCTGGCTTGTCACAATGCTTCCTATATATACGTGGCGAAATGGCGCTCGCTCAAGAACGAGTAGCAGCTGCCCTGAACGAGGCATACGCAGCCGGCTACATCGGCAAGAACATTCTTGGTTCAAAGTTCTCACTCGACATCGTTCTTCATTGGGGTGCAGGCGCCTATGTGGTGGGCGAAGAGACAGCTCTTATTGAAAGTCTTGAAGGCAATCGCGGCATGCCCCGCTTGAAGCCTCCATATTTCCCTGCAGCAAACGGCTTGTACGGACAACCAACAATTGTCAACAACGTTGAGACTCTTGCCAACCTTCCATGGTTATTGAATAACGGTGCAGCTGCGTACACAGCAATTGGTACAGCAACTTCACCAGGAACACGAATGGTCGCAGTTTCTGGCCACGTGAATCGCCCTGGTGTATTTGAAATCATTAATGGCATCACAACATTCCGTGACCTCTTGTACGGAGACGAGTTCTGCCAAGGCATTCGTAACGGCAATGATCTCAAAGCTTTTGTACCCGGTGGTGGTTCTGCTCCATGGTTCACTCCTGATCAACTGGATCTTCCATTTGAAGCAAGTCAAGTTGGGCCTGCAGGTTCAATGCTTGGTTCTGGCGCAATCATGGTGATGGACTCAACCACAGATATTCCTCGTGCCGCATTAACTCTTACCCGTTTCTATGCGCATGAATCATGTGGCAAATGCACACCATGTCGCGAAGGTGGAACATGGCTTGAACGCATTTTGTCTCGTGTAGTTGATGGCAAAGGCACAGATGCTGACCTTGAACAGATTTTTGAAGTCGGTGAATCAATTTGTCCTGGTTCATTCCCTCATGCATCAAATGAGAAACTCGGAATCGCCGCTGTGCCATTCCCGTATCGCATGAACACAATCTGTTTCGTGGGGCCATCTGCGTATGCGCCTGTTCACTCGGCTCTCACATTGTTCCGCAGTGAATTCGAAGCGCGCATTGTGAAGCGCACCATGATCAAAGTAACGGCGGTTTCAGAATGACCACTATTGACACCACCGATACAAACGACATGCCGCCACAAGATCCGAACGCAGTATCGATCACCATTAATGGCCGCACAGTTGCAGCACGTAAAGGTGATCTCATCATTGCGGCTGCTGACAGCGTTGATGAGTACATTCCTCGTTTTTGTTACCACCCACGTATGAGTTCTGTTGGCATGTGTCGCCAATGCATGGTTGAAGTTGAAGGTCCTCGTGGCCCCATGATGGTTGTTAGTTGCATGACTCCTGTTGCCGATGGGCAAGTGGTGCGCACAGATACACCGCAAGTAAAGCGCGCTCAAGAAGGCATGATTGAGTTACTTCTTGCGAATCACCCGCTTGACTGCCCAGTATGCGACAAGGGCGGGGAGTGCCCATTGCAAGACCAGGCATTTAGTCATGGCGCTGGCGAGAGCCGTTTTGTTGAAGAAAAGCGTCACTATGAAAAGCCAATCGCGATTAGTGACTTGGTATTTCTTGATCGTGAGCGCTGCATCTTGTGCGATCGCTGCACACGTTTTGCTGATGAAGTAGCGGGTGACCCTCTCATCAGTTTCACTCAGCGCGGAAATAACACTCAAGTAATGACGTTCCCCGATGAACCATTTGCTTCATACTTTTCTGGCAACACCGTGCAAATTTGCCCAGTGGGTGCACTCACTGCGTCGCCATACCGATTCAAGGCTCGTCCCTGGGACCTTGAACAGCGCGAAAGCACATGCACAACATGTTCTGTTGGTTGCCGCACTGTTGTTCAGTCAAGCCGTGATGAATTACTGCGTTACCAAGGTGTCGATAGTGACCCAGTGAACTGGGGTTGGTTGTGCGACAAGGGTCGTTTCAACTTCCAGTCAACGAACTCAGACGACCGCTTGTCATCTCCACAGATCAAGTCCGGTGATTCTTTTGCTGCATCATCGTGGTCTGATGCACTGGAATCAGTTGCTCGTGTAATTCGTCATTCGCGCGAAGGTTCAGTAGCAATTCTCGGTGGCGCTCGCGGAACCAATGAAGATGCATTTATGTGGGGCGCTCTTGCCGACGCAGCCGGAATCACAATGCGTGATGCTCAACTAGACGATGGACTTCCCGCATCAGTGTTTTCATATCCGCAAGCAACAATCGATTCTGCATGTGCTGGTGGCACTGTGATTCTTTTGGCTCCGGACATCAAGGAAGAACTTCCAGTGTTGTATCTGCGTCTTCGCGATGCAGTGCAGAAGAAAAGAATTCGCCTCATTGAGATTTCATCTCATGAAACAGGACTTACAAAGTACGCATGGAAGTCAATCCGTGCTGAGTCGGGAACCGCTGCTTCAGCTATCCCAGCGCTCATGGCACAAGCAGATATTTCAACACAACTTGCATCTGGCCCAGTAGTAGTTGTTGCTGGTCGTCCAAACCTTGCAGAGTCTGCATCACACACAATGGACGCAATTGCTGCTGTTGTCGCAGTTGCTCCATCAGCGACTGTGCTGCCCGTATTGCGTCGCGGCAATGTCCGTGGTGCACTGTCGCTCGGGCTAGCCCCACGCAACGACAATGATGCTGCAACAATTCTTGAAGCCTCAGCGAAAGGCAATGTTGATTGCCTCATTCTTCTCGGTGCCGACCCGCTGTCTGATGTTGCAGACGTTGATCTTGCTCGTCGAGGAATTGCCGGAGCAAAGTTTGTGGTTGCTATCGATACCTTCCTCACAGCTAGTGCATCACATGCAGATGTTGTACTGCCTGCAGCTGCCTATGGCGAGAAAGACGGCACCACGATGAACCTCGAGGGTCGTGTTACTTCGGTGGTTCAGAAGATCACTCCACACGGAACTTCACGAGCTGACTGGATGATTGCTGTCGAACTTTTGACTCTTCTCGGACATGAATCGAACTTCACCACTTTGTCAGACATTCAGAATGCAATATCTGCCGCAGTTCCTGGTTTCGGAAGCACCACTACTGCAGTAGCAATCAAGCGAGATGGGGTAGTTGTTTCTGTCACCCCACCAAGTTCTGCGCCAACTGCAACCAGCGTTGCTGCACCTCGTAACTCGTATGAGTTCCGCCTAGATCTCAGTCGTAAGTTGTTTGACCGCGCAATCGGCACAATAACCAGCCCATCTCTCGAGAATTTGGCTACTGAAGCGAATGTTTTTATCCACCCTCTTGATCTTGATCGCGTAGGTGCTGCTGAAGGAACAAATGTACGAGTTTCAAACTCGCACAGTTCAATCGTTCTTCCAGTCCGTGCATCGTCTTCAATACCCCGCGGAACAGCGTGGGTGCCATTTAACCAAATCGGTGCAGACGTGCGTGAACTCGTTCGCCGTAATGAATCAATCATTGACGTCAGAATTGAGTCCATGTGAGCGCAGTAATTTTCGCTATTGATCCTCTTCTGGAAGGCAACGTTCTTTGGACGCCGCTGCTCATAGTCCTTGTAAAAGTGCTTTTGGTATTTGTTGTCGGCTTGGTCGCAACAATGCTGATGGTGTGGTTCGAGCGCAAAGTTATTGCTGGTATGCAGAACCGAGTTGGCCCAAACAAAGCTGGCCC
>JANQYF010000033.1 GCA_030729045.1 Ilumatobacteraceae bacterium
AACTCTTCGTACATTTCGTCTGGTGTAACGATGTTCTTCAGGCTCTTGCCCATTTTTCCGTATTCACGAGCGACTGTTTCGCCTTCCCATGAATACACGCCGTTGGTTTCAATTACCTCTGCTGCCGGAACAGTTTGACCACGGTCATCACGGTACGCGTATGCCTGGATATAGCCCTGGTTGAACAAACGATGGAATGGTTCCTCGCTAGAAACATGTCCGAGGTCATGCAACACCTTGTGCCAGAAACGTGCGTACAACAAATGCAATACGGCATGTTCAACACCGCCGACATATAAGTCCGCGCCGCCAGTGTGTCCGTCGCCTTGAGGCCCCATCCAATAGCGCTCTACTTCATGATTAATGAAGGCGTCAGAATTAGTGGGGTCGAGGTAGCGCATTTCGTACCAGCACGAACCAGCCCATTGGGGCATTACGTTTACTTCACGGCGGTATTCGCGCATGCCATCACCAAGGTCGAGAGAGACTTTGGTCCAATCCTTTACGCGAGCAAGCGGTGGGATCGGGTCGCTGTTTGCATCATTCGGATTAAGTGCTGTTGGTTTGAAATCTGCAAGTTCTGGCAACAACACGGGCAATGCCGAAGTAGGTACTGCATGAGCACGACCATCTTCGTCGTACACGATGGGGAACGGTTCGCCCCAGTAGCGCTGGCGTGAGAATAGCCAGTCGCGCAAGCGATACGTAATAGTTGGCTCTCCGCACTTGTTTTCGGCAAGCCATGCGTTGATGACAGTTGTTGCTTCACCGATTGATTTCAGTCCGTTCAGGCTGAGCGAACCATTTTCTGAGTTGATATAGACGCCATCACCAACAAATGCGCTTGGCCATGTTGAGCAATCTGCAGACGAAGGAATTGCCAACTGATCGAACCATGCAACTGGTGGCATTTGGATGGCGGTGATGGGCAAGTCGTATGTGCGTGCGAAATCAAAGTCGCGTTGGTCGCCAGCGGGAACAGCCATGATGGCGCCTGTTCCGTAACCCATGAGAACGTAATCGGCAATGTAGATAGGAATGTCTTTGCCAGACACTGGGTTGGTGGCGGTTGCGCCAGTGAAGACACCAGTCTTTTGTTTTGAATCGTCTTGACGTTCGTTGTCTTGCTTTGCTGCTGCCTCTGCTTGGTATGCAGCGACAGCCGATTTTTGTGATGCAGTTGTGAGGGTGTCGACAAGCGGGTGCTCAGGTGACAACACAAGGAATGTTGCACCGAACAATGTGTCGGGCCGTGTCGTGAACACTTCGATGGGGCCGCCAGAAGTGGTGAATGTGACGCGAGCGCCTTCGCTGCGACCAATCCAGTTGCGTTGCATCAACTTGATTGGCTCTGGCCAGTCAAGACGATCAAGGTCAGAAATCAGACGGTCTGCATATGCAGTGATGCGCATCACCCATTGGCGCATGTTGCGCTTGAACACGGGGTAGTTGCCGATGTCGCTGCGGCCCTCTGCTGTGACTTCTTCGTTCGCCAAGATGGTTCCGAGGCCTGGGCACCAGTTCACGGGGGCATCAGACAGATACACAAGGCGATATGAATCAAGAATGTCGTGTTTCTCACCAGAAGAAAGAGAAGCCCAGGATGCACCAGTTGGGGTAGCGCGAACGTCGGTTTCGAATTCATCAACAAGTTCTTCAATACGACGAGCGCGACCGGTTGATGGGTCACACCACGAACCATGAATCTGCAAGAAGATCCATTGCGTCCACTTGTAGAACTCTTCGTCGGTAGTGCTGATACTGCGACGGGGATCATGGCCAAGACCAAGGCGCCGCAATTGACGACGCATGTTGACAATGTTTGATTCGGTGTTTACTCGTGGATGAATACCAGTGGTGATTGCGTGTTGTTCTGCAGGAAGACCAAAACTGTCGTAACCGAGAGCGTGAAGAACGTTGAAGCCCTTCATTCGTTTGAAACGTGCAAACACATCTGTTCCGATGTAGCCGAGCGGGTGACCAACATGAAGGCCAGCTCCTGACGGATACGGGAACATGTCAAGAATGAACAATTTTTCCCGGCCAGCTACTTTTGCTGGATCACCGAGAGGTCCAGCGGGGTTTGGTGCCTCAAATGTGCCGTTCTGCTCCCACGTGTCTTGCCAACGTGCTTCAAGCTCTGCTGCGAGCGTGGCGGAATAGCGAAACGGAGGCACTGACGATGTGCGTGAATTGGACGGCGTCGTGGTGTCACTCATTGAAGCACCTATCGTATAGGTCGTGTCGAATCAACGCCCAAGGCCGGGAAAACGTAAATCCAAGGGAGGCTCCTCAAAGGGGTACCCCCGTACCGCCCGATTGTCTGAGGTTTTGCGTGAAGTCATTGCAGATGAACTCACTCTTATTGATGATGAGCGGCTTGACCTAGTAACGATCACCGCAATTGATGTTGACTCTGAGATGAACAGGGCAATTGTGTATTTCGATTCGATGTTCGGCGAAGAAGGTGACGAAGGAGTGGTTGAGGCCCTCCTTGAGTTCCGCCCTCGCATACAGGCATCAATTAACCGCCAGATGCACGCACGTAAGACTCCCATTTTGTCGTTCCGCCCTGACGAAGTGATTCGTAGCGCAGCTCGCATTGAAGAGTTGTTGCGCAAACAGCCTGACACTTCGCCTATCTCGTCACGCGACGACGCCGAGTAATTCATGGCCCGCAAGAAGCCGTCTACGGCTCATGGGCTGGTCCTTATTGACAAGCCGGCAGGCCTCACTAGTCATGATGTGGTGTACAAGTTGCGTGGTCATTTTGGTGAAAAAAGAATCGGCCACGCGGGCACCCTTGATCCTGACGCAACAGGCTTGCTTGTCGTTGGCGTCGGTAATGCCACTCGATTGTTTCGTTTCATGGCTGACATGGACAAAACCTATTCGTGTGAAATTGTCTTTGGTGTAGAAACCGATTCGCTAGACGACTCGGGCGCGATTACTGCAACTCATGACATGGCTCCACCGAACTTGGACGAAGTTCGTCGAATCATTGCCGAACAATTCTTGGGTGAAATCATGCAGGTGCCTCCGATGGTTTCTGCCTTGAGGGTTGACGGAGTGCGGTTGCACAAATTGGCTCGCGAAGGCATTGAAGTTGAACGTCCTGCGCGCCCCATCACGGTCCATTCATTCGAAGTCGAGGCAACAGATAACCCCATGGTGATTCGCGCAACTATTCGTAGTGGAGCTGGAACATATATTCGGTCTCTTGGTGCTGACCTTGGAACTGCACTTGGTGGCGGTGCACATATTCGTACATTGCGACGTTTTTCAGTCGGCCCATTTTCGGTTGATGAAGCAAGCACTATTCCGGAGCCAACACTGTTACCGATTCGCGAAGCGGTGCGGCATCTTGCAGTGCAAGTGCTTGATGATTCCGATGTAATTGATTGCCGTTTCGGGCGAACACGTATTGCGTGGGATGGTGATGGTCCGTGGGCGGCTGTTGATTGCACTGGCGAACTAATCGGAGTGTTTGAAGTGTGGCGTGAGCGCATCGCCAAACCCACTGTGGTCTTTCAAGCGAGATAGCGTTAGTCCTTGTGCAAGTAGTGACAGATCTTTCCGCATGGCCATGGCCAAATGAGCGTTCCGTCATCACCATTGGCGCATACGACGGCGTGCACCTTGGTCATCAGGCAGTAATTAGCCAAGTGCGCGAGCGTGCAGCTCGCGTTGGTGCGCGCAGCGTGGTTGTCACGTTTGACCGTCACCCTGCGAGCGTTGTGCGCCCTGATGCAGCTCCTCGCTTATTGACCAATACTGCACAGAAGTTGGAACTTCTTGCGGCAACAGGTGTTGATGCAGTGGTCGTGCTGTCTTTTACGCCGGAACAGTCAAAAGAAATCCCTTCAGACTTTGTGCAGCGCGCCATTGTTGATGGTCTACACGCCAGCACAGTGATTGTTGGGTCTGATTTTCACTTCGGGCACATGCGTCAAGGCAATGTCACGTTGTTGCGTGAGATGGGCGAGAGGCATGACTTCACTTGTGAGCCTGTTGTGCTTATTTCGCGTGGAGACGACATTGATGAACCAGTCAGTTCCACAGCTATTCGTCGTGCCCTTGCTGGCGGTGAAATAGCCACGGCGGCCAAGATGCTCGGACACTCATTTGAAGTTGTTGGCACCGTGGTCACGGGTGACCAGCGCGGGCGCACAATCGGATTTCCTACAGCGAATGTTGAAATACCAAACGGCATGTGTGTGCCAAGCGATGGCGTGTACGCAGGTGTGTACCGCCGACCAGACGGCAGTGAACATCCGTGTGCCATCAACCTCGGCCGTCGCCCAACGTTTTATGTGAATGCTGAGCATTCATTGCTTGAGGCATATCTCATGGATTTCAGTGGTGACTTGTACGGAGAAGTAGCGGTTGTGCAGTTCGTTGCGTTCTTGCGTAGCGAGCGCCAATTCGCTGGTCTCGATGAATTGAAAGATCAACTACAAGTTGATATCGCGCACGCACGTGCTGCTGTAGCTACGCACCTGCAGTAGGGCTGAGGAACTTGTAGGCAGTATTGCGTTGCACCAATGTGCGGCGCATCGGAGCCACAATTTCACCAAAGCGGCCCTCGGTCATCATCTGGCCATGGTTCGCGCCAGCAGCACGAGAAATGTTCTCGTCCATCAATGTGCCACCAAGGTCGTTGCAGCCAGCTTGCAGCAACTGCGCAGCGCCGGCGGTGCCAATCTTGACCCAACTGACCTGAACATTGTCGATGTGGCCATGGTAGAAAATGCGCCCAATGGCGTGCATCAAGACGTTCTCGCGGAATGTTGGTCCACGACGAGCCTTGCGTTGTAGGTAAATAGGCGAGGCCATATGAACAAACGGAAGTGGAATGAATTCGGTGAATCCGCCCGTTTCCTTCTGCAGTTCGCGAGTGACAACCATGTGCTTGGCCCATGAACGCGGATGTTCAACGCTGCCAAACATGATGGTGATGTTTGAATGCAGGCCAATGGAGTGTGCTTGGCGATGGCATTCAAGCCACTCTTCGGTGTTTACCTTGTCCGAGCAGATGATTGCGCGAATGTCGTCATCCAAAATTTCTGCTGCGGTGCCGGGAAGTGATGCAAGTCCTGCTTCTTTCAAGCGAAGAAGGTATTCACGTAGTGATTCGCCATTGCGATGTGCACCTTCAGTTACCTCAAGCGCAGTGAATCCATGCACGTGCATGTCAGGAACTGCAGATTTCACAGCTTTGGTGACATCGATGTAGTAGTCACCATCGAAGTCAGGGTGAATTCCGCCTTGCAGCGTTACTTCAGTTGCGCCCATACCAGCTGCTTCCACTGCGCGGTCTGCAATGTCGTCAAGTGTTAAGAGGTACGGCGTTCCGCGTAAGTTAAGGCTGAGTGGGCCTTTGGAAAAACCACAGAACTTACATTTGTATGTGCACACGTTTGTGTAGTTGATGTTGCGGTTGTGTACCCACGTGACGTTGTTGCCAACAGTCTTGAAGCGCAGTTCATCTGCATAGTCGGCGAGGTAACCCACTTCTGGTCCACGTGCGGCAAACAGGGCAACAACTTCGTCTTCGCCAAGTTCTTGTCCGTTGCGATGACCTTCGATGATTTCTGCAATGCGACCTTTTGCTGCAGGGCGAGGGTGTGGCACCAGCATCATTGGTTTCACGTTTGATCCTGAATACCACTGGGTTGATTTGTGCCCAACAAGAACAACTTCTGCACCGTCGTGCACCACGTCAGCGGCAGTTACTTTCTCTGGCCAGAATGCGCCCGGATCATCACGGCCAAGACCTTCTGCATCTGTTCTGTCCATAACGGGGAAGTGCAACGCAGGGTCGAGCCACTTTTCTGGAGCTGTTGCAAACTCTGGGTAAATCGTGAGACGCGGTGCAAGAACCATGCCGCGATCTTCAGTGACATCGCCCAAACGATCAAGAGCTGGCCATGGACGTTCTGGGTTCACATGATCTGCAGTAACAGGCGAGACGCCGCCCCAGTCGTCGATTCCTGCATCAAGCAAGATTCCGAAGTCATCTGACAAGTTTGGTGGAGCCTGCAAGTGAATTGATGCTGGCAGAATCAGGCGCGCAACAGCAATTGACCACAAGTACTCATCTTCAGGGCATGGCTTTGCTTTGTGCATTGCCGTGCCTGCTTTTGGCAAGAAGTTCTGAACAATGACTTCTTGTACATGGCCGTACTTTGCGTGTGCTGCAGCGATGAGTGCGAGAGCCTCAATGCGGTCACGACGTTCTTCGCCAATGCCAACCAGGATTCCGCTTGTAAATGGAATTGCAAGTTCGCCTGCTTCGCACAATGTGTTGATGCGGCGCTGCGGTTCTTTATCTGGCGCACCGCGATGGCATTCCAAATCGTCACGCAGAGATTCAAGCATCATGCCTTGAGAAGGGGAGACGCGGCGCAACATTGCCAACTCGTCGTTGTACAACGCGCCTGCATTTGCATGAGGCAGCAAGCCAGTTTCGTCGAGGACAAGTTTTGCCATGTCATGCAAGTAATGAACGGTGGAGTCGTATCCGTTGTCGCGCAACCAGTTGGCTGCAATCTCATAACGTTCTTCCGGCCGTTCGCCAAGAGTGAACAATGCTTCTTGGCAACCAGTACGTGCGCCTTGACGGGCGATAGCAAGAACATCTTCTGCTGTCATGTATGGCTTTTCTAGACGTGCAGGTGGTTGCGCAAACGTGCAATACCCACACTTGTCGCGGCACAACATGGTGAGAGGAATGAACACCTTTGGCGAAAACGTAACGCGCGTGCCGTGGGCGGCATCACGTACATTTCGTGCACGCAACATCAGCTCATCAAGAGGCAATGTCAAAAGGTCGTCGACGAACGATTGATCAATGGGAAGAGAAGACATGAGGTCTTCTCGAGAGAACTGGCGCGACAAGGCAGCACCTTTCAGGTGGATTCGGTGGAATATGTGCCAGTGGCGGTCGAACCCCATCAGACGAGCAAGAAATGTCTGATGGCGCCCATTTGGCCGCGCACCTAAATAGTACCGCCGCTATTGGTCGGTTGCGGTGTTGGAGATGGCCTCGAACATGGCAGACACGTTGTGGCTGCTCATTGGCACGCGATGGCCGGTACGGCTGATGAAGCTGAGCTGCACGCCAGTGACTGGGTCGAGGGCTGTGAACACCTGCTCGTGGCCTTCTGCGTCAACGACAACATCTGTAAGTAGCGGCACGCCCGCAGCATCGAGAGCGTCGCGAGTAAAGCCAGCGTTCAGAACTTCAATGGCGATGTGTTGCACGCCAGAGCCGTGTTCAGCTAGGCGTTGATGAACTGCGGGGTTGTGGTTCGGGCCAACGAGAACAACTGTGACGCCACCTGCTTCAGCACTGACAACTGATGTGTCATCAGTGACGGTGGTGGAGAAACCCATTCCATCAAAAAACTTTCGTGCAGCAGAGAGGTCGGCCACTGCCACAACGACATGGTCAATACGACACGCAACAGTGTCAAGCTCTGTGCGTTGTGTGTTGCCAGCCAATTTGATGGGTGCTGATTCATCACGCGATTCTGCACCTTCAATGCGGTGTGTCTCTGACAACAGAGTGCGAAACAGTTGCTCTGCAAAGTCCGCATCAACACCCGCATCTATTGCCCATTGGCGACGACTAGACAAAACATCACGCACGCGCTGTGGCTGAATAACAGCAGCACCAGTGGTTTCTTTGATTTCTGCAACTTCGCGACACACGTTCATGCGATCCGCAAGCAAGTTCACTAGTGCAGCGTCAATGGCATCAATTCGTTGACGAAGATCTCCGAGGTCAGCCATTTTTAATTCCTGTGTTCGAGCAATCGTTCAACATGTTTTGCGAGAACATCAATTTCAATATTGACTTTGTGCCCGGGCTTGCGGTGGCCAAGGGTGGTGACTTCTGAAGTGTGAGGAATAACTGCAACTTCGAATGTGTCTTCTGTGAGGTTGAACACTGTGAGGCTGATGCCGTCTACGGTGCAGCTTCCTTTTTCAACGATGTACCGCATGAGGTCTTTTGGCACGCGAACAATCAGTTGGGGAACCGGGGAGACAATTTCGCCCACCGCATCAACATGGCCAAGAACAATGTGGCCGCCAAAGCGACCGTTCGCCACCATGGGGCGCTCGAGGTTGACAGGGTCTCCTGGCTGCAGATTTCCAAGGTTGGTGCGGGAATAGGTCTCGTCTGAAACATCGGCAATCCACCAATCGGCTCCCTTTTCTACAAGGGTGAGGCAGCAGCCATTGACAGCAATTGACGCTCCGAGGCCAGAATCGTCAAGCACGGCACGGGCTGAGATAGTGAGTTTTGCCCCTTCACGGGCCAAAACGGAGCCTTTTTCTTCAATGATTCCTGTGAACACTCCTTCAATCTAATCAGGATGGGGGGTTGTGGGCACTAGGAGATGGCTCATAGCCTGATTAGGTCCTCGTGGGCTCTGGCGCACGTGTGATGCTCGGCCCAAATTCTTGGGATGAGCGCCCTCTCTCAATAAGGAATATGAGGCCTTTATTATGTTGCCGAAGATCGACACCATCTCGACGTACCGCAAGCACGGAACGGACACCGGTTCACCCGAAGTACAAATTGCACTTCTTACCGACCGCATCAATCACCTGACGGAGCACCTCAAAACGCACCACAAGGACCACCACTCTCGTCGTGGATTGTTGATGTTGGTAGGCCGCCGTCGCCGCATGCTTGATTACGTTCGCGATCGCGATATTGCTGGTTACCGCGAACTCATCGCACAACTCGGCCTTCGCCGATAACAAAACCTTCCGCCAACACCATTTTTATTGTTGTCGGTTGTCAGTCGATTATCCCGCGCCATGGGGCGGGGTTGCCGACTGGGAACCGGCTGGTTGTAGGCGGAACTACAACAACACACAAACAAGGGAGTTCCCATGGCTGACGCCATTCGTGTTTCAACACAGGTTACTGGTTCCGAAAAAACCATGTCATTCGAGACTGGAAAGCTTGCGACACAATCGCAGGGCGCCGTTCTCGCCTCAATCGACGGCACCACCGTTCTCGTTACAGCCAATGCGGCTCGTGGCGTACGCGACGGCATCGATTTCTTCCCACTCACCGTGGATGTCGAAGAGCGTGCATACGCTGCGGGCAAAATTCCAGGTGCGTTCTTTCGTCGTGAAGGTCGTCCGTCAGAGCAGGCAATTCTTACTTGCCGTCTGATTGACCGCCCACTTCGTCCTGCATTCCCAGACGGTTTCCGCAACGAGACACAAATTGTTGTCAACGTTGTTGGTGTCGACATGGAAAACCCACATGACGTCATTGCAATCAATGCTTCGTCAGCTGCTCTCATGATCAGTGGCGTTCCATTCGAAGGCCCAATTGGTGCTGTTCGTTTGGCATATTCACAAGATGGCGACTGGGTGCCTCACCCAACCTATGCAGAAGGAAACAACGGAACATTCGAAATCGTTGTTGCTGGACGCGAACTTGACAATGGCGATGTTGCCATCATGATGGTTGAAGCTGGCGGCACAGAGAAGTCATTCGAGTTCTATGCAGACGGCGCTCCAAAAGTGTCAGAGCAAACAATCGCAGACGGTCTTGAAGCATCAAAAGTATGGATCAAAGAGTCCATCAAGCTTCAGCGCCAACTTGTTGCAAGTGTTATTGCTACTAAGGGTGCAATTGTTCCACTTGAGTACACACCAATTCTTGATTACACACCGGAAATTTTTGCAGCAGTTGAAAAAACAGCTACTCCAAAATTGGCAACAGCAATCACAATTGCTCTGAAGGCTGACCGCAATGCGGCAACCGATGCAGCAGCAGCTGAAACAGTTGCTGAATTGTGCGGACCTGAAGGTGCATTTGCTGGCCAAAGCGGCGCAGTGAAAGAAGCAGTTCGTAGCCTCACAAAGAAGCTTGTTCGTAAGCGCGTTGTTGAAGAAGGAATCCGTATCGACGGTCGCGGTCCTCGCGATCTTCGTGCAGTGACTTCAGAAGTTGGCACATTGCCAAGCGCACACGGCACTGGCTTGTTCCAGCGCGGTGAGACTCAGGTTCTGAACGTCTGCACATTGGCCATGCCTCGCATGAACCAAATGCTCGACACACTTGGTCCTGACAATTCAAAGCGTTACATCCACCACTACAACATGGCTCCTTGGGCTAATGGTGAAACTGGTCGTGTTGGTACTCCAAAGCGTCGCGAAATTGGACACGGTGCTCTTGCAGAGCGCGCGTTGTTGCCAGTCGTTCCTAGCCAAGATGAATTTGCATATGCAATTCGTTTGGTCAGCGAAGTTCTGTCATCAAACGGTTCAACATCAATGGCTTCAGTGTGTGCATCAAGCTTGTCGCTGATGGACGCTGGTGTTCCCATCAAGGCTCCAGTATCTGGAATCGCAATGGGCCTCATCTATGCAGAAGGCAAATACCTCACACTCACCGACATCCTCGGTGCAGAAGACGCATTCGGCGACATGGACTTCAAAGTTGCCGGAACAGTTGATTGCGTAACCGCTTTGCAGCTTGACACCAAGATCGACGGAATTCCTGCCGATGTATTGTCAGCAGCTTTGCAGCAGGCACGTGATGCTCGTATGACCATTCTTGACAGCATGAACTCAGCGCTTAACGCGCCACGTTCAACTGTTGCTGATACAGCACCGAAAATTGTGTCCTTCACAATTCCTTTGGACAAAGTCGGTGAAGTCATCGGGCCTAAGGGCAAGGTCATCAACACCATCCAGCAAGAGACAGGTGCAGACATTGCAGTTGATGATGACGGCGCAACCGGCATCGTCACAATTGGTTCGCCAGATAACCATCGCGTTGAAGAAGCAAAGGCTCGCATTCTTGCGATCGTTGATCCTCCAACCGCTGAGCTCAACGCAATCTACGATGGTCGCGTTGTCAGCATCACGAAGTTTGGTGCATTCGTCAACATCCTTCCTGGACGCGATGGCCTTGTGCACATCAGCAAGTTGGGTAACGGCGAGCGCGTGAACAATGTCGAAGACATTCTCACCCTCGGTGACGTCATCAAGGTGCGCGTTGAAGATGTAGACGACAAGGGCAAGGTCAGCCTGACCCCTGTCGATGCAGACGGTAACGACCTTCCTGGTGGCGGCGGTGGCGGCGGAGAACGTCGTGAGCGCAGTGACCGTGGACCTCGCGAAGATCGCGGAGACCGTGGTTCTCGTGACCGCAATGACCGTGGCTCTCGTGATCGCAATGATCGCGGACCTCGCGAAGACCGTGGACCTCGTCAAGATCGTGCGCCTCGTGCAGACGGTCCAGTCGAAGTCTCATTCGAAGCAGAATTTGATAGCGAAATCCGCTCGGAACTCGGTGACCTTGGTCCCGACACCCGTGGTGGAGACGACCGTGGTGGAGACCGCGGTAATCGTCGCCGTCGATAACCATTGCCAGCGACTACGGTCTTTCACATGATTCGTGTGGGAGTAGTTGGAGCAGCTGGAAAAATGGGATCCACAGTCTGTGACGCAATCGTTGCAGCTGATGGTCTAGAACTAGCAGCCGCTGTCGACTTGGTCGGCAGCGGCGGTTCTGTTCATGGGCTCACCATTGCAGCAGACTTGAAGGCACTGGCCGACGCCAAGTGCGATGTGGTAGTCGATTTCACTGTTGCTGCTGCGGCACGCACCACACTGCCGTGGTTAGCGCTTCATGGCATGCATGCCGTAGTTGGTACCACGGGCTTTTCAGATGATGACCTTGCAACTTTTAGTAAGGCGTTTACCGGAAGTAATTGCCTGATTGCAGCCAACTTCGCAATTGGTGCAGTTCTCATGATGAAGTTCGCTGAACAAGCAGCTCCGTATTTTGAAACAGCTGAGATCATCGAGTTCCATCACAACGCAAAAGCTGATGCACCGAGCGGTACCGCAATGGTTACGGCACAGCGTATGGCAGCAGCAAGTGATGAATGGGCAGCAGACCCCACAAAGCACGAGGTAATCCCTGGTGCGCGCGGTGGTGTTGGTCCTGGCGGCATTCACGTACACGGAGTTCGCATGGTGGGCATGACCGCGTTACAAGAGGTGATCTTGGGTACTGCTGGTCAGACCTTGGTGATACGCCACGATTCAAATGACCGTGTCAGTTTTATGCCAGGAGTTGTCTTGGCGTGTCGCAAAGTCGGAGACCTGAAAGGTCTCACGATGGGAATTGATTCGCTGTTGTAATTACTTCAGCGATGCAATTGCTGCATCGTAATTTGGTTCGTTCGCGATGTCTGAAACAAGTTCTGTATGAAGAACTTTTCCGTTTTCATCAACAACGACAACTGCGCGTGCGAGAAGTCCGGCAAATGCGCCTTCGTTGAGGCCTACGCCGAACACTGAACCAAAGTCGGTGCGGAATGATGATGCGTTTTGTACGTTGCTGAGGCCTTCTGAACCACAGAAGCGACCTTGAGCGAATGGCAAGTCTGCCGATACGCAATACACGACTGTGTTGTCAAGAGATGATGCGAGTGCGTTGAATGTGCGAACGCTTGTTGCGCATGTTGGAGTGTCGACGCTTGGAAAGATGTTGAACACAACGCGCTTGCCTGCAAGTGCATCGTTGCTGAACTCTTGCAAGTTGCCAGCAGTAAGTGTGAATGAGGGAAGTGATTTTCCTGCAACAGGAAGATCGCCAACGGTGTTGACGGGCGTGCCGCCGAATGATGTCTGAGCCATGTAGGAGAGCCTAACCAACAGGCAGGCTCACGACTCAGGTGCGCCAGGGGACTTTCGACGAGCCGATTGAAAGAACGTGACAGCAAAAAGTCCACCGACAATCCACCACTGGTACTGGTCTATCCAGTCAAGGGCAGATCGAATCTGGCTCTCAAACGCTTTGCCCCCGTACCAAAGGACGATGAGGCGGAAAATAATGCCCGAGGTGACGGCAGTTATGAACTTACGAGGCTCGAGCCGGAGATGGCCAAGGAGAAGACACGCAATGTTTGAGCCCGGAAGAAAGAATGCTGCGACCCACCCGCCACGTATCGCCATGCGCTCGGTCCATCGGTAAATGCGGGGCATTTCCCCAACCTGAGACTCGGTCCAACGCAATGCACGTTCTCCGAATAGCCGACCGACATAAAACAGGGCAAGAGCGGCAACCAGTAGTCGAACGAATCCAATCAGAAAAAATGGAATTGGGTCGATGAAAGGTACGGCACCAAAGAGATTTCGGCTACGAGAACTGAGCGTAAGGATGAGAAGCGGATGGTCATCCACCAAGGCAGGGCCGATATTGGTGCCAATGGTGCCTGCGGCAAACAGCACGGAGGTAAAGGCGATGAGTAGTTTGCGCATCTGGGCAACCGTAGTGCCTGTGGGCTTTCATGATGCGTCACAGCATTGCTACGGTTCACTATGTCGTGGCAAAGGCCACTGAAACACAGGGGGACACTATGAAGGGTTTAATGCAGCCGACACAATTGTCGATTAGCTACCTATTTGATCGCGCGGAAAAGTACCACCGCAACAAGCAAATCATAACTGCCACGGCAACAGGGCGTGAGCGCATTACCTACGGCGAATGGGCTGACCGCACGCGTCGCCTTGGCGGAGTACTCGACACATTGGGTATCTCGCATCTTGGTCGAGTGGCAACATTTGCGTGGAACACTGCTCGTCACCTTGAGTTGTATTTCGCAGCACCGTGTTCAGGTCGCGTGTTGCACACCTTGAACATTCGTTTGTTCCCCGAGCAGATTACGTACATCGTTAATCACGCTGAAGATGAAGTCATCTTCATTGATACCTCCATCTATCCGTTGATCGAACCACTGCTTTCTACATTCACAACCGTGAAGCATTTGGTTTTCATGTATGACGGCAAAGGTGAAGTACCAACATCTGTTCCCGGTTTTCAAGTGCACGAATACGAAGCACTTCTGGCTGCTGCATCGCCAGTGCAGTGGGCTGCAGTCGACGAGAATCAAGCAGCAAGCATGTGTTACACCAGTGGAACAACTGGTAATCCGAAAGGCGTTGTATACAGCCATCGCAGTACATACCTTCACACCATGGGCGCAATGATGGCCGACTCGCTCGGTGTCAGTGAATCAGATGTCATTCTTCCGGTGGTTCCAATGTTCCATGCAAACTCATGGGGTCTTGCACACGCAGGTGTTGCCTCTGGTGCAACATTGGTGATGCCTGGTCCAGATTTGTCTGGTCCTGCAATTGCCAATCTGATAGTGGAAGAGAAAGTCACCGTGCCTGCTGGTGTTCCCACCATCTGGATGGCCGTCCTTCCTGAACTAAAGGGACGAGACACGTCAAACATTCGTGCCATCCCATGTGGTGGTTCAGCTGTGCCAAAGGCGCTCAGTGAGGAATATCGCGAGCAAACTGGCAAGCCCATCTTGCAGGCATGGGGCATGACAGAGACAAGCCCTATTGCAGCGGTGTGCACTTTGTCATCAGAAGACTTGTTGTTGTCTGATGCTGAACAAGCAGAACTGCGCACAACTGTGGGCCTCATTAGTTTCGGTGTTGAGATGCGCGTTGTTGAACCAGGCACAACAACACCGTTGCCATGGGATGGAGAATCACAGGGCGAATTGCAGTGTGCAGGAGCATGGATTGCCTCTGACTATTACAACGATCCTCGTTCGCGCGAAAGTTTCACACCTGATGGCTGGCTGCGCACCGGTGACGTTGCAGTAGTAGATGCCAAGGGTCGTATTCGCCTAGTTGACCGCACAAAAGACCTCATTAAGTCTGGTGGCGAATGGATTTCATCAGTAGATGTTGAAAACGAACTGATGTCGCATCCGAAGATTGCGGAAGCAGCCGTAATCGGCGTTCCTCATCCCAAGTGGAGCGAACGTCCGCTTGCATGCGTCGTTATCAAGCCAGGTGAGACTTTGACCGAAGCAGAAGTGATTGAACATCTGATTCCACGTTTGGCTAAGTGGCAATTGCCTGATGCTGTCGTGTTCATTCCAGAGGTGCCAAAGACTTCAGTCGGCAAGTTCTCAAAAAAGACCTTGCGCGATCAGTTCGCTGATTACGTATTGCCAGACGCCTAAAGGCGGCCGGCGCGAATAATGCGCTCGAGAAATTACGAGAACCCCTTGACATTGAGACAGTTTCTGTCTTAGTGTCTCATCGTGACTTCCGACACATCCGCCCAGCCTCGCGATATTGAAGCCGCCATTTTTTCTGCGGTTGATTCCTGCGTCACGCAATGGGGTTGGGACAAAGTCACCATGGACGACATCTGTGTAACGGCGGGCGTTTCACGGGCCACTGTGTATCGGTTGTTTCCAGGCGGTCGTGACGTGTTGTTCGAAGCCGTGCGACTTGGCAAGTTAGAAGATTTCTTCACTGCGATGCGCGCAAATGTTGAGGGCTCTGCATCATTGGAAGATTTGTTGGTGCGTTGCATTGTTGTTGCATCAAGTGAATTGCAGCACGACGAGCACTTGGCCATGATGCTTGCAACAGTTCCTGGTGAAACCCTTGGTGACCTCACGGTTAGTGGTCTTGGCCGCATTGTGCGCGTCGCAACGGCATTCATCACGCCGCTTACTGATGAGTTCATCCCAGCCGATGAAGCTGCCCACATTGTTGACGTGATGTGCCGACTAGTGATCTCGTATTACTTGTCGCCATCACCCACACTTGATTTTGCGAACGAAGATGCCACACGCACCTTTGTTCGCACGTTTCTTCTGCCGAGCACATCGTCAGTTGTCGTAACCCACTAAACCAAAAGAGAGAGTCATGAGCATTATTGATAAATCAAATGAAGAACTGATCGGCCGCGCCGAACTGAACGACATTGAGGCAATCCTTGCCATCACCAATACAGACGTGGATGAAGTTGAGCACATTGTTAAGAACAATGCAGACAGCATTTTCACTTGGGATTATTCGTTGGCACGTCCTCAGTTGCGCAAGTTGTACGAAAAGGCCAAAACAGGGCAGTGGAACGGCACAACTGACCTTGACTGGAGTATCGGTGTTGATATTGAAAAGACCATCATCGAAGATTCCTTGATACTTGGTAGCGGCATGGAGCGTGACCGGTATGCCGATACCAAGATTGGTAAGTGGGGTGACAAGGAATGGCTTGAGTTTGGTATCGAAGGTCGCCGTTGGCAGCTCAGCCAATTCCTTCATGGTGAACAAGGTGCATTGATTTGCACTTCGAAGATTGTTGAAACTGTGCCCTGGTACGACGCAAAGTTGTATGCAAGCACTCAGGTGGTTGACGAAGCGCGCCACGTTGAAGTGTTCGCGCGTTATCTCGACGAAAAACTAGAAGGCGGATATCAGGTCAATACACACCTTCGCCTCTTGCTCGACGACATCATCAATGACAGCCGCTGGGACATGACATACCTCGGTATGCAGATCATGGTGGAAGGTTTGGCGCTTGCTGCGTTCGGCTTCCTACATGCCACAACGAACGAGCCGCTATTGAAGAAGTTGCTGCGCTACGTCATGAGTGACGAAGCGCGTCACGTTGCATTCGGTGTTCTTAGCCTGAAAGAGGTCTATGACGGCATGTCAGATGCTGAAATAAAAGACCGCCAGGAATTTGCCTACGAAGCAAGCGTTCGTATGCGTGACCGTTTCCTACAGCAAGAAGTGTGGGATCGCCTCGGTGTCAGCACCAAAGAACTTGCTCCCATCATGCTGCAAGACCCTGAGCGTCAACTGTTTCAGCAGATGCTGTTCGCAAAGATCGTGCCGAACTGCAAGAAGCTTGGCCTTCTTGACCGTAATGACAAGTGGTTGCGCCATAAGTTCGAAGAAATGGGTGTTATCCAGTTCGAGGATTGGCAAGACACCACAGACGAAGTTGATGATTTCGAAATCGGTAAGGAACTTCGCCCAATCGGAGAATGATTCGGGGCGGTGTCGCCGCCTCTCATCAGCCATAATGGTGCATGGCCATTTTCGGACAAGTTCTCACGGCGATGATTACGCCCTTCGACGCATCGGGTGCGCTCGACCTCAATGAGGCCGTCCGCCTGGCGAAATGGCTTCAAGACAACGGCAACGACGGTCTTGTCGTTTCCGGAACAACAGGCGAGTCCTCAACTCTGACCGATGCTGAGAAGTTGGCATTGTGGGAAGCAGTAATTAACGCAGTCACAATTCCTGTGATTGCTGGTTCTGGTTCTAACGACACCGCACATTCAGTTCATCTCACAAAAGAAGTTACAAAGATGGGTGCCGCCGGAATTTTGGCAGTTGGTCCCTATTACAACCGTCCACCGCAAAGTGGACTTGAAGGCCACATCACTGCAATGGCAAACGCAACCACGCTTCCGGTTGTTGTTTACGACATTCCTGTTCGCACTGGCCGAAAGATCTCGACTCAGACTCTTGCGAAGTTGGCAAACACAGTGCCAAACATCAAGGCACTCAAAGACGCTGCAGGTGCGCCGGCAGAAACTGCAAACCTCATGGCACAGGTACCAAAAGATTTCGAACTCTATTCAGGAGATGATGGCCTAACACTTGCGTTCCTCGCATACGGCGGCAGTGGAGTCATTGGTGTTGCAACACATTGGAGTGCTCCAGAACATCAAGCCATGATTACGGCCTTCAAGAACGGTGATGTCGCATTGGCACGCAAGTACAACGACATTCTGCTTGAGAGCTACGCATTCGAAACTGGTGATGACAATCCGAACCCAATTCCAAGCAAGGTCATGATGAATCATCTCGGATTCAAAGTAGGCGACTGTCGCTTGCCTATGGGTCCACCACCTGTAGGTCTTGCTGATCGTGCTGCAACTGTGCATGCCAATTTGCAAAAAGCGCGCGAAGCGCTGAGCAAGTAACTCATGGCGCAACCAGTACGTATTTACTTCCTCGGCGGTCTCGGCGAAATCGGGCGCAACTGTATGGTGCTCGAACAAGACGACAAGTTGATGCTTATCGACTGTGGTCTGATGTTTCCCGATGCAGACATGCACGGAATCGACCTAGTTCTCCCAGACTTCACATTCCTACGTGAGAATGCGGACCGCATCGTTGGCTGTGTGGCAACGCACGGCCATGAAGATCATGTGGGTGGTCTGCAATTCCTGTTGCGGGAACTGTCTTTCCCTATTTACGGCTCGATGGTGACGTTGGGTCTTGCCCGTAATCGCATTGAAGAAGCTGGGTTACTGAAAAAGACAGACCTGATTACGGTGCGCGACGGTGAACGAATCAATATCGGCCCGTTCGATGTTGAGTTCTTGCCTGTCACTCACTCTGTTCCGCACGCTCATGCCGTCATTGTTCACACTCCTCAAGGCGTCATTGTGCATTCAGGTGACTTCAAACTTGACCTCACACCAGTTGATGACCGTAGAACAGACCTTGCTCGGCTCGGCGAGCTGTCAAAGACAGTCGGCATTCGCTTATTGATGTGTGACTCCACAAACGCTGAAGAACATGGTCATGCACCAAGTGAGAAGAGCGTTGGTGCTGTTTTGCATCAGCTGTTTCACGAGCATCGTGATAGGCGAATCATTACAGCAAGTTTCGCAAGCCATATTCACCGCGTGCAGCAGATTATTGAAGCTGCAATTGATAACGGTCGCAAAGTTTGTCTTATGGGCCGCTCAATGCAAAAGAACATTGGGCTTGCGATTGATTTGAAACTCATCAACGTTCCAGCAAGTGTTTTTGTTGATGTTGAAAAAGTTGATGACTTTGCACCAGAAGATATCTGCATTATCTCTACCGGTTCTCAAGGTGAACCAATGGCCGCATTGTCATTGTTGTCGCGCGGAGAAAGTCGCTGGTTCAAAGTTGGCGATCGCGACACAATCATTCTGTCTAGTCATGCAATCCCAGGCAATGAAGGCAATGTGAATCGCGTCATTGATGGTCTTGTTCGCGCCGGTGCAAAAGTTGTTCACTCGGGTATCGCCGACGTGCATGCAACAGGCCACGCCCAAGCGGACGAACTAAAGACGTACCACTCAATCTTGCAACCAGAGTGGTTTGTGCCAGTTCACGGCGAGTATCGCCACATGCGCGCACACGCTGAGTTGGCTGTTGTCATGGGTGCTGCACCTGATCATGTTCTGCAAGCAACTGATGGTGACGTGTTGGAACTATCTGATGACGGACTTGCATTCCACAGCACAGTGCCGGCGAGTTACTTGTTTGTCGATGGAATTGTCGGTGATGTTGGCCACGGTGTATTGCGTGACCGCAAGGTTCTAGCTGAAGAAGGCGTAGTTGTAATTGTTGCGACTGTTGACAGTTCATCGCACAAAGTGATCAATGGGCCTGAAGTCATTACGCGTGGCTGGGTGTACGCACCAGAAGCCGATGCATTGCTAGACGAAGCAGAGGCACACATTGAAAAGGCCCTAGTAAAGGCTCTCGAGGATGGAATCACCGATATCGACGGACTTGAGCGAATAGTGCGAAAAGCCGCTGGAAAGTTTGTGAGCGACCGCACCAAACGACGGCCAATGATTGTGCCCGTCGTCATGACTACATAAACAGCCCGTTTTCGTTGCCCAGCATTGGCCTATGGAGTATCCCGTAGGCAGGAACACCTCATTGGTACCCTTTTTTCATGTCTGCCAAGGGTTCTCGTCCATCGTCTCGGGGCACCAAGGCGCCCTCTGGCACCCGCGCTGGGGTCAAAACCCCTCCGAAGGGCAGTAAGCGCCCACCCGTAAAGCCAGATTCGGCCGCTCGCGAAGTAGTGCGCGGACGCGAAGTTGAGTTCTGGGGAGTCGGGTGCATCAGCCTCGGCATTGTCCTCGTGTTGTCGATGTATCTCCATATGGCGGGGCCGCTTGGTCGCGCCATCGATACCACCTTTGGCTGGTTACTCGGGCTTGGTCGTTTTGCATTACCAATGGTTGTTACTGGCATCGGTGTTGCCATGGTGCGACGTCGCAGCATTCAGCATCGTCTGCGTCTCACGATGGGCTGGACCATCGTGGTGTTGGCAATTCTTGGTTTCCTGCATCTCGTAAACGGTGCAGACAAAATTGTTGCAAGTGTCGACGCTATGTCGCAGGCTGGCGGATGGTTTGGCGCCATCATGGCTGAACCACTGCGCTCCACAATTAGTTGGGCCGGGGCATTAGTCGTTCTGTTTGCAATCGCTGTTGGCGGAATAATGTTGATCACCGACACAACCGTTCCTGAACTAATCACTGCTATCCGTACATGGGCTGCAAAACAATCTGGTTCCGCTGCCACCATGGCTCGCGGAGTCTCATCGCGCGACGGATCATCACAGCCGTACGACGAATTCAGTAACGATGATTCAGATTTTGCCCCGGCGCCTTCTGTGCGCGAGCGTCCACAATCTATTTACGATGCTGATTCAGACCCAGATCTTGTTCCGAAAAAAGAGCGCGCGAAGCGCCGCCCGGAACCAGGCCGAATTGAACCAGTGACTCCTGAATTCGTAGGCAAGCCAGGCACCAAACGTGCCGGAAGTTCGTCTGAAGAATCAGCAGTTGGTGCACCTGCAGTGCCAGGCGTTTGGGTATTGCCGTCAACAGACTTGCTCGGACTGACCGAAGTACAGGAAGTCAATAAGGCACGTGTTGCTGAACGAGGTCGTCTCTTAGAAGAATCTCTTGCATCGCACGGTGTTGAAACTCGACTTGTCGGAATGACAGTTGGTCCAACAGTTACTCGCTTCGAACTTGAACTTGGTTCAGGTGTCAAAGTTGCAAAGGTCACCAGTTTGAACCGCGACATTGCGTATTCAATGGCTGCAACTGATGTTCGTATCCTTGCGCCAATTCCAGGAAAATCTGCTGTTGGTGTTGAAGTGCCGAATGAAGTTCGTCAACTTGTTTCTCTCGGCGACCTCATTTCCTCGCCAGAAGCTCGTGCAGCAACGCACCCACTCGATGTAGCAGTGGGTAAAGACATTGCGGGTCGTGCAGTGTTCTTGAACCTTGCAGCAACACCCCACATGCTTATTGCTGGTGCAACTGGTGCTGGTAAATCAAGTGGTATCAACTCAATCTTGACGTCGTTGCTGATGCGCAGCACACCAGATGAAGTGCGCCTGATTCTTATTGACCCAAAGCAAGTGGAAATGGGCCAATACGCGCGCCTTCCACATTTGCTCACTGCTCCTGTTACGAACCCGAAGAAGGCAGCTAATGCCTTGGGTTGGGCAGTGAAAGAAATGGAACGCCGATACGACCTTTTGGTTGAAGTCGGCTTCCGCGACATCGGTGGTTACAACGCAGCGTTCGATAAGGGCGAAGTAAACGACAACACCGACGAGAACGCAAAGAAGTACGAACGCTTGCCATTCATTGTTGTAGTTGTTGACGAGTTGAACGACCTCATGATGGTTGCAGCACGTGATGTTGAAGAATCAATTACTCGCATTGCTCAGAAGGCTCGTGCTGTTGGTATTCACCTCATCGTTGCCACACAACGCCCGTCGGTCAACGTGATCACAGGCGTTATCAAGGCCAACATTCCTGCACGTATGGCGTTTGCAGTTAGCAGCCTCACAGACAGCCGAGTCATTCTTGATCAGCCCGGTGCAGAGAAACTTGTGGGTAAGGGTGACATGTTGTTGATGCCCGGAAACACAAACGTGCCAAACCGTATTCAGGGTTCCTGGGTTGATGAAGACGAAGTACGCAAGATTGTTGCGCATTGGCGTCGCCAGTCTCCTGAAGTTGTGTACGTCTCTGGCATTGAAGGCGAAGAGTCTGGCGGCAGTGGTGCTGGCGGTCTCTTTGGTGGCGGTAGCGGCGGCGTAGATGATGAACTCATCAAGGCAGCTATTGAAATAGTTGTGCGCTCTGGGCTTGGTTCTACTTCATTGTTGCAGCGCAAACTGAAAGTGGGCTTTGCACGTGCTGGCCGACTGATGGACGAGCTCGAAGAGCGTGGCATAGTAGGGCCAAGCGAAGGTTCTAAAGCGCGCGCCGTCATGATGAGCGTTGAAGAACTCGAATCAATGGGGGAGTAACACAATGGCCGACACGGCATTCACCGAAATCACTACTGGACTTCAATTTCCAGAAGGGCCGGTGGCGATGCCAGACGGCAGTGTCATACTCACCGAAATGTTTGCATCGCGTCTTACGCGAGTTGCGCCAGATGGCACCAAAACAACTGTTGCCGAAATCAACGGTGCACCAAATGGTTTAGCCGTTGGCCCTGATGGCGCTTTGTACTTGTGCAATAACGGCAACGCATTCACCGCACTTAATGCTGGTGGCTTGTTGTACCCAGGCCCGTTTGATGAATCAAAATATATCGGCGGACGAATTCAGCGAGTCGATATCGCAACCGGAACAGTGACAGATCTGTATACCCATTGCGGCGAAACTCAGTTGCGTGCACCAAACGACATCGTGTTTGACAAACAGGGTGGTTTTTATTTCACCGATCACGGAACTCGTACAGAACGAAGCGCAGACCGCACAGGTATCTATTACGCAAAGCCAGATGGTTCATTCATCGAAGAAGTTGCTTTTCCTGTAGACGGTCCGAACGGCATCGGTTTATCACCCGATGAAAAAACTGTGTATTGGGCAGAGACCCACACAGGTCGCGTGTACCAACGCGCAATTACATCACCAGGAAAATTGGCTCCGCCAGATTCATCCACTGTGTTGTGCGGGTTGCCCGGATATCAGTTATTGGATTCACTCGCAGTTGATGGCGATGGCAATGTCTGTGTCGCAACCATTATCAATGGCGGTATCACTGTCATCTCGCCATCTGGCGAAGTACTGCAACACATCGCTGTTGACGACCGCATTACGACCAATATCTGCTTTGGTGGGCCCGATTATCAAACGGCGTACATCACGGCGTCGTCTACGGGCCGTCTGTTGGCTATGAAGTGGCCATACAAAGGACTCAAACTGAACTACTAGTAGGCTCTGACGGATGGTTCAGCGCTACTACATCGAGACTTTGGGGTGCCCGAAGAACCAGGTCGACTCAGACAAAATTGCCGGCAAACTCATCGCCGACGGACTTGTTGCCACCGAAGATGCATCGAAGGCCGATGTAGTTGTTGTCAACACATGTGCATTCATCGAAGAGGCACGCAAAGAGAGCATCGACACGATGTTGTCGCTTGATGGCACCCGCAAACGTTCGTCACGACTCATAGTCACTGGTTGCATGGCCGAGCGCTACGGTGACGAACTTGCCGAAGCATTGCCAGAAGCAGATCAGGTTGCAGGCTTCGGCGTTCCGCTACAACTCACTCGCAAGCCAATTGCTGTAACAGGTGAAATACCGAAGTTCGATCTGCTGAACTTGCCCCGTCCGAAATCAACATCGCCGTGGGCATATGTGAAAATTGCTGAGGGCTGTGACCGCAGTTGCGGCTTCTGTGCCATCCCTAGTTTCCGTGGCCCGCAACGCAGTCGTGATGTTGCTTCAATCCTCACTGAAGTTGAACAACTTGAAGTTCGTGAAGTGGTGCTGATTGCACAAGACCTCGCAAGCTATGGCAAAGACCGCCCCGATGAATTGGGTGCAGGCTCCATCGTGCAGTTAGTACGTGACGTTGCAGCCATGGCCGACTGGGTCCGCCTGTTGTATCTCTATCCAAGCGACTTGTCTGATGAATTGATTGACGCAATTCTGGATACAGGTGTTCCGTATTTCGACCTATCGCTGCAACATGCAAGCAAAGAACATCTGCGCCGCATGAAGCGTTGGGGAGATGGCCCACGATTCCTTGAACGCATTGCCCGCATTCGCACCCTGTCTCCCGATGCCGCTTTCCGTAGCAACTTCATTGTTGGCTATCCGGGCGAAACCGAAGAAGACCACGACCAATTGTTGTCGTTCGTTCGTGACGCCCAACTCGACTGGTGCGGATTCTTTGCCTTTAGTCCCGAAGACGGCACTCACGCACTCACTCTTCCGAACCGAGTGGAAGAAGGCCTCATGAATGAGCGCCTTGCTGAACTGCGCGAACTTCAAGACAACATCTCAGCAGAACGCCGCGACCTCTTGCTTGGCGAGACAATCGAAGTGCTGGTTGATGAACCAGGCATTGCACGCTCATTCCGCGAAGCACCTGAAATTGACGGTGTAGTTCAAGTGCCTGAACATCTTGAAGTGGGTCGCTTTCACACAGTGGTCGTTGATCAAGTATTCGGCCCAGACCTCATCGCAGTAGAAGCACCAGGGAAATAACTAATGGCATTCGACGAAACAGCAATTGTCACCTGGGCCAACATGGTCACGGTTGGTCGTGTTCTTGCATCACCATTTTTGTTCATGCTCATCCCTGATGACGGGCGTGGTTCCTATGTTGCTCTTTTCGTTTGGATTGTGCTGTGCAGCAGCGATGGTTTCGATGGTTACTTGGCTCGCAAACATGGCATTACCCGTAGTGGCGCATTCCTTGATCCGCTAGCTGACAAAATCTTGGTTCTCGGCGCAATGTTCACTCTTGTCAGTCGCGATGTGTTCTGGGTAGTTCCAGTTCTCATCATTGCGGCTCGTGAAATCGGCGTCAGTTTGTATCGAGTCTTTGTGGGTTCAAAGGGTGTCTCAATGCCTGCCAGTAAGACCGCAAAGGTAAAGACCGTGAGTCAACAATTGGCAGTTGGTTTCGCACTTGCCCCATTTGCAGTGGTTGACCAAACATGGACATTTACTATTTTCATGTGGATCGCCGTCGCTCTCACGCTCCTCAGTGCAGCTCAATATGCGGTGAAAGCACTGCGTTAGTGACGCTCACGGCACTAAGCCCGCAAGAACGCGCGGTATTACAAAAGCGCACGCTGAACACCTTGATGGTGGGTCAAATCATCGGCGCTGCAGCTCTTGCTTCTGCAGTTACGGTCGGCGCATACGTCGTACAAGACATTCTGGGAGACACAACTCCGTGGGGTGGCATTGCAACTGCAACCGCAACCATGGGCACTGCAGTAATGGCCCAAGTCTTGTCGCGCATCATGATGCGTCGTGGTCGTCGTCCCGGGTTGCAATTGGGTTACGCACTAGCGACCGCCGGTGCAATCTTGGCCGCTGTCGGAGCGCAACATCGATCACTTGCACTTTTCATGGTTGGTCTGTTTCTCTTCGGTAATGGTCAAGCATCAAACTTGCTGGCCCGATACGCCGCAACTGACCTAGCGGAACCACATAACCGGGCTAGCTCGATGAGCCGCATCGTGTTTGCTTCAACATTCGGCGCAGTCTTCGGGCCGCTACTCATTAGTCCTGCACAAATTGCTGGTCAAGATTGGTTCGGCTGGGCCAAGTACACAGGCCCTTGGGTCTTTTCCAGCATTGTGTTGTTTGGCGCATTTCTCAACACCACCATTCGTTTACGCCCTGACCCACTGGTCATCGCCGGTGGCATCAGCCCGAAGAGCACCGTCAAACTTCCGAGTATCACGGAAGCTCTCACGATCGTTGTCGACACTCAAAAGGGTCGGCTTGCTCTTGCCTCAATGGTCATCTCGCAAGTCACCATGGTTGCCGTTATGACAATGACCCCAGTGCACATGAAGTTGCATGGTCATGAATCACTCAGTCAGTTTGTTGTCTCGCTACACGTTGCCGGCATGTTTGCGTTTAGTCCACTAGTGGGACGCTATGCAGACAAGAAGGGCACGCATCACGCCGTGCTCGCTGGCGCTTCCATTTTGGTATTGGCAACTGTCATGTCAGCCATCAGTGGGGAGTCTTCGCTCATACTGTTCCCGGCATTGTGGTTCCTAGGTATCGGCTGGAACTTCGGACTCATCGGCGGTTCTGCCATGTTGCTGGAATCAGTTCCTGATGACAAGCGCGTCACAGTGCAAGGTTCAGCAGACTTGATGATGAGTTTCTGCGGCGGGCTTGCCGGACTGTCGTCTGGCTTCATCCGTAAGGCGTTCGGCTATCACTTGCTGTCGGCGTCTGCGGCACTGGCGGCCGGAGTTCTGCTCGTATGGGCTTACTATGCGTTTCGGCGCATGCAGTTGCAGTCCTCTGTGGCAGGCTAAAAGCCATGAAGTGCAATGTTGTTGCCGTTGGTACAGAGCTTCTGCTCGGCCAAATAGTTGATACGAACTCTTCATACATTGGGGAACAATTAGCAGCTGTCGGCATTGGGTCTCATCTGCAACTCAAAGTTGGCGACAACTTGGCGCGAGTGGTCGCAGCTATTCGACTTGCTCTTGAAGATGCTGATGCAGTCATTATCTGCGGTGGTCTCGGCCCAACACATGATGACCTAACGCGTGACGCACTTGCCGAAATCATGGGTGTCCCGCTTGAGCACAATGATCACATCGCACAACTGATCACCAATCTCTTCGCTCAACGCAATCGCTATATGGCGCCGAACAACTTGAATCAAGCCCAAGTTCCACGCGGAGCCACAATCATCGAACAGACTCGTGGTACAGCACCTGGCCTCATGTGCCCAGTTGGCAACAAGGTCATGTATGCAATGCCCGGTGTGCCTCACGAGATGTACGACATGTTGGCGCGCGCCGTATTGCCAGACCTGTTGCAACGCAGTGGGGAAGCGAGCGTCATCAAGAGTCTTGTATTGCGCACCTGGGGCGAAAGTGAATCAGCCCTGAACGAACGACTAGACCCCATCATCGACGAACTAGAAACACTAGGTAATCCCACGCTGGCATTTCTCGCAAGCGGTTGGGAAGGCATCAAGGTTCGCCTCACTGCAAAAGCCGCAACTGATGGTGAAGCAGATGCCTTGCTTGCTACATGGGAAACCAAAGTGCGTGCGCTCACTGAAGATCTTGTATTCGGAACAAACACTGACACCATGGAATCTGTGGTGCTCAACCTTCTTGAACAACGTGGTTGGACACTTGGTCTTGCTGAATCTGTCACTGGTGGACTTGTCGGCGGTCGCATCACTTCAATCCCTGGCGCATCTCGCACATTTCGTGGCGGCATCATCAGTTACGCAAGTGAAGTGAAGTTTGATGTGCTCGGAGTTGACCGTGGCCCCGTTGTGTCAGAACAAGCTGCAGTCCAAATGGCTGTTGGCGCGCAACGAACACTGAACGCAAGCGTCGGGCTTGCACTTACTGGTGTTGCTGGACCTGATGAACAAGACGGACAACCCGTTGGCACTTTGTGCGTGGGTATTGCATTTCCCGATGGCAGAACCTTTTCCAGCATCTCGCAACTGCCAGGCCAGCGCGATCAGATGCGCCAATTCAGCGTGATTAATGCACTCTCGTTCCTACGCAAGCTTCTGCTCGCCGAGCCTCGGTAGAGTTGTATTCAATGCCCTCGTAGCTCAGTCGGATAGAGCAACGGACTTCTAATCCGCAGGTCGCAGGTTCGATTCCTGCCGAGGGCGCCAATAGGGGCAACTTTCCCGTTCTGAATGAGGCTTTAAGCCCTCAAAGCCTTACAATTGCAGGGTGGAATTTAAGAAAGATGACATCGTCATCTACCCCCAACATGGCGCCTGCAAAGTAAAAGGCAAAAAGAAGCACGACTTCTTCGGTACGGGGAAAAAAGAGGAGTACCTCATCCTTGAGACCATCATCAACGAGATGACCCTCCAGGTTCCTATGTCGAAGCTTGATGAAGTTGGCGTACGGCCACCAGTGAACGCCGAAGAACTTGACGACCTCGTGCAAGTGCTTTCAAAGCCAGACCCTCGCGTACCAAGCAACTGGTCACGCCGTTTCAAGAACCACCAAGAGAAGTTGAAGAGTGGCGACGTTTACCAAGTAGCAGAAGTTGTTCGCAACTTGGCAGCGCGTAACCGCGACGCTTCGTTGTCTGCAGCAGAGCGCACCATGTACGAGCGTGCTCGCGTGAACTTGATTTCAGAAATTGCACCGGCCTTGAAGGTCAGCAAAGAAGAAGCAGAAGAGTTTCTCAATCAGGCACTTGAAAAAGGTGTGCTGAAGGTGGCGAAAGTTGCCAAGAAGAAAGTCGAAGCAGTTGTCAAAGTAGCTGACGATGCCGACGACGATTCTGACGACGAAGACGACGAGTAAATCATGACCCGAGTGGGTTTTTGTGGTCTAGGCGTTATGGGGTATCCCATGGCCGGACATCTTGCATCTGCAGGTCATTCAGTTTCTGTCTACAACCGCACTTCTTCCCGCGCTGATGCCTGGGTAGTTGAACATTCAGGAACAGCTTTTGCTACTCCGCGTGAAGTTGCTGCCATTTCAGAAATTGTGATGCTGTGTGTTGGCAATGATTCTGACGTGCGTGCCGTAGTTATGGGTCCTGATGGTGTTTTGGCTGGTGCTCATTCCGGTTTGATCGTTGTTGATCACACCACCACTAGTGCCGAACTTGCTCGTGAGATTTCCTTGGCTTGTGCAGCAGCTGGAGTCGGGTTTGTTGATGCGCCTGTATCGGGCGGTCAAGCTGGTGCAATCAATGGCGCTCTCACTGTTATGTGCGGCGCTGATTCTGAAACCGTGTTTGCTGATGTTGCAGTTGTTGCTGCTGCTTATTCGCGTTCATGTGTTCGGTTGGGTAATGCCGGTAGTGGCCAGTTGGCAAAGATGGTGAATCAGATTTGTATTGCTGGGGTAGTGCAGGGGCTTGCTGAAGGTTTGGCGTTTGCAACGAAGGCTGGGCTTGATGCACATGCAGTGATTGATGTGATTTCAAAAGGTGCAGCTCAGAGCTGGCAAATGGAAAACCGTGGTCACACCATGGTGGATGATTCGTTTGATTTCGGGTTCGCCGTTGAGTGGATGATTAAGGACCTAGGTTTCTGCGTGGAAGAAGCCCAACGAAATGGGGCTGAATTGCCCGTTGCAGATTTGGTTCTTGGCTTTTATCGCGAACTGTACGCAGGTGGTGCTGGCCGCTTGGATACCAGCAGCCTGATTCGTCGATTGCCTTAGAGGCTCTGCACGACCGACGCAAATACGTCGAGCACAGTGTCAATTTGTTGGTCTGTGATGACTAATGGTGGACACACCGCGATGACACCAGGAATAGAGCGAGCGATAACGCCCTTCTTGATCATTGCGTCACGAACAATTGTTGCATCCATGTCGTCTGGAAGTTTTCCTGCCCAAATGGCACCGGCACCGCGGTAACCGGTGAGCGTGCCGTCTGCACTGAGGGCTTGAAGCCCTTTTTCAATTCGAGCACCGATGTGCTTCGCGCGTTCAACGAGCCCTTCGCGTTCCATGATGGCGATGTTTGCAAGTGCGGCTGCGCACACAGTGGCATGACCTGAATATGTGTAACCGTGACGCAAAAAGAATGTGGGGTCTGTGGCAAGTGCAGTGTTAATTGCTTCGCCAGTGATGACTCCGCCGAGTGGTTGATAACCACTTGTGACGCCTTTGGCGAAGGTAATCATGTCGGGTGTGACGCCGTAATACGTGGCACCAAACCATTCACCAAGGCGACCAAAACCGGTGATGACTTCATCGAAGATGAGGTATGCGCCGTTGTCGTTGCACAGACGACGCAGGCCAGTGAGGTATTCGGTGCTTGATGGCCATACGCCGCCAGCACCCTGCAGTGGCTCAGCAATGATTGCTGCAACTTTGCCTTTGTTCTGTTCGAACGCAATAGACATTGCTTCAATATCATCAGCATCAACTTGAATGACGCCTTCAAGAAGTGTTCCGTAACCGATCTTGTTAAGCGGCAAACCCTGGGCGCTAGTGCCGCCGTAGTTCGTGCCGTGGTAGCCGCGGTTACGGGTGATGATGACAGTGCGTTCTGGGTGGCCTGCCTGAATTTGTGAGGTACGGGCAATCTTCATGGCGGTGTCGATTGACTCTGAGCCACTGCCGCACAAGAAGACGCGTGAATTAGCAATGGGGGACAGCGATGACACTTTTGTTGCGACTGCTTCAGCTAGCGGATTCGTAAACGGATCAAATGTTGAGTAGGTCTCAAGCGTGCTTACTTGTGCAGCGATTGCATCAGCCATTTCTTTACGGCCATGCCCAATTTGGCAATACCAAAGGCTTCCGATGGCGTCGATGTATTCATTGCCTTTGTCATCCCATAGCAACGCCATGTCGCCGCGCACCATGTTGATGAACGCGTCGGAAGATGGTTTCGCAAAGGAGTGAAGAAGATTGCTTGACATATAACTACTGTACGCCAGCGGTTGCTGGCGCGAGATTAGATTCGCTCGATGATGGTGGCTGTACCCATGCCGCCACCGGTGCACATGGTGATGAGGCCTGTTGTTTTGTCTTGGCGCTCGAGTTCGTCGACCAGGGTGCCAATAAGCATGGCGCCTGTTGCGCCGATGGGGTGACCAAGAGCCATTGCTCCGCCGTTCACGTTGACCTTTGCTGGGTCTACGCCAGTGTCTTTGAAGAACTTCAATACAACAGCAGCGAAAGCCTCGTTAACTTCGAAAAGGTCAATGTCGTCGAATGTCATGCCGGCTTTCTTCAGTACAAGCTTTGCGGCTGGTCCGGGCGCTGTGAGCATGATGACTGGCTCTGTGCCTGCAACGGCGCTCATGATGATGCGTGCGCGTGGCTTGAGGCCGTGTGCTTTTGCATAGTCAGGTGATGTCACAAGAACTGCTGCGCCACCATCAACAACACCAGAAGAGTTGCCGCCGTGGTGAACGTGGTTGATGCCTGAAATGTGTGGGTATGCAAGGCGAGCAGTTTCGTCAATGGTGAGACCTTCTGGATCCTTCTTGTATCCGCCCATGCCTTCGAAACTTGGTGTCAACTTTGCAAGGTCGGCAAGTGTTGTGCCTGCACGCGGGTGCTCATCAACTGCAAGTGCAAGAGTTCCGTCGTCGTGGTAGATCGGAATGAGTGAACGCTCGAAACGACCTTCTGCAATTGCGATAGCTGCGCGGCGCTGGCTTTCAACTGCAAGTGCGTCGCACTGTTCGCGGGTGAAGCCTTCAGTAGTTGCAATAAGGTCTGCAGAAATTCCCTGCGGAACCATGTTGTACTGATCACGCAGGTGATTGTTGTTGGCGGTGAAACCATCAACATGCATTGGTGATGGACGGGACATTGATTCAATGCCGCCAGCAACCACGATGTCTTGCATGCCGGACAACACGCCCATGGCTGCGAAGTTCACTGCTTGCTGGCCAGAGCCACAGAAACGGTTCAGTGTGACGCCAGGGGCCTCAAGTGCCCAGCCAGCATCAAGAGCGGACATACGCGCGATATCCATTGAATGGTCGCCGCTGCCAGCGCCACAACCCATGATGACGTCGTCGACTGCTGCAGTGTCGAAACCGACGCGGTCTTTCAGACCGTTAAGAACTTGGGCGAGAATGCGCTGCGGGTGCACGTTGTGAAGGGCGCCGGTGTCTTTGCCCTTTCCTCGTGGTGAGCGAACTGCGTCGATAATCCAGGCTTCACGTTCCATTGGGTCTCCCTTGGCTGCAGGGGCTGGGTTTCAGCCACCTGTGGTGTACGAACTAAACCTTATGACACGGCATGTTGTGTCGAACCATTGAGGAGGCGCCGTTATGGCCCAATTTCAGACTCTTGAAGTATCGGTAGAAGGTTCATTGGGGCGCCTGCAAATGGCTCGCCCAGAACGCCTAAACGCATTGTCTCGCCAGGCGCTGCAAGAACTTGCATCTGCAGCACGGTGGTTCGATGAACAGCGTCAGGTGAAGGTAGTCATCGTGTCTGGCCAGGGCCGGTCGTTTTCTGCTGGGTTTGACCTGAATGACTTTTCAAACCCAGACCCTGAATGGGGACCACGTGAAAGCGCAGACCTTGGACGCATCATGGCTGAGACAGTGACCAACATGAACGCGCTAACTATTGCTGCAATTCAAGGCCACTGCATTGGTGGTGGGCTCATCGTGGCAATCAGTTGTGACTTGCGAATTGCAGCAGAGTCAGCAGTTTTTCAAATTCCGGAAGTTGATCTTGGAATACCACTTGCATGGGGCGGCATTCCACGTTTGGTGCGTGAGATTGGTCCGGCTGCAACAAAAGAGTTGGTGCTCACGTGTCGACGGTTCTACCCGGAAGAAGCAAAGTCTTTGGGGTTCTTGAATGCGGTTGTTCCTGATGCTGAATTAACAGCGCATGTTGATGCATTGGCGTTGTCTTTGGCCGCAAAGCCTGGCTATTCGTTGCGCACTACGAAGCAGCAAGTTAATGCGGTTACTGAAGAAATGATTGGTACCGCACGCAACGCCAACGATGCAGATTCATTGGTAATTGCAACATACGATGCTGAAAGCCGAGCAGCAAGTGCTGCATATTTGAAATCAAAGAACAAAGGGTAAAGACATGAGTACAACAAAAGTTTTCGTTCACGGCAATCCAGAGACATCGGCTGTGTGGTCATTGCTGGTCGCTGAATTGAAGAAGCGTGGAGTTGACAACATCGTGTTGCTAACGCCACCAGGTTTCGGCGCACCAACTCCAGCAGGCTGGGGTGGCACCATGCGTGAATATCGCGACTGGCTGATTGCAGAACTTGAAGCCATCAGCGGCGACATTGACCTTGTGGGTCATGACTGGGGTGCTGGTCATGTGTATGGCGTTCTTAGTGAGAAGCCAGGCATCGTGCGGTCGTGGGCAGCTGATTGTGCGGGGCTATTGCACGCTGATTACCAATGGCACGACATGGCACAGGGATGGCAAGCCCCAGAACTAGGTGAACAGATGGTGGCAGGCATGGTTGCAATGCCCGATGAGCAGTTCGTTGATGCGTTCAGTGGTTTAGGAATGACACGTGAGATTGCAGCAGAAGTGAAATCACACATTGATGACGAAATGGCTCGGTGCATTCTTGCGCTGTATCGCGATGCGGCACAGCCGGCAATGGTGGCAGTGGGTAAACAGTTTGTTGCTGCACAGCCGAAGAACGGCTTAGTAATCATTGCTGAAGGCGATCATTTCGCAGGTTCCCTTGAAACTATGACTGCAGTTGCTAACAGCGTTGGTGCTGGCGTTGCAGTGTTGCCAGAAGTGGGGCACTGGTGGATGTGTCAGCGCCCAGATTTGGGTGCTGACATGTTGATGACCCATTGGGCCAACCAGTAACAAGCTCTAGGCCTTGTAGGCCGAAACGATAGGTGCAAGTTCTGTTGGTGTAGCACCGTGCATGATGACGCCATCGCAGCCGAGTGCAAACTGATTACGAATTGCCGCGACACATTGTGCGGGCGTACCGGTTGCTGATGGTGCAAGCCATTCCTCAGGAATCAATGGTGCAACGCGTTCAAGATCTTCTGTGGTTCCCTTTGCATCAAGTGCGCCAGGGAATGTACGAACAAATTCATCTGCTCTGAAACGCTTCAAGACTTCAGAGTCCCAATTGTTGGTGCGCACCATGAGGTCGCCATAGGCCTGCAAGTACGTTGCAAGTCGGCCGACAGTCTTCTTCAGACGAAGCGCAGGGTCAATGTGGTCGCCAATAGTTGCAAAGCATGACCACACCTTCACGGAAGCAGGGTCTCGACCTGCTTGTTCAGCAGAACGCTTCACTGTCTGTACTGCACGCTGTGTTGTTTCGTCTGTAAAGAACGTGTGCAAGATCACATTGTCGTATGCGCGTCCTGCCATCTCCAGAGTTTGTGGACCAAACACGGTGATACTGAGCGGAATATCTAAATCAAATGCAGGGTCAAGGCGAAGTACTGGGTACTTGCCAGTGAGGTCTTCATAATTCATCACTGTCTCGCCGTGCCACAACTGACGCATTACGTGTGCAAACTTCTCCATCGAATCAGTAGTTGCCAAGGGCATGCCATACGCCTTGAACATGGCGTCGATTCCGCGGCCAAGGCCAAGACTGAAACGCCCTTCGGACAACAGGTGCAATGTGCTTGCCCATGAAGCAGTTACTAAGGGGTGACGCGTCGTGTGGTTGGTGGCCGCTGTGATGATGTTGATGGAGTTAGTGACAGCAACAGCTGCGCCAGTGAGAGCGCCAGCTTCCTTGATGTTGAATCGCTCTGAAATGAACGCAGTGCCAAGACCCATGGCCTCGGCATCTGCCAATTCACCCAGCATGTCGCGTGGCGATTTCGGAGCCCCTGCCAATGTGTAAAAGCCGAGTTCAGGGTGGGCAGGAAGTGAAGCCATGTCTGTGACAGTACTTGTATGGCATGCCTCATGGCAGAATCGGGTTACTAATTTCCAGGGGGAATCATGAATCGCATTGAAATTGAAAAGAAACTGAATGAAGACCGGGCGTGGTTGTTGGAGACCTATTCGCATCTGACGGAAGACCAGTTGTTCGGCGACCTCACACCAAGCGAGCATGACCCTTCGAATTTCTGGTCAGCACTTGACCACCTCGCGCACTTGGCATTGATTGAGCGCAACTTCGCAGCAATGATTCGCCGCCACATCAGTGGTCATAAGAATCCGGTTGGGTTGACAACTGATGACTCAGGTGCTCCACGCACACGCGATCAGATCATGGCGTCAGTTCATGCCATGACAGAAGAGTGGCAGAAGCAACACCACGGTAAATCCCTGAATGAAGTGGTGGCACTTGGTGCAAGTGCACGTGCGGTGTCGTTAGAACTTCTCAGCGAATTGACCGATGAACAGCTTGAAGAAGTGTTGCCAGGTGCGCCATGGGCCGACGGAACAATTGGCGGAGTGATTGGCGCAAATGCTGATCATGGTCGCATGCACTGGAAATGGGCAAAGGACGCTGGCGTCCTTGACCACCACTAACTCAAACAATGGTTGACAAGAACACTCCTGTGGCGCCTGACATTGTCGGGTTGTTGGAAGGCATCAGTACAACGCGGGCAATCCGTCGGTATCTCGATGAGCCGATTCCCGACGAAGTGTTACGCGACATCATGTTTGCTGCCACTCGTGCACCAAGCGGAAGTAATCGTCAACCATTTCGGTTCATAGTTCTTGCCGATTCTGACATTGCACAGCAAGCAAAGACATTGATTGCAACCGGTGCACAAAAGGTGTGGAACTATAAGCGAACTGATGACGGCTACGAAAAGGGCTCAGGTGTAGTTGAAGATTCACCGAAAGCACGTATGGCTCACACCATGCAGCAGTACGTCGACAACTTCGCGAAGGTCCCGGTGTTAGTACTTGCGGTGCTGGTGAGATACCGCGAACAAAACCCCACTGAAGGTTCATCTGTGTATCCGGCGTGTCAGAACTTGCTGTTGGCTGCACGTGGTCTTGGGTATGGGGGAGTCATCACTGGTTTCCATGGCTTTGTTGAACCAGAGTTACGCACGCTTTTAGGAATTCCGGATGACACATTGATTGCAGCGTCTATTTCACTTGGTAAACCAGCAGGGCATCATGGCCCTGTACGGCGCGTGCCAATGGCGGGTCTTATCTACGGAGATGTATGGGGCGAATCACCTGCGTGGGCAATTGACCCGCCGGGGACTGCATTTACTAAAGGCGGACCGCCTAAGTGATTAGGCGCGTGCGAATTCGCGAATAACGCGACCCGGACGGGCGCCAGTGTGGTTTCCTTGTTCAGTCACGATCTGACCGTTCACAATTGTTGCTGCGTAGCCACGTGACTTGATGAGCAAACGTCCTGTCTGGTTAGGAAAGTCATTGACGTACGTCGGTTGACCGGATGCAACAGTTTGTGGATCAAAGATGTTGATGTCAGCAAAGTTTCCAACTTCGAGAGTTCCGCGCTTCTTCAAGCCGAGAACTTCTGCTGGCATTTTGGTGAGCTTGCGAATGGCCTGAGGCAATGTGACAACGCCGCGTGTGCGGTACCAGTACTGCAGGTAATGCGTGGTGGCATCTGCATCGCAGATCTGCCCGATATGGGCGCCAGTGTCTGCAAGACCTGGGTACACATGGTCAAGTGCCAGGAAATCTTCAAGGTCTGATGTGTTGCGGTTGAAGAACCAGGTGTTGAAGAGCTCGAGGCCATTGGACTCGATGAGGCGATCAATGACGAGTTCAACTGGGTGAACACCAGCAGCTTCTGCAAGTTGCGCAATTGATACACCGTTTTGTTCGTTGTAGTTCGGAGAGAATTCTGTTCCTAATGGGTAAATGTGATTCGGGTCGTACCACATGCCCTTTTCTTTTCCTTCTTCAACAAGTTCAGCGCGAGTTGATGCGTTACGCAATGCCGCCACGCGATCTTCGAGGGTAGGAAGGTCCATCAGTGCACGCCACTTCTTGCCTTTCACAGGAGAGATTTGAGCAAGCCCACACAAAGACCCACTAGGGCGAGTCATGCCAGCAGATGTGATTCGGCCTGAGTTGGCGCGAGTGTTGTCGAGGAATTGTCCGAAACCTTCCGCTGATCGCTTGTCGCTGTTGCCCACGCCGCCAGAGAACAAAACGTCGCCGCACGCCTCTGACATTGACTGCAACAGATCAAATTCATGTGCAGCTTTCGTGGCGAAGTCGTTAACTGCCTGGAAGATTCCGCCGCCGCCAGCATTCATGCCGTCTGCAATTGCAAGGTACTCATCTTTTGGTGCAAGCGTGCCTGGTACGTAGCGGCCATCTGGAACAACATGCAACAAAATGCGCGATGTTGAGAAACCAACTGCACCGCCTGCAACTGATTCAGCAACAATGTCGCTCATGCGTTGTAGTTCTTGTGCGGTTGCAGGCTCGTCACTTAGGGACCGTTCACCCATGACGTTGTAGCGCACTGCGCAATGTCCGACCATTCCAACAATGTTGAGAGCTGGATGGAGCTTTTCAACGGAATCTAAGTACTCGGGGTATGTCTCCCAGTCCCATGCGAGACCATTCAAGATTGCTTCACGCGGAATGTCTTCAACGCTCTCCATCATCTCTGCGAGGAACTGTTCGTCACCTTTTGCAACTGGTGCAAAAGTAACGCCGCAGTTACCCATCAATACGGTGGTGACGCCATGCCATGAACTGGAAGTCATGAGTGGGTCCCAACCCACTTGGGCATCAAGGTGAGTGTGAAGGTCAATAAAGCCTGGAGTCACGGCTAAGCCTTTAGCGTCGATCTCTCGTGTTGCTATTTCGCCGGATAGATCACCAATGAATGTGACCGTGTCTCCGTCGATCGCGATGTCAGCTGTGTAGCCATCGCGGCCTGTGCCGTCGACGATGAGTCCGTTACGGATAATAAGGTCATGTGCCACGTTTGCCCCCAAGGTGTGCGGTTTCTAGAACGATACACACTGCGTTCGGGGTCTGTGAAGGTGGATGTCCTAGTCTTAGTCCTTACCTAAATCGATGGAGGAATCACATGTCGGACATGAGCGTGCAATCACTGTTTTCAGTGAAAGGGAAAGTTGCCCTAGTGACCGGAGGGTCGCGTGGAATCGGAGAGATGATTGCTGCAGGGCTTTTGGCCAATGGTGCCAAGGTCTATATCTCGGCTCGTAAGGCTCAGGCATGTGATGAAGCCGCCAAGCGCCTCATGGACAACTACGGCGGAGAGTGCATTTCAATTCCTGCAAACGTGGCAGACATTGATGGAATCGAAGCCTTGGTTGCTGAGATCACCAAGCGCGAAAAGTATGTCGACATTCTGATCAACAATGCAGGTGTGTCATGGGGTGCTCCGATTGAAGAGTTCCCAGAAATTGGTTGGGACAAAGTTATGGACACCAACGTGAAGGGTGTCTTCTTTCTTACACAGAAACTGCTTCCGCTGTTGCAGGCCCGCGCCTCGAAGGACAACACATCTCGCATCGTGAACATCGGTTCAATCGACGGCATTGGCACACCAAGCTTTGAGACCTATTCATACGGCCCTTCAAAGGCTGCAGTTCACTCACTGACCAAAGTTCTTGCAGGCCGTTTGGCTTCGCGTCACATCATTGTTAATGCAATTGCGCCAGGACCATTCCCAACATGGATGTTGTCAACTGGTGTTGGCGGCGGTGGAGACGTTGACAACACCGACTGGGAAACAGTTGGTCGTATGAACCCGAGTGGTCGTGTTGGTACGCCTGAAGACATCGCCGGCTTGGCGTTGTACTTGTGCTCTCGCGCTGGTGCATTCACCGTTGGTGAAGTAATCACCTGTGACGGTGGATCACTTCTTAAATGATTAGTTGACGCGTCGCTCGCGGCCAGCCCAATACGGTTCACGAAGATCTTTCTTCAGAACCTTGCCGCTTGGGTTGCGAGGCAGAACGTCAATCCATGCCACCTGAGTTGGGCACTTGAACTTCGCAAGACGCTCGTGTGAGAGCGCAATGATTTCTTCTTCCGTTGCTTCGGTATCTGGTGCACGTACAACAATTGCAAGAGCTGTCTCGCCCCATTTTTCATGGGGGATTCCGATAACTGCAACGTCGGCAATACCTGGGTGCGACATCAAGACGTTTTCAACTTCTGCTGGGTAGACGTTTTCTCCACCCGAGACAATCATGTCTTTCACGCGGTCATGAATGTAGACATAGCCGTCAGCATCGATGTATCCAGCGTCGCCAGTCTTGAACCACTTGTCAGGAGTGATTGCTTTTGCAGTCTCTTCTGGGTTCTTCCAATAACCGGCCATCACTTGTGCTGAGCGAACCCAAATTTCTCCGACTTCACCAGTGGCGCAATCTGTGTTGGTGTCATTGTTAACAATGCGAACTTCAACGCCAGGCCCAGGTGTTCCGCAACTACGCAAACGATGTTTGTTCGGGCTGCTCAAATCATGGTCAGCAGGGGAGAGGTTGATGACTCCACCTGTTGTTTCAGTAAGGCCGTATGCCTGCCAAAACTTGCACTTGAACATTTCAACACTCTTTGTCAGAACGGCTTCACTAATTGGAGACGCGCCATACACAAGAACTTGCAAACTGGAATAATCCTTGTCCTCAGCTCCGGGAATGATGTTCATGAACGCGAGAACTGCAGGCACGAGGAATGCATGAGTAATGCGCTTTTCAACAATGAGATCAAGAACTGCAGCAGGGTTCATTTCTCGTACGACAATGGTTGTGCAACCTTGCATCATTCCGGCCATTGCCCATCCGCCGCCACCAATGTGGAACAGAGGCATAGCCGCCATGTTGATTGAGTTTTCGTCTAGGCCCCAGATGCTCTTAATCATCGGTGCAAGCGAAAGAAGGTTGTTGTTGTCTAGCAATACACCTTTGGGCAAACCCGTTGTTCCGCTTGAATACAACTGAAACGAAATGTCATCGCGAGTTTGGACTTCGCCCGGATCGCCAGTCTTTTGTGAAAGAAGCCATTCGTTCCAATCGGCATATTTCGGATGTCCGCCAATAACAAGAATTGTTGTGACGGTTGTGAGCTTGTCCGCGATTGCTTCTGCAACTGGAACGAAATCTTTACCAACAACCAACACCTTTGCTTCTGCGTTGTTAACGATGTATTCCACTTCTGGTGGAGCAAGTCGCCAGTTCACGTCAACACTGACTGCATTCAATAACGCGGCTCCGAAAGCTAATTCGAAATGTTCGATGCTGTTCTTTTCTAGGAACACGACACGATCATGTGGGCCAACGCCCGCTGCCTTGAGTCCGTTAGCGACGCGTTGTGCACGTTCGTACATTTCGCCCCACGTGTAGGAGACGGCGCCTTCGATGAGGCACGGATGAGATGAACGGCCTGCGCCATGCACTCTGATGATGTCGGCTAGGGATCCAATGTTTGCGTTTGTCATGCAGAGATATTAGGGCACCCAAAAGTGGCAAATACTTCAGTGGCGGGTCTATTCCTTCAGGCGGCGGTCCTGCTTCTTTGCTGAGTCCCGTTTCTTGCTGTCGAGGCGCCGTTCAATAGCGCCGCGGCTTGGGCGTGTTTTCTTACGCGGGGCAGGGGGAGGGGCTGATGCTTCGTTTAACTTTTCCACCAACTGTTCAACGCACAAGACCCTGTTTCGCCATTGACTTCGGCTTGTCTGGCAGGTGATGGTTATCTCCTCATCGAACGAACCCTCGAGGCGAGCCCGGATTGTGTCAGAGCAGGAGATGTCTGCCAGCGAGATAGTCAGTGACGCCTTGGTCGAGTTCTTGTTGACGTTCTGCCCACCGGCGCCAGACGACCGAGAGAAAGTCCACACCATCGCGTCTGCCTTCACGCGAACGCCACGGGCCGCACGAAGGTCTTCATCAGGTGTCACGTCTCCATTATGTGTCAGACAGGGTCTTATGCTGAGCCAATGCCGAAAGACAACGTGTCAGAAGCCATGATTGCTACTCCTCGGCTTGAACTGCATCACATTTGCGTTGATGATCTGATGTCCTTGTTTGACACCCCTGATGACGTTTCCATATATGTGGGTAAGCCGTACATCAATCCCTATCGAGTCTTGATGGATGAGAGTGGCCCATTGCGGTGGCGAGTTCCTCAAGTGAAATCAGACCCTTCGGTCAACAAATGGTTTGTGCGATGGATGGTGGAAAAGGAAACCCGCGAGATTGTTGGAAGCACCTCATTTCACGGCCCACCCGATGAGCAGGGAATGATGGAGATTGGGCTTGGTATTCACACCGATTTTCAACGGCGTGGTTATGCGACTGAGGCTTTGACTGGAATGTGGTCGTGGGTCGTCGATCAACCAGGTGTTGAATTGTTGCGGTACACCGTTGACCCAAACAACGAAGCGTCCGTAGCAGTGATTAAAAAGTTTGGCTTTGAACGTGTGGGGCAACAAATAGACCCAGAAGATGGCCCGGAAGATATCTACGAAATGTCTGCCAACGAATTTCGTCGGCGTTTCAGCTAGCGCCCTGGTGGGCTGTGAATCACCGTGACTGAATGAGTGGTGGTGCCTGCATGGCGGTGAACTGCAAGTTCTCTGTATTCAGCAGAATTCCACCAGGCATTCAAAGCGTCTTCTGAGTCAAACTCAAGTACCACTGTGCGGCCCTGTTCGTAAGCGCCTTCAAGAACTGTGGGGGCATCGTCGTAGGTGAGAAAGCGTCCGCCGTGTGACCGCAAGATGGGGAAGAACCCTTTTTCGTAGATGCGGTATTCGTCTGGGTTAGTCACTGTGAAGTGAGCGATAAAACGAACGGTGGATTCAGTTGTCATATGGAGCGGGTGACGGGAATCGAACCCGCATAATCAGCTTGGAAGGCTGAGATTCTAGCCATTGAACTACACCCGCGTTTGGTGAGATGTCATCCTACAGTCGGACTTATTCCTGTCCACCGCTGGCGCTGCGGGCTCGAACGATGAGGGCAATAAGACCGACGCCAACAACGGCAACAACCCCGTATTGGAGGTAATCGCCCCATGCGCCTGCCTTTTCCCACTGGTCACCAAGAGCCCATCCGACAGCCACCCAGACCATGTTCCAAACGAGGGAACCAGCAGCGGTCAAGAGAGTGAATTTGCCAAGTGGCATTCGGTCACCGCCAGCAGGGATGGAAACCACCGAGCGAACGACCGGAATGAGCCGACCGAAAAACACCACGTAGTTTCCGTATTTCTCAAACCACACAAAACCTTTATGCACATCGGACTTCTTCAGGCCAACGAAGCGACCAATGCTTGAGAGGAATCGTTCCATTCGTTCATCATCTAGCAACCGACCAACTCCGTACAGGAAGTACGCGCCAACAACGGATCCGATTGTTGCTGCAATGACACCGCTGACGTAATCGAATCGGCCTTCGCTGACATTGAATCCGGCGAGAAGAAGGATGAGTTCAGAGGGGATGGGCGGAAACACATTCTCGAGTGCAACGAGTAAAGCGACTCCAATCAATCCGATGGAGTCGATAATGTCTGTTGCCCAATTAATCACAGAGCAATACTAGGTGTCGCCAGCTAGTCATTGAATGACTACTCTCGAGGTCGTTCACCGTAGTCCTGCCATGGGGCATCACGTTCGCGAATAACTTCACGAAAGCCCTTCTCGCTAAAGCCTTCAACCCATTGTCGCGCTTCTTCTGTATGGCGGGTGATGCCATCAAAGAATGTTCCTAGCAACTGCGATGTACGTAATCCCATGTTTTCAAATGCTTGGTTAATGAGCAGTTTGTTGAGCGCAAGTTGGTTGGCCGGAATATGACGGAAACGGCGTGCTTCCTCTTCGATGAACGCGCCAAGTTCGTCTGGTGGGCACACGTGTGAAACGAGCCCGATGCGATACGCAGTGTCTGCATCAATTGCGCGACCAGTGAGAATGAATTGTTTGGCATGCTCTAGCCCAAGGCGATACACCCACATCATGGTTGTCGGAGTTCCGTAAATGCGGCTCGGTGCATAACCAATGTGTGCGTCTGACGCCATGTACAGCAAGTCACAACACATCACAAGATCTGTTGCGCCACCGATGGCCCATCCTTTGACTTCGCCAAGAACTGGTTTCGGGCATTCCCAAATTTTCATGAAACGCTTCACGTTGTTTCCCATGAACTGCCAGTCACGTACCGGGTCCCAAGCGCCTTCACGTGGCTCAGGTCCTTTAGCTCCGTATGGCGTTGACCATCTGCGTTGTTCGTCAGCGTCTGAACCTGATGGGCTTGCGGCTAAGTCATAACCAGCGGTGAATGTGTCGCCTTCGCCACGAAGAACGATTGCGCACACGTCAGGTGATTTTGTTGCGCGGTCTATTCCGTCGGCGATTCCCTGAATGACTGCATCAGTCAGCGTATTTTTCTTGTGCGGACGATTGATTGAGATGATCGCAATGTCATCGCGTTCCACATAAAGCACAGGTTCTGTCATGAAGTGATTCTGACAGATAGATCAATGGTGTTGTGCGGTCAGACCTTTTCAAGGAAGATGAGCGGAATTTCGCGCTCAGTCTTCAATTGGTATCCGCCGTAGTTTGCGTATTTGGCAACAATGATTGGCCACATTTCATCGCGCTCGTCTGAGGTTGCGATACGAGCACGGCGTTCGTGTTTTGCTTCTGTTTGAGTTTCTATCCATACGGTTGAATTAGCACGTAAGTTCACAAACCATGCAGGGTTGTGGTCATCGCCGCCACGTGATGCGACGACTACGTATGTATCGCCTTGTTGAATAGGCGAGGTCAACATGCATTCGCGTGGTTGCCCAGATGTGCGACCAGTTGTCGTGAGCTTCAACACGGGCATATTGCCGGCACTCCACCCCTTTTTGCCTCCTGAGACAGTGAGGATTGTTTTATGAACAAAGTTCATAGTTTTGAGAGCAAAGTCGCTTGGCACTTTCACAAGAGTACTTCCCATGGCGGTGTGACTTATGTGTCTGGCTTCTGTTGATGTTTAGTTGCCAAGTACAATCGGTTCCCGCATGTTGAAACGTCTCCTCACTACTGTCCTCGCGAAATACAAGGGTTTGCTGTGGGTAGTAGTCATATTCCAGGCCATTCAAGCCGTAGCGGGGTTGTACCTGCCCACTTTGAACTCAGACATCATCAATAACGGCATCGTGAAAGAGGATCTGGGGTACATCTGGCGTATCGGCGGGCTCATGTTGGTGGTCACAATCCTGCAAGTCGGCTTTTCTGTGATTGCTGTGTATTTCGGATCAAAAGTTGCCATGGGCTTCGGGCGCGACGTACGTCGAAGCCTGTTTCATCAAGTCAATGATTTTTCAGCTCGAGAAGTCGCTCAGTTCGGCGCGCCCTCGCTGATTACTCGCATCACAAATGATGTGCAGCAAGTACAAATGTTGGTACTGATGACCTGCACATTGTTGTTGAGTGCGCCATTCACCTCAATCGGCGGCGTGATTCTTGCCATGCAACAAGATCTTGGCTTATCACGCATCTTGATGTTCTCCATTCCTATTCTTGCCGTGCTGCTCGGACTCATCATTGGCAGCATGGTGCCGTCATTTCGTAAGATGCAAGAACGAATTGACCGCATCAATGAGATTCTTCGTGAACAGCTCACCGGTATCCGAATCGTTCGCGCGTTCGTGCGCGAGCCAGAAGAGAAGAAGCGCTTTAGCGACGCAAATGCGGCTGTCACTGAAGTGGCACTACGCGGTGGTCGCCTGCAAGCGTTGATGTTCCCAACAGCAACCTTGATTATCAATATTTCAAGCGTCGCTGTGGTGTGGTTCGGTTCAGACCGAATCAACGCAGGCCTCATGCAGCCTGGTGCGATGATTGCGTTCCTTACGTATCTCACGCAGATCCTGATGTCGGTCATGATGGCCACCTGGATGGCAGCACTGATTCCTCGTGCGTCAGTTAGCGCTGAACGAATTCAAGAAGTACTCAACACGCCTACTTCGGTCGTTGTCTCTGAAAATGCGATTACAGAACTACAACAGACCGCTGTTCTGCAGTTCGACTCTGTTGGTTTTCATTATCCGGGTGCGGAACTCCCTGTTCTCGACAAAGTTTCTTTCACTGTGAGGGCAGGCCAAACACTTGCTGTCATCGGAAGTACCGGTTCCGGCAAGACAACATTGGTCAGTCTGATTCCGCGTTTGTTTGATGCAACCAGCGGTGTTGTGTCACTCGACGGCGTCGATGTGCGTGACCTCGCTCCTGAAGCATTGTGGTCACGGGTCGGAATAGTTCCTCAGAAGCCGTACTTGTTCTCGGGCACAGTTGCCAGCAACTTGGGCTACGGCAAGGAAGACGCCACTGAAGAAGAGATGTGGGCTGCATTACGCACTGCACAAGCAGAAGACTTCGTGCGCGCAATGCCGGGCGGGCTTGATGCCGTTATTGCCCAGGGTGGTTCTAACGTGTCTGGCGGACAACGTCAACGCTTGGCTATTGCACGGGCACTGATACGTCACCCAGAGATCTATCTTTTTGACGACTCATTCTCGGCATTAGACCTAGCCACTGACGCTCGTTTGCGCGAGGCACTGGCACCATCAGTGCGCGATGCCGTTGTAGTGATTGTCGCTCAGCGAGTTTCTACCATTCGTGATGCGGACCAAATTCTGGTACTGGAAGATGGCGCCTGCGTTGGTCTCGGTACTCACGATGAACTGTTGGCTACCTGCCCTACATTCCAAGAAATCGTTGAGTCACAGGCCGCAGTAAATGAGGGTGTGGCATGAGCACTGAGAACGAAACCAAAGACGAAAAGAAGCCAGCCCAGCACATGCCGGGTTCCGAGTTGCGCACCGCCCGTATGAGCACGGTGGGAATGCCTGTTGAAAAATCAGAAAACTTCTCAGAGACAGCAAAACGCCTGATCCGCTTGATGGCCGATGAAAAGTACCTCGTGATATTGGTGATGTTTCTTGCCGTTGTCAGCGTTGCGCTGGTGGTCCTTGGCCCCCGAATCCTTGGGCATGCGACAGATATTTTGTTCGACGGACTCACAAAACGCGATGGACAAACTGGCGTCAATTTCACTTCATTGCATCGCACCTTGGAACTAGCCCTTGGTCTGTATGTTTTGTCCTTCATTTTGGCGTACAGCCAAACGTTCATGCTTGCTGGTGTTGTGCAGCGAACCATGTTCACGTTGCGAGCTGATGTTGAGGCGAAAATTCACAAACTGCCATTGAGTTACATTGACCGCCACTCGCGAGGCGACCTATTGAGTCGTGTCACGAATGATATTGACAATATTTCCCAGAGTTTGCAGCAGTCCTTAAGTCAACTCATCACGTCATTGCTCACTATTGCTGGCGTATTGATCATGATGCTTGCCTTGTCTCCAATTCTGGCCATCATCGCAATCATCACTGTGCCGTTGTCCATCAGCACTATGAATCGTCTTGCACGCCGGTCAAAACAGAAGTTCATTGCCCAGTGGTCCCACACCGGCGCATTGAACGGCTTGATTGAAGAAACGTTTACAGGCCATGCGATTGTGAAGACGTTTGGGCGTCAGCGCAGTGTGGAAGAGCGTTTTGCGACCACCAATGAAAAACTGTACGAAGCAGGGTTCGGAGCGCAGTTCATTTCAGGCTCTATTCAGCCAGCCATGATGTTTGTCGGAAACTTGAACTATCTGATGATTGCTGTTGTGGGCGGTATTCGTGTTGCGTCCGGCTCTATGGGGCTTGGTGATGTGCAGGCTTTTATTCAGTACTCACGTCAGTTCACTCAACCGCTCACCCAGACAGCGTCAATGATGAACGTGTTGCAGTCGGGTGTTGCTTCGGCGGAACGTGTATTCGAAGTTCTGGACACTGAAGAGGAAAGCGCTGAGGCTGAGTTTGTTCCGTCACCGCCAGTACAAGGACGCGTTGCGTTTGAGAATGTCAGCTTTTCTTACAACCCTGATCGACCACTAATCACAGACTTGTCGCTTGTGGCTGAACCAGGAACCACTGTTGCGATCGTGGGGCCAACGGGCGCCGGCAAGACCACCTTGGTGAACCTCATCATGCGGTTCTATGAATTGAACGGTGGTCGCATCACTCTTGATGGTCGCGATATCTCACTTATGCCGCGTAGTGAATTACGTTCAAATATCGGCATGGTGTTGCAAGATACGTGGCTATTCGGCGGAACCATTCGCGAAAACATTGCATATGGAAAACCGTCTGCAACAGAAGAACAGATTCGCACCGCTGCCAAGGCCGCTTATGTAGACCGTTTCGTTCATTCGTTACCAATGGGGTACGACACCATTTTGGACAACGAAGGTGGGGCAGTGAGTGCTGGTGAGAAGCAATTGCTCACTATTGCTCGTGCATTCCTGGCTGACCCAACCATTCTTATTCTCGACGAAGCCACAAGTTCAGTTGACACCCGAACTGAAGTACTGATTCAGCGTGCCATGGTGGCATTGCGTAGCCAACGCACAAGCTTCGTCATTGCGCACAGACTTTCCACCATTCGTGACGCAAACGTGATTCTTGTAATGGAAGATGGCCGAATAGTAGAGCAGGGTTCTCATGAAGAACTACTTGCTTCACGCGGCGCCTATTACCGTTTGTATCAGTCGCAGTTCTCTGGAGCTGCAACTGACATTGACTAATTAGTTGACTTTACTAATGATGTCTTCGCCGTACTGGGCGAGAGTGTCTTGCGTACCGCGGTAGAACAAGAACGCAGGCACGACGACACGTTCAACACCCAGAGCCTCAAGAGCGCTGACTTCTTCTAACGCATTTGGGCCCATTACGTTGCCGCCTGTTGTAATCTCAACGTCCTTCGGATCACGGCCATGTTTGATGGCTGATTCGCGTGTGATGCCGATGATACGAGCAAGTTCCTCATGGGAACCACCTGCAGGAAAGTAGCCATCGCCCAAACGACCAGCGCGCTTTGCAGCAATATCTGTACTACCGCCAATGTGAATCGGAATAGAACCTTTGACTGGTTGTGGTCGCAAGATGCAATTATCAAAGTTCACATATTCGCCGTGGTACGACGCCTTGTCTTCTTTCCATAACGCGCGCATCGCTGCAATGTTCTCGTCGTTGCGCTTTCCGCGTTCGTTGAACGGCACGCCGATTGCATCGAACTCTTCTTTCATCCAGCCAACGCCGGTGCCAAGAAGCATGCGTCCGTTTGACATGAAGTCAAGAGTCGCCAGTTCCTTTGCAAGCACCACTGGGTTACGTTGCGGCAAAATGAGAATTCCGGTTGCAAGGTTGATTTCCTTGGTTGCTGCTGCGACATACGTGAGCCAGATCAGCGGATCTGGAATAGGGGAATCATCACCGCCAGGCATTTTGCCCGTGTCGCTATATGGGTACGGAGATTGGTAATCAGCGGGGACCACAACGTGTTCCACTGTCCACAATGATTCAAACCCTGCAGCTTCAGCTGCTTGTGCCATGGCAACAGCCTTGTCTGGGTTGATGAATGGTCCGGTGTTGGCAAATGCGATTGCAAATTTCATGATGTGATTCCTTGGTGTGGGTTGTTCTTACAGTACTTTGCGGAACAACTTCAGCTTGCGCTCTGTGTATGGCGGGTACGAGATTTTCGGATCAATCTTTGTGCCGCGCTTTAGGACTGGCTTCATGTGCTGGAAGATGCGTACTCCGGATTTTCCGTGGTAGCCGCCCATGCCGCTTTCGCCAACACCACCGAAAGGCAAGTGAGGGCTAGTGAGGTGCAACAAAGTGCCGTTCACAGTAACTCCGCCCGCAGTGGTGCGTTCGAGGACTTCATTCACTACTGAACTGTTCTCTGCAAAGACATACAACGCCAATGGGTGATCACGACTTGTGATGAACTCAATTGCTTCATTCGTGTCTTTCACGCTGATAATTGGAAGAAGAGGTCCGAAGATTTCTTCCTGCATGATCGGAGCATTCAGGTTGACATTGCCAAGAACAGTCGGGGCAACATAGCGATCAGCAGCGGCTGATTCGCCACCAATAATTGGGGTTCCACCTGTCATCAATGAGACAAGTCGGTCGAAGTGTCGTGGAGAAACAATGCGTCCGTAGCTGTCGCTGGTGTGAGGGTTCTCACCGTAGAAGTCAGTAATTGAAGTGCGTAGTGCATTAACAAATTTGTCTTCAACAGAAGAGTCGACCAAGACATAGTCAGGCGCAACGCATGTTTGGCCGGCATTCAGCCACTTGCCCCATGCAATGCGACGAGCCGCAACTTCGATATTGGCGCTCTTGTCAATGATGACTGGGCTCTTGCCGCCAAGTTCCAAAGTGACAGGTGTGAGGTTGACAGCTGCAGCTGCCATAACTACGCGACCGATTTTCCCATTGCCGGTGTAAAAGATGTGGTCAAACTTTAGTGCCAACAACTCGGTGGTCTCTGGTACGCCACCTTCAATCAATGAGACAGCAGTGGTGTCTAGGTACTGCGGCACCAAACGAGCAAGAACACCCGACACAGTTGGAGACACTTCAGATGGTTTCATGATGACTGTGTTGCCCGCTGCAATAGCGCCAGCTGCTGGAACCAACAACAATTGCACTGGGTAGTTCCATGGCGCAATAACGCAGACAACGCCGAGTGGTTCTGGAATAAGAACTGATTTTGCTGGCATGGCAACCAAAGGAGTCGGAACTTTCTCGGTGCTGTTCCATTTAGTGAGATTCTTGAGCATCAACTTGATTTCGCCAGTAACGAAGGCAAGGTCGGTAATGAATCCTTCAGTAGTTGGTTTTCCAAGATCCACTTTGAGTGCCTCAAGCAATTCGGCTTCATTGTCGTCCAGCATCTTGATCATGTTCTGAAGTTGTTGACGACGCCATGCCAACGGACGTGTGATTCGAGAGTTGTATGTATTGCGAAGTTTTGCCACCGTGCCTGAAATTGAGGCGATGTCTGTGTGTGGGTCTAGTTGCATAGTCATATGCCCATTCTTGTACAATTTGTATGTAGTCGGGAAGTAGAAACCATATGAGCGTCACAGTGTTCACGGCACGATCTGTTGTCACCCTTGATTCAGCAGTGTCTCAGGCCAATGCCGTAGCCGTTCAAGACGGCAGAGTTCTTCATACGGGCATGCTTGACCAGGTACTGGCAGACCTTGACGGCCACGACATCACTATCGATAATCAATTCGTAGATTCAGTAATCGTGCCCGGCTTTATCGAAGCTCACTGCCACATCGTTCGTGAAGGTTCATTGTCTCGCTTCCCATGGGTGGGTTCGTACCCGCGGCGTCAAGTTGACGGCTCAGTTCAACCAGGCTGTCCAACAGTAGAGGCGATTATCGAACGACTCCATAAAGCGCATGGCGAAATGAAAGACCACAGTGAATCACTGATTGCTGTTGGGTTCGACGTATCAATGGTCGGTTCGCAAACACTCACGCTTGAGATGCTTGATTCTGTTTCAGAAACTCGCCCTATCTGGGTGATGCAAAGCAACGGCCATGTTGGTCATGCAAACTCCGCGATGTTGGCACGTGCCGGTGTTGACAACACAACTACAGACGAAGGCGTGCATCGCGATGAGAACGGAAACATCACCGGAGAGATTCGCGAGCTAGCGCTCGCAATGTTTCTTGGGGTTCATGTGAATCTAGATGCCGGTGGCGAAAGCGCAATCTGGGACGGCGGTCATCTTGCTCGTCAAGCCGGCTGCACAATGGTGACTGACCTGGCGAACATTGCGACAAAGAAATCTATTGAGGGGTTTGCAAATGTTGTGAATCACCCAGGTTTTCCTACTCGTGTTCGTTATGCGCCATTAGCAACTTTCATGTCGTTGCGACTGAGCCCAGACGACATTGCAAATCTGTTAGTCGACCTTGAACAGTTCAATTCTGAAAAGTTTGCAATGGGTCCACTGAAGTTCATTGCAGATGGTTCTATTCAAGGTCGTACTGCGCGAATGAATTGGCCCGGCTATTGCTGCGGCTCGCCGAATGGTTTGTGGCTTGGTGACCCAGAAGACTTATACAAGTTGATGCTTCCGTTTCACAAGGCTGGCTATCAGTTAGCAATGCACACCAATGGAGACGAAGCCATTGAAGTGGGTGTTGACATCTACCGTCGCCTTCTTGAAGCGCACCCTCGTTTGGATCACCGTCACCGTTTAGAGCATGTACAAATGGCAACAGATGCCATGTTCCGCAAAATCAAGACTCTTGGCATTTGTGTGAACTTGTTTGCAAATCACCTGTATTTCTGGGGTGATACGCATCGTCACGACACTATGGGGCCTGCAAAAGCTAGGCATCTCGACGCTGTTGGTACTGCGGTTCGTATGGACATTCCACACTCCATTCATAGTGATGCACCAGTGACGCCGTTAGCTCCGTTGTTCACCATGTGGTGCGCGGTGAACCGTGTTACTTCAACCGGTCATGTCTTAGGTGAAGCAGAAAGAATCTCAGCGCTTGATGCATTGAAGTCAATGACTATCGGTTCTGCGTATCTGCTTCATTGTGATGACGAATACGGCTCCATCGAAGTGGGCAAGTTTGCAGACTTCGCAGTGCTTGATGCTGACCCGTGTGCAGTTGACCCAATGGAGATAAAAGACATCTCAGTACTTGCCACTGTTGTCGGCGGCGTTGTACATTCAAACTCCGGGAATTAGTTGCTACGCCTTCAGGGTGATGGTGATGCCACACAACTGAAAAGATTCGCCATCGCGTGATGAGTCAACACATTTCATGGTTACTTCAGTGAGGCCTTCTGGCTGCTCTTCACAGGAAACAAAACGAACTGCTTCATTGATGCCGAGTTTCGTCCAATGCGTACGAGAGAAATCTGGGTCAGGAACTGAAACAGTGAAGGAGTCAATTGCTGACACAACTGATGATGCGCGGCGCGATTTCCATTGCGGTCCACCCCATGCCCATTCACCTGCAATGTCTGGTTGATCGAGTGACACCAATGTGCCGCCAGTATCGCGTGGATGTAAATGACGTCCACGAATCGCGTCGCCAGTGCCCTCCCACACGGTGCGAATGCCAAGCGACTTCACGTGGTCGATGCGCGTATCTAAGTCATCCACTTCATACAGAGCCATGTACCCACCATCGCCACCTAATTTCTCCAGCAAGCGGCCGGCAGTAGTGCCTTCTTGAATGGGGGAGACCACCTCTAGGAATTGGTCACCGATACAGAAGAGCGCATTGTGAAGTCCAAAGAACCCCACCCCGGGGTCGCGGTAGATCACGTCGACATCAAGGGCCCCCGAAATGTCTGAGATGGCCTGGTCAAGGCTGTGGGCAACGAGAGCTATCTGGCGTAGGCGAATCATGAATGAACCATAGACCGCCTGAAAGCCCTGCAAATCATGGGTTGTCCCCACCCTGTGGATATCCACCACGAGTGGTGTGACATTAGTTACATTCTTGGTAGGCGGAGTCTGACTCGAAAGAGGCAACTCATGTACACCCTTGGATCACTTATCCTTTTATCCATCCTTCTCGGAGCGGTTATGCCAGTGTTTCACTCGCTAACCCGCACGTTGAAGATCGACGGCATCATCAACCGAATCCCAGTCCTGAGTGACCACGTCACTTTGGCTGTCAGTATCGGACTTGTATGGGCACTCAACCTCAGCATCGTCACAACCATGACCGGCAGTATGCGTGAATCATGGATGACCATCTGTGTTGACGGCTGCATTGTCTACGGCATGATTCCTGTCAAGGACGCCATTGTGTCGTTCATCAGCAAAGGACTCGTGGGCCTTCGCGCCGCGTAGTTCACCACTAATTACTTCCTTCACAGAAGGGTCACTGTTTCGGCAGTGGCCCTTTTGTGTTTTCGGAATTAACTACGAGGAACTTTGCTCCACGAAATGTCTTTGTCAACGCGTGGCTCGCCAGGAAGGCCAAGCACTTGTTCACCAAGAATGTTGCGCATGATTTCGCTTGTGCCACCTTCAATGGAGTTTGCACGAACACGCAAGAACGAATGACGAGGTCCGCCAAATGATCCATCAACCGACAATGTGTCTGGGCGACGGAACGTGAAGTCGTAATCCACCATTGCCTCTGCGCCCATGAGGTGCAATGTGAATTCGGTGACCTTCTTATTGAAGTCTGCCGACATGAGTTTGGCAATCGAGCCCTCTGGTCCGGGGTTGCCAGCCTTTGCAGCTTGTGCGCCTCGCATCACTGTGTAACGCAGAGCTTCGCTTGCACAGAACAGGTGCATCATCTTGTCTTTGTCTGCACCATTGCGCTCGGTTGCTGGCTTTTCTTTCCAAATCTTGATGGTCTCGTCAATTGGGCCACGGCGCTTTGCACTTCCGCCACCGCCTCCGCCGATTGCACTGCGTTCGTTCATAAGAGTGGTGAGTGCTGCACGCCAGCCTTCGCCTACTTCACCAACGCGATGGGCATCAGGTACGCGCGCATCAGTCATGTAGACCTCATTGAATTCAGCTTCACCGGTGATCTGACGAAGTGGACGTACTTCAACTCCAGGCGCATGCATGTCAAGAGCAAAGTAAGTCATGCCCTTGTGCTTCGGAGCATCTGGGTCTGTGCGGGTAACGAGCATTCCCCAGTCGGCAAGGTGGGCAAGTGTGTTCCACACTTTTTGTCCGTTGATGATCCATTCATCTCCGTCACGAATTGCCTTTGTGCCAAGACCAGCGAAGTCGCTTCCTGCGCCTGGCTCTGAAAACAACTGACACCATTTTTCTTCACCAGTAAACATTGGGCGAAGGAAACGCTTCTTTACTTCTTCGCTTCCGTGCGTTGCGATGGTTGGACCAGCAAGAGCAATGAAGAATGTTGCAGGGTCTTGCGCTGCTGCGCCAGCTGCACGAAGGCGTTCTTCGACGTGACGGTTGAGGTCTGGACGCATATCAAGACCGCCGTGACCAGTTGGGAAATGAACCCATGCAAGTCCGCGGTCAAACCGTGCTCCACGGAAGGTGACGTTGTCGACCTTCTTTGGGTCGAACTCTGCGAGTAGTGCATCAAGTGCCGCGTCAATGCGGGCAATGTCTTTATCTGTGGTGGAGGTTGCGCTCATTCATACAGTCTCGCTGTTTATGAAGGGTGAGTGCAAAGTGGGCGCTAGGCGACCGCTGCCCCGAAAGCCTTGCCAACAGCCATAGTGATTCCCATCGCCACCAATCCGCCAAGGACGACCCGGAATATTGGTTTTCCAGTACTGGCCTTGCCGTATCGGGCGCTGGCAAACCCAAGACCAATCAGCGAGAGAGTCACCACGCCGAGCGTTAGTGCTATTCGGGTTGAGGCGGTTCCGATTGCAATAGCAATCAGAGGAATGGCTGCTCCGAGGGTGAAGGCGCCTGCGGACCCTGCTGCAGCTTCCATTGGGTTGGCAAGGTTTGTACCAGTGATTCCCAGTTCTTCAGCCAAGTGGGTAGCAAGCGCATTGTTCTTTGTGAGTTCCACTGCAACTTCGCGAGCCAAGGCCTGAGGCAGGCCCTTGTTTGCATAAATCATGGTGAGCTCATCAAGTTCGTGTTCTGGCATTGTTTCCAGTTCCCATTTTTCTTTGGCAATGTCTGCTTCTTCAGAGTCGCGTTGCGAACTAACCGATACGTATTCACCCAGAGCCATGGAGACTGCGCCTGCAACTAGGCCAGCCATTCCGGCTGTGAGAATTGCACTGCGGCTTGAGTTGGCGGCTGCGACACCCAATACCAAGCACGCCGTAGAGATGAGTCCATCGTTTGCACCAAGAACCATTGCTCGGAGTAATCCGATTCGGGTAGTCGCGTGTTTTTCAAGATGAGCCATTCCTCTATCATGCCATCTAGGGTGCGCATCCGGTGATTGAATAGAGGGGTGCGCGACTCTCGTCCCACAAAGGTTCACCTCATTGATTCGGCTGCGATGCTTATCGACGAGCATGGTTCTCAAGGATTCACGGTGGAACAGCTTCTGGAAACGTCGAATATCTCAAAAGGTTCCCTGTATCACCATTTTGAGGATTTTCATGATGTCATCATGCAGGCCCAAGTCTCGCGCTTCGCACGTTACGTAGAAGAAGACATTGCGGCATTAGCAAATGTCTTGCTTGCCTCAAAGTCTCGTGAGGACTTGTTTGGCCGACTTGACCAGATTTCACGTGTTACTCATGATCCGGCTCGTTCGGTTCGCCGTGCTGATCGAATTGAAATTCTTGCTGGCGCGCGTCACTCTGAAAAATTGAAGAATGCCCTTGGACCAACCCAAGCTCGACTCACTGGTGCAATCGCGGACATAGTTCGTGAATTGAAAGCGAAAGAGTTCGTTAATGAAAACCTTGACCCGGGTGCCGTTGCTGTGTTTATTCAGGCATACAGCTTGGGTCTCATCGTTAACGATGTGTCTAACGAACCAATTGATCTTGAAGAGTGGCACGCCATGATCTCGCGCATGACGCGTGGGCTTTTGTAAGTTCAGTTACACCAAGCGGTAGATGTCGTAATCGACCACGTTTTGGCCAGGTGCTCCAATAGCGATGGCCTGGATCTGGGTGAGCCAGGCATAACGCTCGTCGCCAGTCTCGAAAAGTGGTGCCGTAATGATGCGCGGCTTGCCGTTTGCATCAGGAGACATGATGCCCTTGTAGGACACATGAATGGCCGCGCCATCATCTGTGTTGATGACAATTCGTACGTCAAGTTGTGCAGTGCCATCGGCGCGCATGGTGAGCCAGTCGGCACCAAGATCTACAACGGTTCCGTTGAGTTTTGGGCCTGTCACAGTTCCGCCGGTAACACGAACAATGACGCGTGTGCCGTTCGGGCCATTTGGAACCACGATGGGTGGATTCAGTGTTGCACTGATGTGAAAAAGGAACTCGGCTGGAAGTGATGTGATGTCGCTCATGGTGCGACTGTAGACGGTTTTTTACAGTGGTCCGTGATTGAGGTGCGGAAGTACAAGTTCTGCAAAGCGTTGTGCCTCTTGCTTGTGTGGGTAGCCCGAGAAAATGAAGGCTTCGATACCCATTGCTTCATACCTGCGAATCTTTTCGATGACTTGTTGAGGCGTGCCCACGATGGCTGCGCCACATCCGCTGCGGGCTTTACCAATGCCGGTCCAAAGGTTGGGTTCGACAAAACCATCAGAGCCAGCTGATTCGCGCAGTTCAGCTTGACGACGAACACCAACGCTGGAGCTGTCGAGAGAGCGGGAACGAATTGCGTCGCCGGTTGCAGCGTCGACTGCGGAGATTAAGTGCGCAGCAGCGTTTCGTGCTTCGTCTTCTGTTTCACGAACAATGACATGCACTCGGTAACCGAACTTCAATGTTCTGTTGTAGGTGGCAGCACGTGAACGAAGATCATTGATGGTTGCGGCAATTACATCTTCAGTGTCTGGCCACATGAGGTACACATCTGCCGCGGCGGCTGCGGCGTCACGTGCTTCATCACTTAAACCACCGAAGTAGAACTGTGGAGCTTGTGGTGATTCACGACAGATGCGAGGTGCATCAAGGTGGAGCTGAATGAATTCGCCATCGATATCAAGGCGTTCACCATTGAGCAAAGTGCGCAGTGAATTCATTGTTTCGATGGTGCGTGCGTATCGGTGAGGGCCATCAAGTGATTCACCTGGCATTTCGGAAGAAATGATGTTGATGGAAAGTTTGCCATTAAGTATTTGGTTCAGGGTTGCTAATTGCCGCGCCAATTGCGGAACCCATACTTCGCCACAGCGAATAGCGGTAAGAATTTTCATGTTTGTGATGCTTGGTGCCATGGCAGATGCGAATGCAAGCGTGTCGATACCGAGGTCGTATCCGGAGGGAAGCAGAACGTTGTCAAAGCCGGCGTCATGCACGGTGCGAACAATGTCGGAACAGTGGTTCCAGCTGCTTTGCAGGTTGGTATCGACAACTCCTAATTGCTCGTAGTCGTCATCGCATAACGCGCTGAACCAACTTATTTCGCTCATGGCAAAGGTGCTCCGTCACTGGCTTGGATGATTGCGTATACATCGGTACGAGTAAGCGACACTGATGTTGCTTGTGCCAATTCCGAGATGCGCGATGGAGTCTGTGTACCAATGATTGCTACGGGGCGCGATGGGTGAGCGAGCACAAAAGCAATAGCAATTGCTGAACGCGTGACGTTTTCTCGGGCAGCGAGTTCGTCGAGAACTGCAAGCAATGCGGGTGAAACGCCTTGGCCAGTTGCAATTGAGCCGCCAGCAAGTGCGCTCCATGCAAGGGGAGTGATACCTGATTCCATGCACAAGTCGAGGGTGCCGTCGCGCAGTGGGTCAAGGTGGGTGGCCGACAATTGTGGCTGTGTTGTTGCAAGTCCGTTATCAACGAATGCGTTGAGTGCAAGGGTTTGAGCGACTGTGTAGTTCGATACTCCGAATTCACGAACAAGACCACGTGATTTCAATGAATTGAATGCTTGCGCAATTTCTTCAGGGTGGGTGAAGTGGTCTGGACGATGTATTTGATACAGATCAACATGGTCAACACCCATACGTGACAGCGATGCTTCGCACGCACTGGTGATGTATTCCGCCGATGAGTTGTAGGGAACACCGGGGATGATGCCACCCTTTGTTGCGAGAACAATTCTGTCGCGCAGACCAGGAATAGCCGAGAAGATTCTTCCGAGTGCTTCTTCACATGCGCCAAAGTGAGTGCCGCCCCAGTCAAGTCCGTATACATCTGCATTATCAATAAGGGTCATGCCGGCATCCACAGCTGCAGAAATGACCGCTGTGTTTTCGGCATCAGACCCGGTGAGGCGCCAGCAACCAATTGAAAGCGGGCCAACGTCTCCTAGTTCTCCAATGGTGCGTGCAGACGAGACGTCGAGAAGTTCACTCATTTTTCTATTCTTTCAAATCGGGTGACGCGATGAATGCCAAAGTTGGAATCTTCATGCGGTGCGGCGATTAGTTCGATCGGATGCGGGAAGCGGGAATCAAACTCGGCTTGGAGTTTCTTCTGAAATTCGGTGTTGCCCACAAAGTCCCATGCGTCTTGCGTGTCCCACACAAACACGATGGTGACTTCGCCAGGCTTGCTGTTGTCGAGCCAAACTTCCTTTGAAAGGAATGGGATATCTGTGAGGCCCTCCATGTGTGCTTCACCGAGTGTCCACACTTCGTGGTCGAGGCGAATGAATTCATCAACAACGGCTGGATCCATGCGGAATACGAGAACTTCAACGGGGCGTTCTTCGCCATTGATGTACGAGTACTGATTCATTAGATACGTCCGACCGGAACAAGTGACAAAAATTCTGGTGTGATTTCAGAAATACTGCGAACACCGCACAACGACATAGTGCGTGTCATGTCATCTGTGAGCATGGAAAGTACGCGTTCAACTCCTGGCTCGCCGGCTGCACCGAGACCGTAGAGATAACTGCGTCCTAAGGTGCACGCAGAGGCACCAAGCGCGATGGCTTTCACGATGTCGCTGCCGCGACGGATGCCGCCATCACAAATGAGAGGCAATGTGCCACCAGTTGCTTGGGCAACGGGGGCGAGTAAATCAAGTGGAGCAGGTGCTGAATCAAGCTGTCGGCCGCCGTGGTTAGACAACGCAACGGCGTCAATGCCGTGTTGCTGAGCAAGTACTGCATCTGCGACTGATTGCACGCCTTTAAGAATGATTGGGCCGTTCCAGTTGGCGCGAAACCACTCAAGATCATCCCAAGACAACGCGGGTTCAAATTGTTCAGAGATGAAATCAGACAAAGTGACGGCGGTTCCTGTGTTTCCTCGTGATGCTGCGATGTTTGAGAATGTAATTGGTTCGTTTCGTATGAAATCCCAGGTCCACGCGGGGTGAGTGATGCCATCGATGATGGTGCCGGGGCCAAGTTTGGGCGGAAGAGTAAAGCCGCGGCGTACATCGCGTTCGCGGCGGCCGAGAACTGCAGTGTCAACTGTGAGCATGATTGCTTCGTAGTCACTTGCCTGGGCGCGAGCCAACATGTCTTTCACTAACTCGCGGTCACGCCAGACATACACCTGAAACCACTTTGGCCCGTTACTGACAGCTGCAACTTCTTCAATTGATCGAGTTGACAATGTAGATAAGCAATAAGGCAGGCCATGGCGGGCAGCGACGCGAGCTACTGAAAGTTCCCCTTGTGAATGAGCGATTCGTGTGAATCCGGTGGGGGAGAAAAGAAGAGGAGATTCGAGTGTGCGGCCAAGGAATGACGTGCTGGTATCGATGTTTGAAACATTGCGCAGAATTCTCGGTACGAATTCATATTGCTGAAAAGCTTCAGCGTTGCGTCGCATGGTGATTTCGTCTTCGGCAGCGCCATCGATGTAGTCAAAAATTCCGTGGGGGAGACGACTTTTCGCAATGAGGCGAAGATCTGCAATGTTGGCGGCGCGTTCAAAGCGACGCTTCTGTCGCGACAGTGTGGGCACTGAGAAACGTGCGACTGATCGAAGCGTTCGAATGATTCCCATGTATGCCTTTCGACGGTCATGTAAGGCTACGACCAATGGGGCCACGGGCGACGAGTTGCTTCGCTTTGGCGTGAGCGCGGCAGTTGGGTGAGACTTCAGAAGTGCCTTTTCCTTCCGACCTTGATATCGCCCAAGCTGCAACTATTGCTCCGCTCTCTGACATTGCGGGCCAGTTAGGAATTGGCGATGAATTCCTAGAGCCCTATGGGCGCCATGTAGCCAAAATAGACCTGTCGGTACTTGAGAATGTGTCGTCACGGCCTTCGGGAAAGTACGTGGTGGTAACAGCCATTACGCCGACACCGCTTGGTGAAGGCAAGACAACTACATCTGTTGGTCTCGCCCAGGCAATGAAGCACATCGGCAAAGTGGGACTACTGGCATTGCGTCAACCATCGATGGGGCCAACATTCGGCATTAAAGGTGGAGCAGCTGGTGGTGGGTATAGCCAAGTGATTCCGATGGAGATTTTGAATCTGCATCTCACAGGTGATTTCCATGCGGTTACGGCTGCACACAATTTGCTCGCAGCCATGGTTGATAATCATCTGCATCAGGGCAATGCTCTGGGTCTATCGCTTGACAAAATCACGTGGAAGCGTGTTCTTGATGTGAATGATCGTGCACTACGTAACGTGACGATTGGCCAGGGTTCAAAAGAAGACGGAATTGAGCGCACGTCTGGCTTCGACATCACTGCTGCTTCTGAAGTGATGGCGCTGTTGGCATTGGCCACTTCTATGGAAGACCTTCGTGCACGCCTTGGTCGCATTGTTGTTGGGTACACAGCAAGTGATGTGGCAGTAACTGCTGAACAGATTGGATGTGCTGGTGCGATGGCTGTCATCTTGCTGGATGCCATCAAACCAAACTTGATGCAAACGCTTGAGAACACTCCGGCGCTGATTCATACAGGTCCGTTTGGCAACATCGCGACGGGCAACTCGTCAGTGATTGCAGACAAGATTGGTATTCACATGTGCGACTATTTGATTACTGAGGCCGGCTTCGGGGCCGACATGGGTGCAGAGAGGTTCTTTAATATCAAGTGCCGCGTTTCAGGAATGAAACCTGATGCTGCGGTATTGGTAGCTACTGTTCGGGCGTTGAAAGCCCACTCTGGGTTGTTCAAAGTTGTTGCAGGTAAGCCGTTGCCGCCAGAAATGTTGCAGGAGAATCCTGAAGATGTTCGGGCTGGTGCAGCCAACTTGGCCAAGCAGATTGAGAATGTGCTTGCGCATGGAGTCTCGCCAGTGGTTGCGATAAATGCTTTCCCAACAGACTTTGGCAGCGAACATGATGTGATTCGCGAGATTGCTGAATCTATGGGCGCACGTGTTGCAGTGTGCACTCACTTCTCTGATGGTGGTGCCGGGGCAGTTGATTTGGCTAATGCGGTTGTGGCTGCGTGCGATGAACCGAACAACTTCCATTTTCTGTATGAAGAATCTGCTTCGTTGAAAGACAAGATTTCTGCAGTTGCCACCAAGATTTATGGCGCTGCCGCTGTTGAGTATTCAGATCTGGCGAATGAACAACTTGCACGGTACGAGGCAAATGGTTTCAGTAACTTGCCTGTGTGTATTGCTAAGACGCACCTCAGTATTA
>JANQYF010000034.1:0-4587 GCA_030729045.1 Ilumatobacteraceae bacterium
GCAATAGTGATGCCGTTAGTGGGCGATACCTCAATAACTAAGGCTCCTGCTGCAATAACTGCGTCTGCACTAACAACATCAACACGGTCGCCAGCAATAACCGTGGGGGTCACAAGGTCGGTAGGCATGGCTACTCCTCGCCAGCCAGAAGGAATCTGAATACGGGCATTATCAAGAATGATCATTGATGTTGAGAGGGCAGTGCGAGACGAGAGTGCGATTCGGGTTCGCGCATCTGTCGGAATTTTCGTAAGCGCTTGATGAGGCTGAATTGCAAGTGGTAGTGCTACGTATTGAGTGTTTTCATTAGTGAGTGATTCACCTGCAGCAAGGTTGCGCGAGGTGACCAAGATGGAAACTTTGGAAGTCCACTGATGTTGTGTGGCTCGTGTTGAGTGCACGGTCCGTGCCACGAAAAAACCAATGAGGATAGACACAACGAGAACTGCAATGAGTTGGGCACGACGTTGAATCTGCAATGCACGAATGAGCACATTAAGAAGAGTGGTGAATTGCGCAAGCGCCGTGCGCAGAAAAAAAGTGAGTGATTTCATAGGAACCCTTTCAGGTACCTATGTGTGCACTACCTAGTCAGAAGAGGAAGACGAAGGTGAAGGTGAAGGTGCTGGCGCAGGAGCTGCGGCGCTTGAGGAGGAATCGCCAGACGAGCTAGGGGCAGGAGTGCTGCCGGACTTGCCGCTGTCTGTTTTATAGAAGCCGCCACCTTTGAAGGTGATGCCGACCGGAAGAAAGACTTTTTTGACAGGGCGCATGGTGCCGTCGACAGGGTGCTTGGCCTCAGTGAGTGAGTCTTCTGAGAAATCTTGGAAAATCTCGACTGTTTCGCCTGTTTCAACGAATTTATATACGTATGTGGGCATTGGGGTCTCCGGGGTTGGCACTCAGGTCCATCGAGTGCCAAATGGTATCTGGCTAGCGTGGGATTCCATGAGATCGCGTACCGCTGTTATTCCTGCCGCGGGCCTCGGGACCCGTTTTTATCCGGTCACGAAGGCTGTGCCGAAGGAATTGTTGCCAATCGTGGATGTGCCCGTGCTGCAGCTGGTGATGGACGAAGCCATAGCTGCTGGGGCCGAACACATTGTGTTGGTGTCTCATGTTTCTAAGACTCCGGTTGAGGCATACGTTGCGCCGTCGGCTGCTGTGATTGACAAGGTGCGTGCCAGTGGGCGAGACGACCTAGCGAACAGGTTGGCGCGTATTGGTGCAGATGTGCGCGTGAGTGTTGTGTACCAAGATGCACCGCGCGGACTTGGCCATGCCGTTGGGTGTGCACGCAGTGCTGTGGGTGACGAGCCGTTTTCTGTTTTGTTGCCAGACGAAATCATGGGCGATGCAACATTGTTGAATGCGCTAGTTGATTCGTGCGAGAAAAAAGGTGTTGGTGCTGTTGGCCTCATGCGCGTGCCGATGGAACAGGTTTCTGCATACGGAGTTATTACGCCGTCGGCTTCGTCGCCTGATGAAGGGCCATACGACATTGTTGATGTGGTGGAAAAACCTGCGCAAGCAGATGCGCCGAGCAACCTGATCATTATTGGTCGGTATGTGTTGACCCCTGATGTGTTCGAAGAAATAGATGCACTGAAGCCGCATGCAAATGGGGAACTGCAACTGACTGATGCGTTGCGTGCACAGTCATTACGTTCGCCATTAACCGGCATGTTGAACCGTTCACAGCGATGGGATACGGGAACACCAATGGGTTGGTTGACTGCAGTTGTTGACATTGCATTGACGCGACCAGACATTGAGCCAGGGTTTCGTGCCTGGCTGACGCAGCGCCTCGGCGACTAAATGTCGCGGTCGCGACGAAACGTGTTGTGCTCGTCGAGAACTAAACCGAATTCATCAACCGTTGCTGCGTGTTGTTCGCCAGTGATGAGGGATGTGTATTCCCACGCATGTTCATCATGTCGGGTGTAGCGCTGTGGAGTCTTCACAATGCCAAGTGTTTCAACATTGATGGTGATTACTTGCAGATCTGCTGTGTGGCCAACTTGTAATGGCAAGCGGTGAGTGATGATGGAGTTTGTAAACGGAGTGCCTGCAAAGTCGATATCAACACAGCCGTCGAGTTCTGTGCGGTGTTCGCCATTCATCTCGCCCCATTGGCCGTGACCGTCTGTTGCAAGCCACAAGTCGGGTTCTGGCAAATCACGAAACAACAGCATCTGTTGCACAGCCCACGATGCAGACATACGAACAACGGCAACTGCTCTGTCAGCAAGTAGTCCGATTTCTGCAGTCCAGCCTTCGTTTTCCCAACGCAATTCAACAGAACTTCCCGGAGAACCATCCCATCGAGACCAAGCAGCCTGATGCCCTGAAGCAGACGGGGCCTTGTACAACGACATGTAATAGGTATATCGCAGGAATGGACTGAAAAGTGGTGGGTGGCTTCGTTCACAGGTACCGTTTCGCCCATGACTCCACTGCACGACGTTCGCGCCATGGTGCTGGCCCGTTGTGCGGTTGCCACCCCTGTGCAAGTCGCGCGTGCAGATGCCGCAGATTGCATTGTTGCGCAAGATGTTGTTGCGACAGAACAGGTGCCACCATTTGCCAACACCGCAGTTGATGGTTATGCCGTGCGATCTGCCGATGTTGCGAATGTTCCCGTTGAGTTACGCGTAATTGGCGAGCTTGCTGCTGGCGCAGCACCGACTATTGCGGTGACAGCAGGTACTGCGATTCGCATTATGACTGGCGCGCCGATTCCTGATGGGTGTGACTGCGTTGTAATGGTGGAAGACACCGAACGTGTTGGCACAGACAGCGTGAACATTCTGAAATCAGTTCCGGCTGGTGCTGCAATTCGTGCGGCTGGGTCTGATGTTGCAGTGGGTGCCACGGTAGTTACCGCGGGTATGCGCGTGACCCCGATGATTGAAGGCGTGTTGGCAAGTATCAATGCAACACATGTAGTGGTGTACCCGCGAGTGAAGGTAGGAGTCATCTCCACTGGCGATGAATTAGTAGATGATGGTTCTCCACTAGGTGCTGGGCAGATTCGTGAATCAAACCGCACCATGCTTGTGCGCATTGTGGAAGAGGCTGGTGCAACAGCAATTGACCTCGGCATTATTCGCGACAATGAAGATGAACTGGAAGCAGCATTGCGCAGCGCTGTGAGCACAGGTGGTTGCGATGCGCTTGTCACTAGCGGCGGGGTGAGCATGGGCGACTACGACATTGTGAAAGCTGTGCTGTCGCGCATTGCAGATATGAACTGGGTGCAAGTGGCAATGAAGCCAGCGAAGCCTTTTGCTTTTGGAACACTCACAAACTCGGCTGGAGTTTCGATCCCGATTTTTGGTTTGCCAGGAAACCCTGTGTCGTCGTTAGTAAGTTTTGAACTTCTTGCACGACCAGCGTTACGCACCATGATGGGTTTTGGTGCAGCAGCTCACCGCCCTGAAGTGCTGGCAATTACAGATGATGCAGTGAAGCGAAACCCTGACGGCAAGGTTCATTTCGATCGTGTGCATGCATCGTGGGGTGCTGATGGCCGCGTACATGTGAGTCGTCAGAGTGAGCAGGGAAGTCATCAGTTGGCTACAACGGCTGTAGCGAATGCACTGATGATGGTTTCGGATGGCAATGGGCTCGTCGCAGGGGACGATGTAATGGTCACATTCCTTGGTGCTGATGCTGGGCCAACGGCTGCCAAGTAGTCACAAGTTGATTACTGCGTAGGATTGCCCTATGGATCTTGTTGACAGCTTTGGGCGTGTGGTGCGTGACCTGCGTATCTCTGTCACAGACCGCTGCAATTTCCGCTGTACCTATTGCATGCCAGCTGAAGGCATGACCTGGCTAGACCGTTCTGAAGTTCTGACATATGAAGAGATTGAGCGCGTGGCTCGCATTTGTGTAGAGAAGTTTGGTGTTGACAGTTTGCGTTTGACTGGTGGGGAACCAACAGTGCGTGCACATTTGCCGCAACTGATTTCAAAGCTTGCAGCATTGCGCCTGCCAGATGGCACAAAGCCTGATATTGCTCTCACAACGAATGGTGCAACACTGCGCAACATTGCACTTGAACTGCGCAATGCCGGCCTTGATCGCATCAATGTCAGCCTCGACAGTTTGAAGCCAGAGCGATTCTTTGCCATGACACGCCGTGACGAGCTGCACAACGTGCTAGCCGGAATTGCAGAAGCACAAGTTGCTGGGTTTTCGCCTATGAAGGTGAACGCAGTTGTAGAGCGTGGCGCAAACGACGATGAGATTCTTGATCTTGTTCGTTATGGCCGCGACAACAATGTTGAAGTGCGCTTCATCGAGTTCATGCCACTTGATGCCACCAATGAGTGGGAACGCAACAAGGTTGTCAGCCAAGACGAGATTGTTGCCACGATTGCAGCCGAGTTCCCACTGGAACTGATGCCATCGCGTGGTGCAGCACCAGCAGACCGTTGGCGCTTCCTTGATGGCAAGGGAACTGTTGGCGTGATTCCAAGTGTTACTCACCCGTTCTGTGGCGATTGTGACCGCGTGCGACTTACATCAGACGGTCAATTCCGTACGTGCTTATTTGCCACTGATGAATCTGACATTCGC